>DASYOZ010000105.1:0-2906 GCA_036007185.1 Gaiellaceae bacterium | reverse complement strand
GCCAGCCTGGAGTACGGCTTCCTGCTCCACGACATCGGCAAGATCGGGATCCCGGACTCCATCCTCGACAAGGACGGCCCGCTCCAGGACGGCGAGCTGCGGCTGATGCGCAGGCACCCGCTGATCGGCGCCGAGCTGCTCGCGAACGTGCCGCTGCTCGACGGCGAGG
Source organism: Gaiellaceae bacterium (assembly GCA_036007185.1). GTDB lineage: Bacteria > Actinomycetota > Thermoleophilia > Gaiellales > Gaiellaceae > Palsa-739. Next base: position 2,737 of record DASYOZ010000105.1, on the reverse strand, counting down.
GTCTCCAGGTCGTGCGCTCGCATCACGAGCGCTGGGACGGGAACGGCTACCCGCACCGGCTGCGCGGCGACGCGATCCCGCTCGAGGCGGGGATCGTCGGCCTCGCCGACGCCCTCGATGCGATGACGACCGACCGTCCGTACAGCTCCGCGAGGCCGCTCGACGAGGCGACCGAGGAGATCGTCCTCAATCGCGGCACGCAGTTCGCGCCGGCGGTCGTCGATGCCTACGTCGCGCTCGTGCAGCGGTCGCCGGAGCTGTTCGGCTCCGATCCGCTGGCCGACGAGCTCGTGCCTGCCTGACCTGAGCTGCGGCGCCGGGGTAGGCTCTGGCCGTGGCCGACCCGACCGTGCTCGAGGTCTACCGGCGTGAGTTGACGCCCGAGCTGTACCACGACGTCCGGGAGCTCTACAAGAAGCACTCGCTCGCCGAGGACGCCCGCGACCTCGAGGGCCTGATCTCGACGCTGACGCCGGACTGCGTCTACGAGCTCGTCCAGACCGGTCACCGCTGGGAGGAACACGACGGTGCGCGCCGCTTCTACACCGAGCTGCTCACCGCCTTCCCGGACATCCGGTTCGACCTCACCGACATCGTGATCGGGCCGCAGGGCGTGTGCGAGGAGGCGAACGTGACGGCCACCCAGCGCGCGCCGTGGCTCGGTACACCTCCCGGCGACGAGCGGCTCGAGTGGAAGGTCGTGATCTGGTTCCCCTGGGACCCCGAGCGGCGCCTCTTCCGCGGCGAGAAGGTCTACGTCAGCGGCATCGATCTCCCGCCGGCGTCCTCCTAGGGCACGACGAGCTTCTCGCCGGGGACGATCGTCGCGGAGCCGAGGTGGTTCCGCTGCTCGAGCTCCCAGACGCCCTGGCGCGGGTCGCCGGAGTACGTGCGCTCGGCGACCGTCCAGAGCGTGTCGCCCGGCCGCACGACGTACGTCCGCTTCGGCCCCGCCCCGTTCGAGCTGTGGGCGGCGAGCCCGACGGCGAGCGCCACGGCGCAGAGCAGGATCAGGAACTTCCCGAACATCTGTTCGCATGATAGAGCGAACGTCTGTTCGTGTCAAGTTGGCTATGGCGCGGCGGCGAGCACGGCGTCTACGAGCTTCGCGACGCCGAACCGGACCGGATCGTCGGCAGGCAGACCGGTGGCCTCCTCCGCCGCCGCGACCGCCGCGCGCGCCTCCTCCTCTCCGAGCGCCCGCGTGTTGAGCGCGACTGCCGCGACCCGCGCCGGACGCGCCGGCAGGGCGAGCCGCTCGTGCAGCTCGACGAGCTCACCGAGGGGCGGAATCGGGTGCGGCCCGCCGCCGGCGCCCTCGATCTCCGTCCGGCCGGGCTCATGGCAGAGGACGAGCAGGTGCGGAACGCTCCCGTGATAGAGGCCGAGCGCGACGCCGGAATAGACCGGGTGCAGGAGCGAGCCCTGACCCTCGACCCAGAGCAGCTCGCCGCCGCGTTCCCGCCCCTCGACGACGAGGCGCTCGGCGGCCCCCGCGACGAAGTCGGCCACGACGGCGTCGACCGCGATCCCCCAGCCGGCGATCGCGATGCCCGTCTGCCCGGTCGGGACGAAGACCGAGCGCAAGCCGCGCCGCCGGGCCTCGAGATCGAGCTCGAGCGAGACGGTCATCTTCCCGATCGCGCAATCGGAGCCGACGGTGAGGACAATCGTCGCGTCGACGCCGAGGTTCGCGCCGGTCGCGGTCGAGAGCCCCGCCGGCGGCCGGCGCAGGTCGCGCAGCTCGACGCCCCGCTCCGCGGCGAGCTCCCGGAGCTCCGGATCGTCCGCGAGGAAGACGTGGAGCCCGTTCTCGACGTCGAGGCCGTGCTCGATACACGCGCGGAGGAGCTCCATCCACTCGGGCGGGAAGCGCCCGCCTTGCGTCACGACCCCGACGAGCGCCGTCGTCGGCCCGAGAGGGAGCGCTTCCTCGACAGTGCCGACCACCGGCACGCCATCCTCCGTCTCGCCGAAGCGCGTCGAGTCGAGGATCGCGGCAACGTCGTCCCGCCGGTAGCGCAGCAGGCCGCGCATCGTCTTCCCGTAGAGGGGGTCTCCGGAGAAGCCCTCAGCTAGCAGCAGGTACCGCGTGGACACCGAGCCCCGGTTCGTCGGGTGGAAGCTGCACGCCGTCGGCGAACGGGACGCCCGGCCACGGGTCGTGCGCGAGCAGGAGGTTGCCGTCGAGGTCGACGTGGTCGAAGAGGGACGCGATCTGCGCGCCCGCCGAGATGGCGAGCCCGGATTCGACCATGCAGCCGAGCATGCAGCCGAGCCCGAGCGCGCGGGCCGCGTGCACCATCCGCACCGCCTCGCGCATCCCGCCCGACTTCGCGAGCTTGACGTTGATCCCGTGCGCGCGCGCCGCGCAGGTCGCGACGTCCGCGAGCACATGGCAGTCCTCGTCGACGTAGATGGGGAGCGGCGAGCGCTCCTTCAGCTCCGGGCCGCCCGCGTCCCCGGCCGGCAGCGGTTGCTCGCAGTACTCGACGCCGAGCTCGGCCAGCCGAGGAAGTGCGTCGAGAGCCTCGTCGAGGCTCCACGCCTCGTTGACGTCGACCTGCAGCGGCAGATCGCCGGCGACTCCGCGTACTGCTCGGACACGTTCCACGTCGGTGCCGTCGCCGCCGCCGAGCTTGAGCTTGAGGCGCCGGAAGCGGTCGAGAGCCTTCTCGGCACGACGCGCCATGTCGTCGGGATCGCCGAGCCACACCGTCCAGCTCGTCGGCGGTCC
>DASYOZ010000104.1:0-25622 GCA_036007185.1 Gaiellaceae bacterium | reverse complement strand
GATCTCGGCTATCTCCTCAGGACGCTCCGCAACACATTCCTGAATCAGAAGCGAACGGAGAGCCGCCGGCTCAGGACCGCGCCGCTGCCGGACGAGCTCGACGTCGTCGCCGACCCACACGCGACCGACCCGGCGGCTGCGCTCGAGGCCGGCGAGGTCTATGCGGCCGTCGCCGCACTTCCCGCCGACTATCGCGACGTGCTCGTCGCGGTCGACGTCACAGGGCTCTCCTACAAGGAGGCGGCTCGGGCCCTGCGCATTCCCGAGGGAACCGTCATGAGCCGCTTGTACCGCGCCCGCCAACAAGTCGTGCGGCGGATCGAAGGCGGCTCCGAGTGAGCCTGATCAGCCCGTCCGGACCGGGCCGACGAGCACCTTCTCGCCCGATGAGCCCTGCTTGCCGTCGGCCCGCTCGCGGGTGACGGTCAGCACGGTGTAGCTCACCGGCGAGACCCCGGCCCAGAGCGTCACGTCCCGGCCGTCGTTGAACGTCCCGATCGGTACCAGCACTCCGGATGAGCTCCGGAGCCAGGCCTCGTAGAAGCGGTCGCCCGCGAGGCGTGGAAGTCCCGTGGCGTGGAGGTGGATCCGCCATCCGGAGGGCGTCCTGGTCAGCGTCGCCTCGCCGTGGGCTGCGGGCAGGAGCGGGGTTGGCCCGAGGGCAGCCTGGAAACGCGCGCCGTGCGAGCCGGAGCCGACGACGACTGCGATTGCAGCGGCTGCCACCGCGGCCGCTGCGACTCCGGCGAGAGCGAGGCGTCGCGGGGTGCGGACGGTGCGCGCAGATCGTTGCGCCTCGAGGCGCGCCCGCAGCCCGGCCGGAGCTTCGACCTCGTCTCCGGCGCCGCGTAGCAGCGTGACCGCCCGTTCCTGCTCGGCGAGTCGATCGGCAAGGATCGGCGAAGCCTCGATGCGCGCCTCGAGCTCTGCGCGGTGTTCGGGCGGAACCGAACCGTCCGCAAGCGCCGCAAGCTCGGCGACCCCGCGAGCGTCGGCCTCTTCCTCGCGACCCCGTCTCAGCCACATGACGACCTCCACGGTAGCTCCGGCGGCGACTGCGTATGGGTTGTCACACCTGCAAGGACACCACGCGTCGCTCCGTATTCCCCGCCGCGCGCGACCGCCCCGGGAATAGACGCGCGCCTTCGGGGTCTCTAGGCGGCGAAGGGGTCAACGACTCGGAAAGGAACGAGCATGACGAAGGGCACAGTACGGATTCACCTCGCGGTCTTGCCGGTGGCGGCGGCAGCCGTCGTCGCCGTCGCAACAGCCGCGGCCTACCCCGCTCAGGGAGCAGTTCGGGACGGGCACCAGCTCGAGGGTGCACGCGCGCGGCTCGAACATCACACCTTGCGTGTGCGGGGGACCGAAGCGAACGACGTGATCGCACTTCGGCTCGCGCCCAGCGACCCCGCCGTCGTCCAGGTGGATCTCGGCAACGACGGGACGGCCGACTTCAGCTTCCCGCGCGCTGCGATCGAGAGCATCAGCATCAAGGCGCGCGCCGGCGACGACCAGGTGCGTATCGACGACAGCAACGGTGCGTTCACCAACGCCATCCCGACAAGGATCGACGGAGGTCCGGGCAACGACACGATCGCCGGCGGTGCCGGTCCGGAGACGCTGAACGGCGGTTCCGGCAACGACACGATCGACGGCAACGGCGGCAACGACGTCTCGGACCTCGGCGCCGGCGACGACACGTTCGTCTGGGACCCGGGCGACGGCAGTGACACCATCGAGGGCAACGACGGCACGGACACCATGGTGTTCAACGGCGCCGCAGCCTCCGAGACGGTCGACCTGTCGGCGAACGGGGACCGGCTGCGGTTCTTCCGCAACCCGGTGAACATCACGATGGACACCCGCGGAGTCGAGCAGGTCGATTTCAACGCGCTCGGCGGCGCCGACGTGGTCACGGTCCACGATCTGACCGGCACCGACGTCAAGAGCGTCAATCTCGACCTCGCCGGCACCCTCGGCGGCACCACGGGTGACGGCCAGACCGACCGCGTCAACGTCATCGGCACCAACGGAAACGATGCGCTGACCGCGGCCGGCGCCTCGTCGGGCGTCACGGTGACCGGCCTTCAGACGCAGGTTGCGATCCAGCATCAGGAGCCCACCGACGAGCTCTTGGTCGAGGGCCTCGGCGGCGCCGACTCCATCTCCGCAACCGGACTTGGCAGCGGAGCGATCAGCGAGTTCCTCGACGGCGGGGACGGCAACGACACGATCGCCGGCGGCCCGGGCGCGGAGACGCTCCTCGGCGGCAACGGCAACGACGCGATCGACGGCAACGGCGGCAACGACCATGCGGCTCTCGGTGCAGGCGACGACACGTTTGTCTGGGACCCGGGCGACGGCAGCGACACGATCGACGGCGAAGACGGCAGGGACACGCTGGTGTTCAACGGCGCAGCCGCTTCGGAGACGGTCGACCTGTCGGCGAACGGGAACCGGCTGCGGTTCTTCCGTCAGCCGGCGAACGTCACGATGGACACGGGCGGAGTCGAGTTCGTGACCTTCAACGCGCTCGGCGGCGCGGACAACGTGACGGTCAATGACCTGACCGGCACCGACGTCACGAGTGTCGACCTCGACCTCGCCGGCGCTCTCGGTGGAACCGCCGGTGACGGCCAGATCGACCACGTGGTGGTCAACGGGACCAATGGGGACGACGCCTTCACCGTCGCCGGCGCGGTCGGCGACGTGAACGTGACCGGCCAGGCCCCGGCGGTCGAGCTTCTGCACGCAGAAGCCACCGACCAGCTCGACTTCGAGACCTTCTCAGGCATCGACACGGTCGCCTCGGGCGGACTCACGGCGGGCGCGATCCAGCTGTTCTTGGACGGCGTCCTCATTCCGTAGGACGACTCGATCCGCACTGCTGCGGGGCCCTTCGTCGGGGCCCCGCAGCGCGTCGCCGTGCATCTGTGCCGGTGGCGACGGGCGACGAGCTCCAGGTCGGCAGGCCCGAGCCTAGTGGACTCTCACTCCGCGAAGTGGCAAGCGGGTGGTAAGAAGACCCGTCTAGACGCGGCGTTCGTCGGAGAGGCCAGACGGGTGAAGTCGCCCGGAAAACTCAGACGCGCCGAGAGCGACCGAGACGACGATGGCCAGCTCATAATCCGTTGGTCCCTGGTTCGAATCCCGGCCCTTGAGGTTCAGGAATGACGCCTGAGCAACGCCGCTCATCGGCTCGGCGTCGTGACAAATCGGCGCTCGGGTCCCCTGAATAGGGTGAGTTCGCGCTACGGCACAAATCCGGTACAAGCTGGTGTCTGTTGGCATCTCATCGACAGTGACGGTGTGATCTGCGGCTTCGGCTGCGACTGGCCATGGCCGCCTCTCGCTCCTCCCTCAATCGTTCAGGTATGACGAGGGGGCCCTTCCGGGTCCCTCGTCATACCTGTTTTCGGTGGTTATCGGCGAATCCCGAGTTCCCTTTCAGTCGACAACCGCCGTCAGGTCAGCGTGATCGTCCCGGAGATGACGGAGACCTGGGAGTTGCCGGCGGAGCGGTTGACGTCGGTACCGCTGCCCGTGGCTCCGGCGAAGATCCCGGTTCCGCCGGCGATCGTGAACATCTTCGCGACCGTGTAGGGGTCGCCTTGGGCGTTCTGGCCGGCCGATTCGCTTGGTGGGCATTTGGTCCCGCTTTCGGTGAGCGTGAGCGAGTCGCCGCCGGCGAGAGTGATTGTCCGTACGGCCGTCAGCGCAACGCAGTCGGTTCCGGGGATCGGCACGAGCGGACCTGTGAGAGAGGCGGTCGAACTGGCCTGTCCGAGTCCGGCGACGGTGCCGTCGCCACAGAAGACGAGCGTCGGTGGGTGGATCGGACACTGGCTGTAGATGTCGACGAAGGTCGCCTGGAAGTTCTGCGTGGTGGCTGCGGATGCGGGAACCGCGGCGAGAAGCGCAGCAACGGTCGCCAGCAGCACCGCTGCAGATGCGGTGAAACGGGTCATTGCTCCCCCTTTCGAGGATCAGTCGGCACGGCGCCGCCCGCGCCTGCAACTACGTGGACGGCGTGGAGATCGCGGAAGGTTGGTTCGGGACGAGCTGGGCCGCCGAGCGCGGCGATGGCCGGTGCGACGCGTTCGGCCTGGAATCGCTCCCACGCCTCCTTCGTCTCCCAGACGTCGATGACGCGAAAACCCTCGTCGGTCGGTCCAGCGATGTGCAGGATCAGTCCGTCCGGCAATGGCTTGACAAGCGGAGCCGTCACGCGCTCGTACTGCTCCCATGTCGATGCGACGTCCTGGACGAGCGCATACGTCACTGCTGCCGCCTTCCGCCTTTCCATGCGTTGAAGGTGAAGGAAGCCGCCTTAGTTTCGGTATAGCGACTTGCGGTGGCGCAGCCAGGCGCGAAGAATTCGCGTATGGAGATTCGTGTTCTCGGCCGGCTCGACCTCGGCGAAGGCGGGACAGCAATCCCGGTCCCCGCACCGAAACATCGACGGCTGTTGGCTGCACTCGCCATCGATGCCGGCACCATCCAGACGGTCGACAAGCTGATCGACGCCGTCTGGAACGTCTCGCCGCCCTCGTCGGCGCCGAAGCTTCTCCAGGTCTACGTCTCGCAATTGCGAAAGACGCTGACGCCAAGCGCCATCCGCACGCATGGTTCGGGCTACGCGCTCGAGCTCACGCACGTCTCGCTGGACGCGACCCGCTTCGAGCGGCTGGTCGCGGAGGGCAAACAGGCGTTGCACGACGGCAATCCGGCCCTTGCCGCGTCGATCATGCGTCGTGGGCTCGGGCTCTGGCGCGGTCCCGCGTACGGCGACCTGGCGTACGAAGACTTTGCCCGCCCTGAGGCGGAAAGGCTCGAGGAGCTCCGACTCGTTGCAGTCGAGGAGCGGATCGAGGCAGAGCTCGCTCTGGCAAGACATGTCGACTTGCTCGCGGAGCTGGTCGGTCTGGCGGCGAAGTACCCGCTTCGGGAGCGGCTGCAGGCGCAGGCGATGCTCGCCCTTTACCGCTGCGGTCGCCAGACAGAGGCGCTGGACCTCTACGGCTCGATGCAGGAGCGCCTTCGCGACGAGCTTGGCCTCGAACCGAGCAGTGAGCTGCGCCTCTTGCAACGGCGGATTCTCCAGCACCACGCGGTTCTGAGCGTCACCCGTACCGAAGAGTCGGGGACCGTTCACCTGCCCCTTCCGCCGAACCCGCTGCTGGGACGCGAGCGCGAGCTGGACGAGCTACGAGAGTTGCTGCTCCGCGACGATGTCCGCCTGCTCGTGCTGACGGGCGCCGGCGGCACAGGCAAGACACGACTTGCGCTTGAAGCTGCGCGCGACCGAGCAGCGGCGTTCGCAAACGGAGCGGAGTTCGTGGAGCTGGCGCCGCTGCGCGACCCCGCGCTCATCGTCGACGCGATCGTGCGTGCGCTCGCGATCGATCAGGCACCCGGAGAAGAGCCGCTCGACACCCTCGTGAATGCGATCCGCGCAAGTGAGCTGCTGCTCGTGCTCGACAACGCCGAGCACCTCCTGGACGGCACACCGATCTTCAGCACGCTGCTCTCCCGCGTACCGCGCCTCACCCTGCTGGTCACCAGCCGCACCGTCCTCCACCTCTCCGGGGAGCACGTCTACCCGGTGCAACCGTTAACCGCGGACGCCGCAGTGGCGCTCTTCCACGCGCGAGCGCGCCAGGCAGACCTTCACTTCGAAGCGGACGACGCCGATGAGCAAGCCATCAGGCGCATCTGCGCGCGCCTTGACGGGCTGCCCCTCGCGATCGAGCTCGCGGCCGCACGCACTCGAATCCTCCAACCGACCGCCCTGCTCGAGCGCCTTGAGCCCGCTCTGCCGCTCCTCTCAGGCGGACCGCGAGACCTTCCCGCTCGACAACGAACGCTACGCGCCACCCTCGCCTGGAGCTTCGACGTGCTCTCCGCTCACGAGCAGGGTCTCGCCGCTCGCCTCGCGGTCTTCGTCGGCGGCTTCGACGCGGAGGCTGCCGCGGAGGTGTGCGATGCGGACTCCGAAGGGCTGTCATCCCTCGTCGATCAGAGTTTCATGGAGGGATCCGACGGCCGCTATTCGTTCCTCGAGACCGTGCGTGAGTACGCGCTCGAGTGGTTGGAAGCGGCTCCCGAGGCGGATGACGTTCGTCGACGACACGTCCAGTTCTTCCTCGGAATCGCCCAGGGCGCGAATGTAAGCGCAGTCCGTCGCCCGGGTGCGGAACGGCTCGACCTCGTCGCGGCGGCGCAGGACAACCTGCGCAGCGCGCTCGCCTGGACGGTCGGCAGCGGCTCGGTGGAGCTGGGTCTCGAGCTTGCGTGCGCGATGGAACGCTTCTGGGTCACGCACGATCCGCGCGAAGGCATTCGGTGGTTTGCAGCATTACTCGGTCGGCCGGAGGCCGAGGCCCTGCCCCCGCGGCTCCGCGCCGACGCGCTACGCGCGTTCGGAGGCGCGACCGACATCGCCGGCGACGACGAGGCAGCAAAGCGACTGTACGAACAAAGCCTCGCATCCTTCGAGGAACTCGGAGACGAGCACGGTCAGGCGGTCCTACTGCACCGGCTCGGAATCAGCGCCATGCGCGGCGGAAACCTCGGCCAAGCACGCGAGCTCGTCGAAACGAGCCAGGCGATTCACGAGCGAACCGGGGATCGCTGGGGACAGGCCCAAACGGTCGGAACGCTCGGCGCAATTGCCCGCGACTCAGGTGACGACGAACGCGCGATCGAGCTTCTCGACGCCAGCGCTGCGATGGCGCGCGAGGCGGGGGTGCGCTGGTGGGAGAGCGGAATGTTGGCGGAGCGTGCGAGCCTGTCGCTCGATGCCGGTCACCTCGACCAAGCCGAAACGTGCGCACGCGACTCTCTCTTGCTTGCGCAGGAAATCGGCGATCGCAGCGGACGCGCCCTCGGCGTCGGCCTCTTCGCACGAATTGCCGCCGCGCGCGGCCAGCACGAACACGCCATGCGCCTGTGGGGCGCAGTCGCTGACGACAGCTCGGTCGCTCCGCTCGGCGGCTGGCGCCGTCACCGCAACGCCTTCGAGGCCCACATTCGGCGAAACCTCGGCCCCGACTTCGCGCGCCTTCCCACCGAGCGCCTAATCGGACTCGACGAAGCGGTCGAGCTCGCACTCGAAACATGAACTGCTCACCTCGACGCGCGCCAGCAGTGGGGTGATCCGGAGCAGTAGTGGTCTCGCCTGGGCCAGCGTTCACGGCCAGCAGCCGGAGGGTAGCCGCTCGCCTGCGCGAGCGTCCTCTCACCTGACATGAAGTTCGGCCGAAGTGTCCCGCAGAACGTCGCGGTGGCGGGACACTTGGGGGAAGGCTTTCGCCTGCCGCCTGGCGCATCAGTCGGCGAGCCGTCCATGGCGGGCGGGGTCTACCGCGAGGCGCGCTCGAGTCCGAGGCGGCGTAGGGTGCGCTCGAGCTCGGGGACATGTCCCCGGATGCGCTCGAAGTCCGGGCCGGAGAGCGCGAGGAGTCTCATCGGCGTCCGGGCGACGACCGTGGCAGTTCGTTCTCCCGTCAGTAGGAGCGCGATCTCGCCGAAGGTGTCGCCCGGGCCGAGCGTCACGAGTGTCGGGCCGCCGGCACCTAGTACCTCGGCCTCGCCCTCTTCAATCAGGTAGACGGTTGTTCCGGATTCGTCGACCGTGACGATCTCGGTGCCCGCGTCGACCTCGGCCTCTCCCATCTCCGCCGCAAGCGCGTCGAGCTCGGCGGCGGGGAGGTCGACGAGAAGAGGTGCGCTCGCAATCCGCGCCGCATCGATGACGACGGCCGGCGGGATCGGGTGGTTGGAGACGAACATCTCGCCGGGGTCGTGCGCGGCCCTGATCTTGCGCAGCCGCTGGTAGGTGTACGTCTTCCGTGGGTAAAGTCGAGCGCCCCCGACCGGCCGCTCGGAGAAGTTGAAGTACGTTCGCTCCGACTCCCAGGGGGCGAGCCCGGTCTTGACCAGGTCGACTGCCGCACGGACAGCGGCGGCGATCTCCGGGGTCGGCGCCATGCCGGCTGTGAAGATCACGTAGCCGGCATCGAGCGCACCGACCGCGCCGTGGTGCTGCGACGAACTGGCCATCGCCCCGCCGAGCTGCCGGATCTCGAGCGTTACCAACGGTGGGACGCCGGTCTGGACGATCGCGTCGATCGCCTCGACGGGCAACCGCTCGAGGAACAGTCCGTCACCGATGCCCGGAACCGGGTGTGGTGGGTCCATATGCAGATGTTGAAGAGCCGTCGGCGCCACGGCAGCGAAGGTGTCCATCACCGGATCGAGCTCTCGCAGCGGCATGACCAGCGCGGCGCCCTCGCTCTCCGAGCCGACCAGAACTGCCTCGACGATCACGAAGCTGTTGCCGCGCAGCGGCTCCGGAACATCAGGGAGGGGCGGGAAATGAAGAATCCGGCCGACCGACGTGACCTCGTCCGGCACCGTCTCGGCCCAATCGCGCCAGCTGCGCAAGACCTCACCGGCCCGTTCGACGGGCCAGAACATGGCGCCGGCATACAGCTCAGGGGTCGGATACAGCTCGAGCTCGACCGCCGTCACGACCCCGAAGCTGCCGCCGCCGCCCCGGACGGCCCAGAAAAGATCGGGCTCGTTCTCACTGTCCAGCCGCACGAACCTGCCCTCGGCAGTGACGAGCTCGACCGCGGTCACGCTGTTCGCCGCGAGCCCTCGGCTCCGCGCCAGCCAGCCCATGCCGCCCCCCAGCGTGTAGCCGACCACACCAACATCGGGAGAGGAACCATGGAGAACGACGAACCCCTGCTCAGCAGCGGGCTCGACGACATCCTCCCAGAGCGCTCCAGCCTCGATGCGCGCGCGACGGGCGCCGGCGTCGATCTCGACGCCGCGCAAACGCGACGTCTTCACGAGGATCGTGTCATCCAGCACCGCGAGCGCTGAGGCTCCATGGCCGGTTCCTTGCGGGGCGATCCGAAGGCCATGAGCACGCGCGAACTCGACGACCTTGACGACATCCTCGACGGACTCGACCAACGCGACCGCGAACGGCCTCTGATCGACCGCGAGATTCCAAGCCTGGCGAGCCTCGCCCCACTCAGGATCGCCCGGAAGCACGACCTGGCCGGTGAGACGGCCTCGTAGGGCCTGGAGACCGCGCCCGCGGGCGTCCTGAATCGCCGTCCGAGCGTCGCGTTGCCTATCAGCAGGCATCCCGGCGTGATCTTCCGGGTCAGAAGAATGAGCGCCGTCGACCACGAGCGTGATGCTAGCCCTCGATGTCCGGGGTGTTACGGCCTGAGTTGCGCGAAAGCCGCGGACTACGGCGCGGCGGTCGCCTGGGCCTGCCAGCTCCAGCCGGCGATGTCGGGGTCGTCCTCGCCGTGTTCACGACCGTAGGCGCGGGCACGGAGGCGTGCATCCTCCATCTCCTGCCGCAGGTGGCCGGCACGGTCGGCGAGTCCTGGTACGCGGTCGACCACGTCGATGACGAGGTGGTAGCGGTCGAGGTCGTTGAGCATGACCATGTCGAACGGCGTCGTGGTCGTCCCCTCCTCCTTGTAGCCGCGCACATGCAGGTTGGCGTGGTTGGTGCGCCGATAGGTGAGGCGGTGGATCAGCCACGGGTAGCCGTGGTAGGCGAAGACGACCGGGCGGCTGGTCGTGAACAGGGAGTCGAACTCACTGTCGGGGAGGCCGTGAGGATGCTCGCTCTCGGGCTGGAGGCGCATCAGGTCGACGACGTTGACGACGCGCACCTTCAGCTGCGGCAGCCGTTCGCGCAGGATCGCGGTCGCGGCCAGTGTCTCGAGCGTCGGCACGTCTCCACAGCAGGCGAGTACGACGTCCGGCTCCGCGTCACCGTCGTTGGACGCCCACTCCCAGATCCCGATGCCGCGCGTGCAGTGGAGGATCGCCTCCTCCATCGGCAGGAATTGCAGCGCGGGTTGCTTGCCGGCGACGATGACGTTGACGTAGTGGCGCGAGCGCAGGCAGTGGTCGGCGACGGAAAGGAGGCAGTTCGCGTCGGGCGGCAGGTAGACGCGGATGATCTCCGCCTTCTTGTTCACGACGTGGTCGATGAAGCCCGGATCCTGATGCGAGAAGCCGTTGTGATCCTGCCGCCAGACGTGCGATGAGAGCAAGTAGTTGAGCGATGCGAGCGGTTGGCGCCACGCGATCCCCCGCGTCACCTTCAGCCACTTCGCATGCTGGTTGAACATCGAGTCCACGAGGTGGATGAACGCCTCGTAGCAGTTGAAGAGCCCGTGCCTGCCGGTGAGGAGATAGCCCTCGAGCCAGCCCTGGCACTGGTGCTCCGAGAGCATCTCGACGACGCGACCGCTCGGGGCGAGCGACTCGTCCGTGGGCTCGATTGCAGCGTCCCACTGCTTGTCCGTGACGGCGAAGACGTCTCCGAGCCGGTTCGACGCCGTCTCGTCGGGGCCGAAGATGCGGAAGTTCGTCGGGTTCGCACGCACGACCTCGGCGAGCCAGCGCCCTAGCGCGCGGGTCGCCTCGGCCGTCTCGGCCCCCGGCCGCTCCACCGAGACCGCGAAGGCCCGGAAGTCCGGCAGCTCGAGGTCGCGCAGGACAAGCCCGCCGTTCGTCCTCGGGTTGGCAGACATCCGGCGCTCACCCTCGGGCGCCACCGCTGCAAGCTCGGGGAGAAGCGTCCCGTGTTGGTCGAACAGCTCCTCGGGCCGGTAGCTGCGCAGCCAGTCCTCGAGCTGCCGCAGGTGCTGCGGGTTCGTCCGCACCCCGGCAAGGGGTACCTGGTGCGCGCGCCACGTTCCCTCGACGGGCAGCCCGTCCACCTCATGCGGCCCGGTCCAGCCCTTCGGAGTCCGGTACACGATCATCGCCCGGCGGTCGTCGAGCGCGCAGTCGAGCAGCTCGGCGAAGCGACCGTGGATCGAGAGGACGTCCTCGTCGTCGAAGCCGGCGGTGAACACGAGCGGCTCGTACCCGTACCCGCGCAGCAGCGAGGTGAGCTCTTCCTCCGGGATCCGCGCGAGCACGGTGGGGTTGGCGATCTTATATCCGTTCAGGTGCAGAATCGGCAGAACGCGGCCGTCGCGCGCGGGGTCCGAGAACTTGTTCGAGTGCCAGCTCGTCGCGAGGGGCCCGGTCTCGGCCTCCCCATCGCCGACGACGCACGCAACCGTGAGACCCGGATCGTCGAAGGCCGCGCCGTAGGCGTGCGAGAGCGCGTAACCGAGCTCGCCGCCCTCGTGGATCGAGCCCGGTGTCTCGGGCGCCGCGTGGCTCGGGATCCCACCCGGGAAGGAGAACTGCCGAAACAACTCACGAATGCCGGCCTCGTCCTGCGAGACGTGGGGGTAGAGCTCGCTGTACGTCCCCTCGAGGTAGGCGTGCGCGACGACCGCCGGTCCGCCGTGGCCGGGGCCGCAAACGAAGATCGCGTCGAGGTTGCGTTCGCGGATCGCCCGGTCGAGATGGGCATAGAGGAAGTTGAGGCCGGGAGTCGTCCCCCAGTGCCCGAGCAGGCGCGGCTTCACGTGCTCCGGGTGCAGCGGCACGCGGAGGAGAGGGTTGTCGAGCAGGTAGATCTGCCCCACGGCGAGGTAGTTCGCCGCGCGCCAGTACGCGTCAAGCGCCCGCAGCTCTTCGTCGGTCACGAGAATCCTTTCGATGGACATCCTGGTGGTCAATGCGGGCTCCACGAGTGTCAAGCTTCACCTCGTCCACGGGGACGAATCCCGTCCGGTGGAGGACCTCGCCCCCGCGGACGCCGTCGGGCACCGCGTCGTCCACGGTGGGCGCCGCTTCGGTGATCCGGTGCTCGTCGACAACGAGGTGGAGCGGGCGATCGAGGAGCTCGCGGTGTTGGCGCCGCTCCACAACCGACGCGCGCTCGAGGAGATCCACCGTGCGCGCGAGGCGCTGCCGAACGTCCCGCACGTGGCGGTGTTCGATACCGCTTTCCACCGCACGATGACGCCCGCGGCCTCGACCTATGCGGTCCCGCAGCGATGGCGAGAGGAATGGGACGTGCATCGCTACGGTTTCCACGGCATCTCCGTCCAGTGGGTCTCCTCGCAGATCGACGCCGAGCGGCTCGTCGTCTGCCATCTCGGCGGCGGCTGCTCCGTGACAGCGGTGAGAGGAGGAAGGTCGGTCGACACGACGATGGGATTCTCGCCGCTCGACGGGGTTCCGATGGCGACACGCTCCGGATCGGTAGACCCCGGCGCCCTTGTGTACCTGCTTCGCGAGGAACGGCTCACCCTTGATGAGCTCGAGGACGAGCTCGAGCATAAATCAGGGCTTGCCGGGCTCTCGGGCGGTGGCTCCGGGGACGTGAGGGAGGCATCGGCGCCCGCGCTCGACGTCTTCGTCCACCGCGTCGCGGCGGCGGTCGCAGCGATGGCGGCCGCCGGCGGCGGGATCGATGTTCTCGCATTCACCGGCGGCATCGGCGAACACGCGACTGAAGTCCGCGAACGGATCGTCGAGCGCGCCCGCTTTCTCGGCGACTTCGAGGTCGCGATCGTCCCCTCGCGCGAAGAGCTCGTCATCGCCACCGAGACGCGGCGGCTGCTCGCACGATGAAGACGGCCCGGCTCCATGAGGTCGAGGTCCAGGCGATCGACGTTGCGAGGCTCGAGCCGCTGATCGGCGCTCATCGGATGGAGCAATTGCGCCGCCTTCCTCCCCATATGTCCTGCAGGATCCGCTGAGGGTGCGAAGGTTCCACCGCCGGGTCGGTTAAGGATTCCCGCAGAATGGCGGCGACGATGAAGGTGTTCCAGCACGAGACGCGACTGCGCACCGCCGGCGGCCTCACCGTCACCGACATCACCGAGGACGTGCAGGGCGCGGTGCGGGCGAGCGGTGTCGTCGACGGGATCGCCTGCATCTACTCCCCGCACACAACGTGCTGCGTCCGCGTGAACGAGGTGGAGACCGGCTTCCTCGAGGACTTCTGCGACCTGCTGCGCAAGCTCGTGCCGAGCGAGAGCTACTACGCCCACGACGACTGGGACCGGCGCACCGAGAACATCTGCCCGGAGGACATGGACCAGGGCAACGGCCACTCCCACTGCATGGCGATGCTGCTTGGCACCGCCGGCGAGTCGGTGCCCGTGCGCGAAGGCGAGCTCCAGCTCGGGACGTGGCAGCGCGTCCTCTTCATCGAGCTCGACCGCGAGCGCGACCGGCGCTGGCTCGTCCAGGTCGTCGGCGCCTAGTCGAAACTCCGGCTAGCCGGCGAGGCCGGCGTTCAGGTGGTTCGCCATCGCCTGAGCGAGCATCTGAACGTCCGACGGCTGGATCGCAGCCGAACCCGAGCTCTGGACGAGGCCGACGAGCGCCACCAGGAGAATGCCTTTCGCACGCACCGCTCTCACCGTGGGTCAATTTCCGAGCGCTGACGAGGCGATTTTGCTCGCCGCAGCCTGCGCGACGCTCGTGACGTCGCCGGTGTCGATCGCGCCCTGGACGGCCGTGAAGATGAACTCGGCCAGATGGCCGGTGGAGAAGACCACCAGCCCCGTGCTGATCGAGGACCGCTCGGTGACGCTTCCCTGCGCGCCGGCGCCGAGGCTGCTCAGGTCGAGCGTCGTCGTCCCCGCCTGCGCCAGCGCGGACGCGTTCTCGAAGTCGGCGAAGAAGCTCGCCTCGTTCGCAGCCGGATACCACTCGATCTCCTGATCGAGGATGTCGAACGGGCCGCCCGGAAGCATGATGACGCTGTAGTCCGAGATGGCCGCCGGGTCGATCACGTATTGCTTGTCGATCGTCGCAGGCCCGACGAGGTCGGAGGCGCGGAGTGCCAGCGTCGAGAGATCCTGTCCGCCGGGCGGAGGTCCGGCCTTGAGCTTGGGCAACCTCACGGGCTTCGCGTGCAGGTGACCCTTGAGCGCCAGCCGGAGCCGGGCGTCGAGCTTTTTCGCGAGCTTCGGAGCGAGCGCCTTGGCGGTGGACGCAGATCCGGCTGTGACGATGACGTCGAGCACGTAGCGTCCGTCGACGACCTGCTCGTCGATCCCCGACAGCGGCGCGATGTTAGACGCGCTGTAGCTCGTGAGGTACGCGAAACGCCTCGTTCCGACGGCGGGCACCTTCACGAGGACGTTCGTGACCGCGAACCCGGGCTGGTTGAGCGCGCCGAGCTTGGAGTCCTCCTTCTGCCAGAAGGCAAGGCCGCGCTTGGCGTCCGCCGAGGTCTTGTACTGCTCGATGCCGGTGTGCACGTCGGTGACGCCTGGCGCACCGGTGAACGCGTTGCCGTACTCGAGCGCGTATCCGTTCACGCGGCCGAGCTTCTTCAGCGTCCCGGCCGTCGCGTCCGGCGTATGGGACGCGGCGGAGTCGTTCGAGACGGGTCCCGAGTCGTGGGCGAGCGCGAGCGCGTGGGCCGCCGAGCCGAGCGCCGGCTTCGGGAGCGGTACGAGCGCGAGGTTCACGCTGTGTGCGCGGCTCGCAGACGCGGACGGGACGAGGACCGCGGCGGCCAGCACCGCAACTAACAGAACCTTGTTCAACGAAGCCTCCTGGCTACTCAGTGACCGTTGGCAGAGAAGTGCATGTAGTCCTTCGTGGAGCCGAACCACGAGCCTCCCCAGCCCCAGCCGATCGAGGCGAAGGCGCGCCGCACGGCCGGCGTCACCATTCCCGGCCGGTGACGCGACCGCTTCATGTAGGAGAGCGCCGTCTTGTCGCGCGTCATCCCGCACCCAACGTACGGGTTCTCGCGCGGGTCGAGGTCGACGGCCTCCCCGTAGGCGTGCATCGACCAGTGATGCGTGCTGATGCTGCTGCTACATGGTGACGCGGCGGCGTCGCGGCACTCCATCGACGCGGTCACGTCGCCGCTCTGGTCGGGATGCGGGCCGTAAGTGGACGAGAAGGCGGCGTCCCGGATCGGGAACCGCATCGCGTAGAGCTTGGCGAAGACCGTCGAGAGCGGCTGCGCGACCTTCTCGTTGACCACGATCTGGCCGATGCGGGTCTGCCCGTCGAAGCCGTAATAACGAAAGCTGAGGACGCGGAGCTGCGACATCCAGACCGGGCAGCCGCGGTGCCACTCACCGGCGGCCACGATCTCCTGCTGCTGCGCGTGCGTCAGGCGCGCGACGCCGTTGTTGCCCGTCGCATGATGCGTGGTCGCAGCGGTGACCGAGAGGACGGCGCTCAGTACGACAATGGCGATGCTCTTCATCGGCGGCCATGGTGCCAGCGATCACAGGCGCTGTCTACGCGCCGGCCGCGTGCGGGAGCCGGCTTTTCCCAGCGGCGTCCGCCGGCCTATCGACGACGGCCGTGTTGCGAGTCAGCTTCGCCTTGTGCACCAGCCGGCTCGCGACCTCGAGGGCAGTGTCGGCGGGACGCCCCTCGTCGAGCAGCACGGCTCCGACCGAGCCCGTGATCGTGCGGGGCCGCCCGTCGATCGAGAACGGCCGGGTCGCGATGAGCAGGCGGAGACGCTCGGCGAAGTCCGCGAGCTCCGGGTTCTCCACGTGCGGAGCGAGCACGACGAACTCCTCCCCGCCCCAGCGGAAGACCAGATCGCTGGCGCGCAGCTCACCGCGTAGCCGCTGGTAGACGTCCACGAGCAGGGCGTCGCCGGCCGCGTAGCCGTAGGTGTCGTTGACCGTCTTGAAGCGGTCGAGGTCGAGGAAGCAGAGCGCCGCCGTACGCCCGCCGCGCCGGATCCGTGCCTGCTCGGCGGTGAGCGCCTCCGTGAGCGCGTAGCGGTTCGATGCGCTCGTGAGGGCGTCGACGCGGGCGCGCGACCGCTCGGCTTCGAGGCTGCGCTCGAGGCGCAGTCGAAAGCGGTTCCCGGCAGCGACCACGAGCAGCAGGCCGCATGCGAGCGTCAACGCCGGCGACGGCGAGATCCGGAAGAGGTAGATGAACGGGACGAGCAGCGGCGCAGGCAGGAACCAGGTGACGAGGACCGCGCGCCACGAGGCGAGGAGCTCGGGACGTAGCTTGATCTCGCGGTCGAGGGCGACGAGGACGACGGCGACGGCCATCAGCGCGAAGCCGGTCAGCAGCCCGACGGTCACCGTCGCCACCGCGCCGGATGCGTTGCGGTGCCTCAGCTGCTCACCGACCAGTCCGACCGCGAACCCCTCCAGCGCACCGACGCCGGCGTAGGTGAGGCGTTTGCGCGGGACGTCGCCGGTGGTGAACGCCTCGATCGAGGCTCCCGCGCAGGCGCCGAGCAGCGGGCCGCCGACGAGAGCCGCGGCGACGAGGAATGCGTCGGCCGGCGACACGCTCGTCCGCGGGGCGACGACGAGGTTGATCCGTCCCGCGAACGCGGTCAGCGCTACGAGGACGACCGCGGCCGGAATGCCGGTGTCGAGCCCCGCGCCGTGCAGTTCCAGGCGCAACCCGACGGCAAGCAGGGCCGCTGCCGGGAACCCGATCGCGACGAGCGTCCCTTGTCCACGCTGCATGCGTTCAATTCAACTCGGGCGACCGGATACCAGCCTCCTGGAAACGCCTGCAGCTAGCGTGACCCTCTGTTGAGCTGGCGCATCCGATGGTGACGGCGGAGGAGATCGCGCAGATCACGGTCTTCGCGGACCTCGATCCGTCCGAACGCCAGCGGCTTGCCGAGGTGGTCGCCGACATCACGCTCGCGCCGGGCGAATCCGCCGTCAACGAGGGCGATGCGCGGGCGCTGTTCGGCCTCCTCGAGGGTCGGATCGAAGTGATCAGGCGTGTCGACGGCGTCGAGAGCGTGATCGGCGAACGAATGCCCGGTGACGTCTTCGCGGAGATGGCGATGGCGTTCGGGATGATCTACCCCGGTGGGTTCCGCGCAGCGGAGACGTCGCGCGTGTTCAGGATCGAGCTGCAGGACTACCACGCCCTCGCCGCCGCCGCGCCCGAGGTCGGGGAGCGGGTCGGCCAGCTCGCCTTCCACCGGCTCGGCGGGCCCAAAGGCCTGCAGGCGCGCTCAGCGGCACCGACCGAGATCCGGGCCATCGTCCTCGGCAGCCGGGCGGACGCCTCCTGTGCGGAGCTCCGGCGCTTTCTCGACCGTAACCAGGTCCGGTTCAGGTGGCTCCAGCCCGAGCTTCCCGCCGATGCGGAGCAGTGGACGGGCCCGCTGCCCGCCGAGACCGACCTGCCGGCCGTTCGCGTCGTGGACGGCAAGACCGCCGTGCAGCCGCAGCTGCGACGGGTCGCCGAGCTCCTCGATATCCCGACCGAGCCGGCCGCCGCGGGGTACGACACGGTGATCGTCGGTGCGGGTCCCGCGGGCCTCGCGGCAGCCGTGTACGCCGCGTCCGAGGGGCTCGAGACGATCGTGATCGAGCGCGAGGCGCCCGGCGGACAGGCGGGCACGTCGTCCCGGATCGAGAACTACCTCGGCTTCCCGTCGGGCGTGTCGGGCGAGGAACTGTCGAGCCGAGCGCTCCAGCAGGCGCGCAGGCTGGGTGCCGAGATCCTCGTCACGAGGTCGATCACCCGAATCGACGCCGCGACCCATCAGGTACACCTCGACGGCGGCGACGTCCTGCGGGCGCCGACGATCATCCTCGCGTGCGGCGTCCGTTGGCGGCACCCGGCAATCGAGGGCTTCGACCGCCTTGCGGGCAAGGGCATCTTCTACGGCGCCGCGCGCAGCGAAGCGGCGAACACGCACGGGCTCGACATCCACATAATCGGTGCGGGCAACTCGGCCGGCCAGGCAGCACTGTTCTTCTCGACCCATGCACGGCGCGTGACCATCGTCTACCGGGGCGAGACGCTCGAGAAGAGCATGTCGCAGTACCTCGTCGACCAGCTCGCGACCCGGGCGAACATCGACGTGCTCTATCGAACCGAGGTGGTCGCCGCGCACGGGGACAGCTCGCTCGAGGCGATCGACGTCCATGACGCGGCGACCGGCGAGACGTCCCGGCTCGAGTCGGGTGGGCTGTTCACTTTCATCGGAGCGGACGCCGAGACCGCATGGCTTCGTCCGGAGATCGCTCTCGACCCGAAGGGCTACGTGCTCACCGGCTCCGACGTGCGCGCCGCCGGGCGGTGGCAGCTCGACCGGGACCCTTACCTGCTCGAGACGAGCGTCCCCGGCATTTTCGCCTGCGGCGACGTCCGATTCAGCCCGGTGAAGCGCGTAGCGGCGGCAGTCGGCGAGGGCAGCATGGCGATCGCCCTCGTCCACCAGTACCTCAGGGAGCACGCCCCCTCCTCACGCTCACGGTAAGGAGGGGGCCGACGGTTCGCTCCTATGCCCGCGTACGAGTGATCAGGCCGCTTCCTCGAGCGCCGGCGTCAATCCACCGGTGGTTTCCTCCGTCGACGTGCTCGCAGCCGCGCCTGGCTCGATCATGATCGCGCTGACGACCGCAGCGAGTGCTGCGAGGCCGGCGAGGACGTAGAAGGCGACCTGGAAGCCGTGCGTGAGTGCGGCGCCGTCGAGGGGACCGACGCCGGCATGTCCGTGGAGGTAGTGGCTCGTGTACGTCGTGGCGATCGTCGTGGCGAGGGCGACTCCAATCGCTCCCCCGATCTGCTGGTTCGTGTTCAGCAGCCCCGAGGCAACGCCGGCGTCATCCGGTCGCACGCCGGTAAGCGCCCCGATCGACATGGGCACGAACGCGAACGCAAGCCCGATCCCGCTCAGGATGAAGGCCGGGAACAGGTTGGAGAAGTAGGTCCCGTGAACGGGCAGCTGCGCGTACAGGACGAGGCCGGCCGCCGACAGAGCCATGCCCACGGGCAGGACGAGCCGGATGCCGACGCGGGTGACGAGCGCCTGCGAGACGGCCGAGAAGCCGATGATCGAGAGCGTCAGCGCGATGTAGGCGACTCCCGTCTTCAGCGCCGAGTAGTGCAGCACCTGCTGCATATACAGCGTGAGCAGGAAGAACTGCGAGAAGATCGCCGCTCCCATCAGCAGGGCGGTGATGTTCGAGGCCGTCAGCGTCCGCAGGCGGAAGATGCGGAGCGGCAGCAACGGTGCCGGCGAGCGCATCTCGATCACGAGGAACCCGACAACGAGCGCGGCCGACGCGGCGAGGAGCCCGATCGTCTCGGTCGTGGCCCAGCCGTGCTGGCTCGCGTGTGTCAGCGCGTACACGAGCAACATCAAGCCGCCGGTGATCGACGCGGCGCCCGCCGTGTCGAAGTGGCGGTGATCGAGATCGGCACGGCTCTCCCTCAGGAGCACCGGGCTGAGCGCGAGCACGAGCACGCCGACGGGGACGTTGATGAAGAAGATCCACGACCAGCTGAGCGCGCTGGTCAGCGCGCCACCGAGCAGGACGCCGGCGGCGCCCCCGCTCCCGGAGGCTGCGCCCCAAATTCCGAGAGCGACGTTGCGGTCGCGCCCTTCCCGGAACGTCGTGGTCAGGATCGACAGCGCCGCAGGCGCGAGCAGCGCGGCTCCGAGCCCTTGCAGGCCGCGGAAAGCGATCAGCGAGCCCGACGACCAGGCGAGGCCGTCGAGGAGGGAGAAGATCGTGAACACAGCCATCCCGGCCATGAACACGCGCCGGCGGCCGAGCAGGTCGGCCATCCGGCCGCCGAGCAGGAGCACGCCACCGAACACGATCGCGTAGGCGGTGATCACCCACTGCAGGCCGTCTTCGCTGAAGTGGAGGTCGTTCTTGATCGTCGGCAGTGCGACGTTCACGATCGCCACGTCGAGCACGACCATGAACTGCGCCACCACCAGCACCGACAGGATCACCCAGCGCCGCCGGTCGCTTTCCCGGACATCCGAGGTTGCTGCCACACTTTGACTGCTCATTCGTTATCCCCTCTAATCGTGGATTCATTCCACGGTCTAGCACATCCACGATAGGCTGCGCTACTCTTATGTTGCGATATGGAGACACCGACAGTGGATAGCGGCATTCCGAATCACCCCTGCTTCCCCCGCGAGTTGATCGCGAGCCCGGCCTTCCTGCTGGCGCGGCTCGGTATGGGGCTCAAGATGCGCGCGTTCGAGGAGTTCGAGCAGGTCGGCTTCAGCCCGTACCACTACAGCGTGCTGGCGCTTCTCGACGAAGGCGCGCGCGAGACGCAAGCGACCATCGCAGATGCGCTGAAGCTCGACCGAAGCACGCTCGTCGGCATCCTCGACACCCTCGAGGAGAAGGGAATGATCGAGCGGCGCCGCGACGCCACTGATCGCCGCCGCCACCTCGTCAACCTCACCCCCGCCGGCAAGCGCCAACTTGCTCGTTTTCGCACCATCGTCGACGGGATCGAGGACGAGTTCCTAGCGCCGCTCGACGTCGAAGCACGCGCAGCCCTTCACGCCACGCTGCTCACGCTCGCCGAAAACACCGACACACGCTTCGTCCTCGAAGGGATCGGCGAGTCCGGAGCTGCACTGCCTGCGACCGCGCGGTAGGCGCCGGCTGCGGCGCTGCTCTTAGGGCAAGGGCGTCAAGGCGCTATTTCAGAACGACGCGAGCAGCTTTCGCGTCTCCCCGGCGAACCAGCCGAGGTCCATCCCCTCGAAACACGCGGCGGCATCCGTGAGCATCGACTCGTCCGCGCGGGCGAAGCCGAGCGCACGAAGCGCAAACGGTTCGACGTAGGTTCCCGGTCGCAGCCATTCCGGTGCGCCGGCTTCGATCGCTTCGCGATCGCCGAGCGCGACGAGCGCGTCGAGCATCGCTGCCGCTCGGTCGAATCCGAACGGCCGCGACGCCCCAAAATCCGGGGGCTCGGTCAGTCGGCGGAGCTCGTCGAGATCGTTGCGAGCGAGCGCCAGTCGAATCTTTGGAGTTTCGAGCCGCCACCGTTGCGCCTCCATCCAGAGCACGTCCGCCTCCGCCTCGAGTCGGAGGGACGCGGCATCGTCTCCGCCACGCGTGCTCGCGACTGCGGTGTCGAGGAGAGTCCTGGCACTGCCTGCACATGGGGTCATAACGTTCGCCGTGACCGCCTGCTCGGTTCGCGAGGTCAGGCTGCGGACCGCGTCCCAGCGCCCCATGAGGGTCTCCACGCGAACCAGACTGCCGACGCCGTGGAGGCGATGATGCGGCGTCAAGCCCTCGACCATGTCCACGAGCAGCGCCGCGGTCCGTCTCGCCTCCGCCATCCTGCCGGTAGCAAGATCGATCTCGATCGCTGTCATATAGGCGTAATGGCCGTCATCGGGATCCGAGATCTCGGGAAGAAGTTCGAGCCGCCTCTCCACCCACGTATGGCTCTGCACGAGATCACCGGCACCCCAGGCGACGTCGGCCAGAGCGGCAAGCGCGTTCGAGCGAAGCCCGACGTCCCCGCGCCGTTCGGCGATTGTGTACAGAGCGCGGGCCGCGGCCTCGTCCTTTCTCCAGAGCGCTACCGCTGCCAGCGCTCTCGCGTGCGTGGGAGAGCCTTCGACGGTGAGCTCGAGCGCACGCTCGATCCACTCGTCCACGCGGGCGCGGACCGGCTCCGTCGTCCACATTCCTGATCGGCGTACTGTCTGAAGCGCGAGCTCGGTGTACAGCTCGGCGGAGGGGCCGGTGAGCTCGATCGCTTTCTGCATCGCCGCCCAGAACGCTTCGCCGTCGAACTTGAGCGCATTCGCGTGACCGATCGCGTGCCAGAGCTCCCCTTGCCGCCGGGGGTCAGACTCGAGCTCGAGTGCCTGATGGAGCAATGACAGGCCTTCGTCGATCTCGTAGCGGCCGATGGCCAGATGCGCGGCCCGTCGTGCCCAGGCCACCGCCTGGACGCGCAACGTTGCGACTCGCTCTTCCCGTCCGGTCCAGGCGAGATCGATGTCTTCCGGTCTGACGGCTTCGAGGTAGTGATGCGCGAGCAGCGCGGCGTGCTCGTTGGCCCGCTGCGCGCTCCGCTCCAGCCACTCGGCGAACGCCGCGTGGAGCTGCGCCCGTTTCGCCTTCGGCAGGCTCGCGTAGGCGACCTCGCGCGTGAGCGCATGCTTGATCGCGTACTCGCGTTCGCCTGCGATCGCGGAGCCGACCCGGCGATGGACGAAGTCACGGTCTTCCAGCAGGCCGAAGTCGGGGCGGCCGCCGTCGGCCAACTCGTAGACCGGACCCGTCCAGAAGATGCGCCCGATCACCGCGGCCGCCTGCAGCGCTGCCTTCTCGTCGGCGGGCAGCAGGTCGATGCGGGCGGCGAGCACGGCCTGCACGGAGTCGGGCACCTGGAAGTCCGACGGCAGCTCGCCAACCGACCAGCCACCGTTCTCGCGCCAGAGCACGCGCATGTCGATCAGCGTCGCCACGAGCTCCTCGACGAAGAACGGGTTGCCCTCCGCTCGCTCGACGACGACCTCCCGCAGAGAGGCGGGCAGCTCGACACCGAGCAACTCGTCGAGCAAACGGCCCGCACCGTCTGGCGGCAGAGCCTCGAGCTCGAGGCGGGAATCGCTCTGCCTACCGGCAAAGCCAGGACGCTGGTCGAGCAGCTCCGGCCGTGCGGTCGCAAGGAGAAGCAGGGGCCCGTCGACCTGGCTCACGAGCGTTTCGAGTAGGTCGCAGAGATCGTCCTCCGCCCAGTGCACGTCCTCGATGAGCATGACGGTCGGCCGCTCGGCGACGAGTCCGTCGAGGAAATCGACCCAGGAGTCGTGGAGGCGCTCGCGCGCGACGAGCGGGTGCAGGTCTTCGGGTGGCGGCAAGCCGATGGTGAGGCCGAGGAACGAGTGGTCGCCGAGCCGCTGGGCGACGACCTGCGGGGAATCGCTCTCGAGGATCCCGAAGTGCTCCTTGAGCACCTCGGCAAGCGGCCAGTACGTGATGCCCTGGCCATAGGAGAGGCAGCGGCCGGTGCGACGCAGCGGTGGCGAGTCTTGCGCCGCGAACCACTCCCACAGCTCACGGACGAGCCGTGTCTTCCCGACGCCGGCGTCGCCGAGGATCGTCACCAACTGCGGGCCCCGGCCCGCCGCGACAGCGCCGTACACCCCTTGGAGCCGGCCAAGCTCGACCTCCCTTCCTACGAATGCCCGGTGCAAGCCGCCGACTCCACGCGGGCGCATCAGCGACAGCGCACGGACGAGCCGGCGGCACTCGAGGCCTTCGGCCTTCCCTTTCGCCTCGACGGTCACCGGCTCCCCGAACTCGAAGGCGCCGCGCGTGGCAAGCACGGTTCGCTCGCCGGCGAGGATCTCGCCCGGCGCGGCGGCCTGCTCGAGCCGCGCACCGATGTTCACCGCGTCACCGGTGACGAATGAGCTGCCCTCACGTGCGCGGCCGACGACCACCTCTCCCGTGTTCACTCCGATTCGCAACGCCAGCCGGTCTCCGAACAGCTCGACGAGCCGACGTTGCATCGCAAGTGCCGCATGCAACGCGCGCTCCGCATGGTCCTCCTGCGCCACCGGCGCCCCGAACGCGGCCATGACCGCGTCTCCAACGAACTTCTCGACGGTCCCACCAACGCTGTCGATCTCTGCCGCCATCGATTCGTAGAAGCGGTCGAGCAAGGCTCGCGTCCGTTCGGGGTCCTGCGCATCCGCGAGCTCCGTCGATCCGACCAGGTCGGCGAAGAGCACCGTTACGAGCTTCCGCTCCTCCGCGAGTCGACTGGACTCCGGCACCGGGGCCGCACAGGCGGGGCAGAAACGTGCGTCGGCGGCGAGGCTGGCGCCACACCGAGTACAGACCATCAGCCATTCTTGCTCCGTTTGCCCACGAGCGCGAGTGCCCCAGCCCGATTGTCGGCCGCGCTTACGGGCCGAGCAGGAAGCGCGCGACTGCCGCACGGCCGACGTTGCTCACGGCGCGTGACTGCACCGAGTGACCCGCCCGCGGGACGACGACCAGCCTCCCGTGCGGCGTCAGGGCGAGCTGGCGGCGCGCCCAGGCGAGCGGCGTCGACAGATCGTGAGCGCCGTTGACAAGCAGCGTCCGCACGCGCAGCTTGCCGTGCGGCAGCGGCGTCGGGGTCGTCGGCGTCCACGGCAGGCATTGGCGGACGAACCCGTTGCCAGAGGCCGTCCGGACGTCGAACGGATAGAGGCGCGCGGCCGGAATCCGCGCGACCGCGGCTCGGAGCTTCTCGCCGCGGCCGGCGAGCGGCGCGGCAGAGGTGCCCCACGGATAACGCCAGTCCGCGCAGAGCGCGCTCGCGTGCAGGCCCTGGTCGAGTGCGGCGGCAGGGGTGTTCCGCTGGTAGGCCGCGGCGGCGGCGAGGAACGTGTCGAGCCGCTTCCGGTTGCCGCGGCGCGCGGCGTGCAGCGCAGCGGGCACGTTCCAGAACGTGCGGTACGTCGGGTCCGCGATGCTGTCGAACGTCAGGGCGTCGAGCAGCTTCGGCCCGAGGCGATCGCTGTGCACCACGGCCGCGAGGTCGGCGACGCAGCCGGCCCCGCAGACGGAGCGGAGCACGCGCCGCACCGCCGCGAACTCCGCGACGCCCAGGTCGATCTCCCCAACCTGCGGCACGACCGAGTCGAGCACGAGCTTCGAGACGTGTGACGGGTGCGCCAGCCCGTAGCGCTCGCCGACGTACGTGCCGTACGAGATGCCGTCGAGCGACCACTTGGCGACGCCGAGCGCCTGGCGCAGGTCATCCAGGTCGGCAACGACGTCGTCGGTGCCGAAGAACGCGCGCCGTGCCCCCAGTTTGCGGGCACACGAGCGAACAGCACGGGCGGTCGGCGGCGTGAGGTCCGAGCTCCCCATCTGGTGCTGCAGCACCTTGCAGTCGAGGGCGCCGGCGCCCGTGCCGCGCTGGTCGATCACCACGATGCGGTACGCGCCCCGCTCGGCCGAAAGCGCGCGGGAGACGTAGCCGTCGAGGATCGGCAACCCGGGCTGTCCAGGCCCGCCCGAGAGCACGAGGAGCACGCCGCGCGGCGCGTGCACGTTGTCGCCCATGCCGACCTGCAGGTGCAGCGTCCCCCGTGCGGGATTCGCATGATCGAGCGGAACGTCGAGCGTGGCGCAGGTGAACCCGGTGACGCCGGCGCAAGGATGGGCGCCGTGCAGGCCGGCAGGGCGAGCGGACGCGGCCCCGGCGAGCGCGAACGCGGCCACGACGAGCAGGGCGAACAGACGGACCCGCATGGCTGTACGGACGCACCAGCAGCCGGGTGGTTAGCGGCTTCGACAAGGAGGCGGACAGGACCGCTGCCCGCCTCCTCGTCTTTCCGCCGCTCGGGTGTCGCGCCTCAGCCGAGCGCCGGCGAATCACTCCGTCCGAGTGCAAGGTCAATTGCATCGTCCAGCGACATCGCAGCTCCTGCGAAAAGCTCGGACGCGAGCGGTTCGGGCCCGAGCGTAGCCTCGAGCCTCGTCAGCGCTCCCCGCTCGAGCACGTCGTCCTGTTCTTCGGTGGCAGCACTGAGACGCGCGGCCCATTCCTTCGCGTGACCCAACAGCCGAGCTCCCGTGACGGCGTCGCCGGCCTCGGCTTCCAACGCGGCGATGCCAAACAGTGACCAGAGCTGCGCTTCGACCAACCCGATCTCGGTCGCGGCATCCAGGCCGCGGCGGTACAGGTCACGGGCGCGGGGGAGGTCACCGAGGCCGCGAGTTGCCAAGCCGAGATTGCTGAATGCCCGCGCGCGCCTGTCGAGGTCGCCGCGCGCCTCGCCGATCGCCAGGCTTTCCTCGAAGAGCTCGACCCCGCGTTGGTAGTCGCCCTCGCTCATGAGCAGGTTGCCGAGGTTGTTCAGCGCGACCGAGTGCAACCACGGGTCACCCCCGCGACGGCCAAGCATCAATGACTCCTCGAGCAACGCGAGGGCCCGG
>DASYOZ010000103.1:0-10419 GCA_036007185.1 Gaiellaceae bacterium | reverse complement strand
ACACGAGCCGGTCGTTGTGCGGGTCGTGCGGGTTGTCGAAGTCGTAGCGCAGGTACTTCGCCAGGAGGACGGCCATCAGGTCGGCCGCCGACATGCCCGAGGTGGGATGGCCGGAGCCGGCCATCGCCGCGGGCCGGATCGCGTCGACCCGAAGCTGCTGTCCCAGCTCGCGCCAGAGCTCGGCGTCGTTCATGAAGGCGATTCTATGTACGGTCCTGCGCGTGAAGGTCGCAGTGGCGTTCGACCATCGCGGCGTCCGTCTCCGGGACGAGATCCTCGAGACGCTGCGCGAGGGCGGGCACGAGATCGTCGACCTCGGCACCGACACCGACGCGGTCCGGATCGACTATCCCGACAAGGCGGCCGAGCTCGGTGCCGCGATCAAGGACGGAGAGGCTGCGCGAGGCGTTCTCGTCTGCGGCTCCGGCGTGGGCGCCGCGGTCGCCGCGTGCAAGATCGCCGGGATCCGGGCAGCGATCTGCCACGACGCCTATTCCGCGCACCAGGGCGTCGAGCACGACGACATGAACGTCCTCTGCCTCGGCTCCGAGGTCGTCGGACCGAGCCTCGCCGCCGACCTCGTGCGCACGTTCCTCGGCGCAACCTTCAACGGCGGGGACCGCTATGTCGCCAGACTGGAGAAAGTCCGACGGATGGAAGAAGGGATGCGGAATGGCTGAATCGAGACTCCACGAGCTGAGCGCGCGTGGCCAGTCGGTCTGGATCGACTACCTCTCGCGCGACCTGCTCGAGACCGGCGAGCTGAAGCGAATGATGGAAGAGGACGCCGTCGTGGGCGTGACCTCGAACCCCACCATCTTCCAGAAGGCGATCTCACAGGGCAACGCGTACGACGGGCAGCTGAAGGAGCTGCTGCAGCAGGAAAGCGACCCGAAGGAGACCTTTCTTCAGCTCGCCGTCCGCGACGTCGAGAGCGCGCTCGACCTCCTGGCGCCCGTGCACGAGGTGAAGGCGCAGGACGGCTACGTCTCTCTCGAGGTCGACCCGACGCTCGCCTACGACACGCAGGCGACCTTCGACGAGGCGATCCGCTTCCACGAGTGGATCGACCGGCCGAACCTCTACGTCAAGATCCCTGCGACGAAGCCCGGGCTGCAGGCGATCGAGGACTGCATCGCCGCCGGCCGCAGCATCAACGTGACGCTGATCTTCTCGTTGCAGCGGCACGACGAGACGATGGAGGCGTACCTCCGCGGGCTCGAGCGGCTCGTCGAGGGCGGCGGCGACCCCGCGAAGGTTCGATCGGTGGCGAGCTTCTTCGTCTCGCGCGTCGACACCGAGACCGACAAGCGGCTCGAGGCGATCGGGACGGAGGAGGCGCTCGCGCTCCGCGGCAAGCTCGCGATCGCGAACGCCCGCATCGCGTACCAGCACTACAAGCGGACACACAGCGGCCCGCGGTGGGAGGCGCTCGAGAGCAAGGGCGCGCTGCCCCAGCGGTGCTTGTGGGCTTCTACATCGACCAAGAACCCTGCGTACCGGGACATCCTCTACGTCGAGGAGCTCATCGGCCCGCAGACGGTGGACACGATGCCGGAGGAGACGATCCAGGCCTTCCAGGACCACGGCGAGACACGCGGCGACACCATCGATGCCGACCTCGAGGAGGCCCGCGCGCTGGTCGAGGAGCAGCTGCCGGCGGTTGGCATCGATTACGACGACGTGACCGAGACGCTCGAGCGGGAGGGCGTGCAGAAGTTCGCCGACTCATTCGCGGAACTGCTCGACGGTGTCCGGGCGAAGCGGGGCGAGCTCGTCGCCTCGTGACTCGGGACAAGCTGATCGAGGGGATCTGGGAACGGGACCCCACCGTCTGGACGGGGAGCGACGAAGCGCACTGGCTCGGCTGGCTCGACGAGCCGCTGCACATCCAGGAGCAGCTCGACGACATCCGCCGCTTCGCGGAGTCGCTGCACGAGGAGGTCGACGACGTCGTCCTGTGCGGGATGGGCGGCTCGTCGCTCGCGCCCGAGGTGCTGCGGCGCACCTTCGACGTCGACTGGTTCCACGTCCTCGACACGACCCACCCGCGGGCGATCCGGGCGCTCGAGGAGCAGCTCGACGTCGAACGGACGATCTTCGTCGCCTCGTCCAAGTCGGGGACGACCCTCGAGACCCGATCCCACACCGACTACTTCTGGGAGAAGACCGGCAAGCGAGGCGACGCCTTCGCTGCGATCACCGACCCGGGCTCGGACCTCGAGCGGCTCGCCCGCGACCGCGGCTTCCGGGCAGTCTTCGCCGGCGAGCCGTCGATCGGCGGCCGCTACTCGGCGCTCTCGCCGTTCGGCATCGTGCCCGCGGTGCTGATGGGCGCCGACGCGTCGCTCCTCCTCGAACGCGCGCAGGAGATGCGCGAGGCGTGCCGCTCCGGCGAAGGCAATCCGGGGTACGAGCTCGGGGCCCGGTTGGGCGAGGGTTGGCTCGACGGCCGCGACAAGATCTGCATCACCGACACAGCGGGCGGGTTCGGCCTCTGGGCGGAGCAGCTCATCGCCGAGTCGACCGGCAAGCACGGCAGGGGGCTCGTCCCCGCGCCGGGAGAGTCGCCGGACGGTGCCGACCGGCAGGCCGCCGAGCCCGAGCTGCCCGACGCGTACGCGCTCGGGGCGGAGTTCTTCCGCTGGGAGTTCGCAATCGCCGTCGCCGGCGCGTGCCTCGAGATCAACCCGTTCGACCAGCCCGACGTCCAGGCGGCGAAGGACAAGACGAGCGAGGTGCTCGCGACAGGGAAGGAGCCGGAGCTCGAGCCGGATGGCTCGGTGGAGGAACTGCTCGCCCAGGCGCACGAGCGCGACTACGTCTGCGTCCAGGCCTTCGTCGAGCCGTCATCGGAGAACGACCGGCGGATCGAGGATCTCGTCGCCCGGCTGCGCGGCGAGAGCGGCCTCGTCGTCACACACGGCTACGGGCCGCGCTACCAACATTCGACCGGCCAGCTCCACAAGGGCGGCCCGAACACGGGGCTCTTCCTCCAGCTCGTCGACGATCAGGGCGACGAGCTGCCGATCCCCGGGAAGCCGTTCGGCTTCCGGCGGCTGATCCGCGCACAGGCGGCGGGGGACTTCAAGACCCTCAAGGAGCGTGACCGGCGGGTCGCGCGCGTGCGAATGGAGGAGATCTGATGCAGCTCGGGATGGTCGGCCTCGGCCGGATGGGCGCGAACATGACCGAGCGCCTGCGCGCGGCCGGTCACGACGTCAAGACGTACGACCCGAACGTCGAGTCGCGCACCGCGACGTCGGCCGAGGAGCTCGTGCGGCAGCTCGACAAGCCGCGGTCGGTCTGGCTCATGGTCCCGGCCGGGATCGTGGACTCCGTCGTCGGCGAGCTCGCACCGCATCTCGCGGAGGGCGACACGATCATCGACGGCGGCAACTCGTACTACGTCGACGACCTCCGCCGTTCAGGCGAACTGCGCGGCCGGAACATCCACTACGTCGATGTCGGCGTCAGCGGCGGCGTGTGGGGTCGCGAGCGCGGCTACTGCATGATGGTCGGCGGTGACGACGAGGCCGTCGGCCGGCTCACGCCGGTGCTCGAGGCGCTTGCGCCTGGAGTCGACGCCGCCGTGCGCACCCCGGGCCGCAGCGGCGACGCGGCGCCTGAGGAACAGGGCTGGCTGCACTGTGGCCCCTCGGGCGCAGGGCACTTCGTGAAGATGGTGCACAACGGCATCGAGTACGGCCTGATGCAGGCGTACGCAGAGGGCCTGAACGTGATCAAGCACGCAGACATCGGCCTGCACGCACAGGAGACGGACGCCGAGACGACGCCGTTGCGCGACCCCGACCGCTACAAGTACGAGCTCGACGTGGCAGCGATCACCGAGGTCTGGCGCCGCGGCTCCGTGATCGCCTCGTGGCTCCTCGACCTGACGGCGCAGGCGCTGCGGGAGGCGCCGGAGCTCGAGGAGTACGCCGGCCGCGTGAGCGATTCCGGCGAAGGGCGCTGGACGGTGCAGGCGGCAGTCGAGGAGGGCGTGCCCGCCCCGGTGCTCGCCGCCTCGCTGTTCGGCCGCTTCGCCTCGCGCGGCGAAGCCGACTTCGGCAACCGCGTCCTGTCCGCGATGCGGCACGCCTTCGGCGGCCACCTCGAGAAGAGTCCAGAGCAGTGACCGCGACGGCTCCGCAGGAGCAGGAGAACCCGCTCGCCGAGGGCCTCGCCCTCCGGCGGACTCCCGACCCCTGCGCGCTCGTCATGTTCGGCGCCTCGGGCGACCTGACGCACAAGAAGCTGATGCCGGCGCTCTACGCGCTCGCAGTGCGCCGCCTGCTCCCGCCGCGGTTCGCGATCGTCGGCGTCGCGCGCACGGAGGGCGACGACGACTCGTTCCGGCAGGACATGCAGACCGCGGTGAAGCAGCACGCGCGTGACCCGTTCAAGGAGGACGTCTGGAACGAGCTCGCCGCGCAGCTCCACTACGTCGCGACCGACTTCGCGGACGCCGGCGGGGAGGACAAGCTGCACGACCTCCTCGGCGAGCTGGACAAGGAGCTCGACCTCGGCGGCAACACCGTCTTCTACCTCGCCGTCCCACCGCCGGCGTTCCCCACGATCGTCGAGGCGCTCGGCAAGCGGCGCGGCGACCGCGGTTGGACGCGGCTCGTGGTCGAGAAGCCGTTCGGCCACGACCTCGAGTCGGCGAAGCACCTCACGGCGACGCTGCTCGAGTACTTCCGCGAGGAGGAGATCTTCCGGATCGACCACTACCTCGGCAAGGAGACCGTCCAGAACATGCTGGCGCTCCGCTTCGCGAACGGCATCTTCGAGCCGATCTGGAACCGCCAGTTCGTCGACCACGTCCAGATCACGGTCGCCGAGTCGATCGGGATCGAGGCGCGCGCCGGTTACTACGAGCACGCGGGGGCGATCCGCGACATCTTCCAGAACCACCTCCTCCAGCTGCTCGCGCTCATCGCGATGGAGCCGCCGATCGACTTCACTTCGGACTCTGTGCACAACGAGAAGGTCAAGGTGCTGCGTGCGATGCACACGCCCGGCCCGAAGTCCGTCGTCCGCGGCCAGTACGGCCGCGGCTTCGTCGAGGGCGAGGAGGTCGTCGCGTACCGGGAGGAGGAGGGCGTCGCCGCGGACTCGATGACTGAGACGTACGTGGCCGCGAAGCTCTACGTCGACAACTGGCGCTGGGCGGACACGCCGTTCTACGTGCGGATGGGCAAGCGGCTCGCGCGGCACGAGACGACGATCGCGATCCAGTTCAAGGGCGCTCCGCACCCGCCGTTCGAGGAGACCGCCGCCGAGGGGCTGCGCCCGAACGTCCTCGTCATCCACGTGCAACCCGACGAGGGGGTTTCGCTCGCGATCGGCGCAAAGGTGCCCGGCCAGGGGATGACGATCCGCACCGTCCACATGGACTTCCTTTACGGCGGCGCCTTCCGCACCGGGATGCCGGAGGCGTACGAGCGCCTCATCCTCGACACGATGCTCGGCGATTCGACCCTGTTCACGCGCGCCGACGAGGTCGAGGAGCAGTGGCTGCTCGTCGACGCGATCGTGGCGGCATGGCAGCGCGACCGGCCGGCGTTCCCGAACTATCCGGCGGGCATGTGGGGGCCACCGAGTGCCGAGGACCTCTTGCAGCGGGACGGCCGGTCGTGGCGGCGACCCTGAAGAAGCCGCTCGCCTGGGACGGCGAGGACGTGTGCCTCGACGACGTGGACACGGCGCTCGCGCGTCTGCGGGAGGCGGCGGCGGCCGACGCGCCGAGCATGCGAGCGTCGGTGATGACACACATCGCGTGGGTGCCGGCGCCGTGGGTCGAGCAGGCGCGGGCGGCGCTCGAGGGGATGGCCGAGCGACATCCGTCGCGCACGATCCTCCTCTTCCCGGAGCCGGATGCGGACGACAACCGCATCGACGCGCGGGCCGAGGTCGAGCGATGGGAGGTGCCGGACACCGATCGCGGGATCGTGACCGAGGTGGTCGAGCTGACGTTGCGCGGCTCGCGGGCGAAGGCGCCGGCGAGCATCGTCGAGCCGCTGCTCGTCTCCGACCTTCCCGTCTTTCTCCGGTGGCGCGGCGATCCTCCCTGGGGCGCGCCGGAGCTCGAGCAGCTCGTCGACGTCATCGACCGACTGATCGTCGACTCCACCGAGTGGGACGACCTGCCATATCCGTTCCGGCACCTTGCGGAGCTGTTCCCGCGCTGCGCCGCGTCGGACATCGCGTGGGCGCGGACGTCGCGCTGGCGTGAGCACCTCGCCACGCTCTGGCCGTCGATCGCCGAGGTCGGGACGGTGCGCGTACGAGGGACGGCGGCGCAGGCGTGGCTGCTCTGCGGCTGGCTCCGCTCCCGGCTCGGCCGGAACGACATCGCGCTCGAGCACGAGCCGGCGGAGCGGCTCGAAGGCGTGGCGCTCGACGGCGAGGCGGTACCGCTGCCGCCGGGCGAGCCACCAGCGCCGAGCGACGTCCTCTCCGACGAGCTCGAGTGCTACACGCGGGATCCGGTCTACGAGGCCGCAGCCCTCGCCGCGCGCGCCGCCGCCACTGCCGCGACCGGCTAGCCCCGCGGACCGGCACCCGCCTGCGCGCCACACCCTTCCTTGTAACAGGCTGTTACTTGTTCGCTCTTGGCGCTTTCGGCGCGAACGCGAAACCGTCTCGTTACGCGCGCCCCGCGATCCTGCGGGCGTGCTCTCCTTCGCGCCGCGGATCCCACAGCGACTGCTCGACGAGATCGAGCGGCAGTCGCGACGAGCTGTTCCGATCGCCGAGATGAATCGCTGCGTCGGTCGCGTAGCCGCCGAGATGGGGCTCTACAGGCCGAGTTACGAGCAGGTCAGGGTCCTGGTGCACATCGCCCGCCGCCTTCGCCGGCAGGGCCCGGCGCCGGTCTCGACCGTCGCGCGGCAGGTGGCCTTTCGGGTCAAGCCGCCAGAGGCGATCATCCTGCGTCTCTTCGCGCCGTCGGCACCGCGCCTTCGGGACCGCGCTCCACCCAAGTAACAGCCTGTTACGAGGAAAGACTGGTCCGGTTGGGACCTGGCCCTACCCTCGGGAGGCAAGCAGGCGGCCGGCGGCGAGGACGAGGGCGTCGTCGCCCGCGCGGCCGGCGAGTTGCACGGAGGCCGGCAGCCCGTCCTCCGCGGGGCCGCACGAAAGGGCGAGCGCGGGCCAGCCGAGCGAGCTGAACGGATACGTGAGCGAGGTGGCGCCGCCGCGGATCTCCAGCTCGTCGACGTCCGCAGGCGGCGCGACGAACGGGACCGTGGGCGTCACGACCAGGTCGAGCCCGTCGAGGACTTCCGCAAACCGCTCGCGGTACTCGGCACGCTCGCGCTCGGCCGCGGCCGCCTCGGCGTCCCGCACCTGCAGGCAGCGCTCGATCTTGCCGCGGACGTTGTCGCCGTACAGATCCTCGTTGCCCGGGAAGAGCGCGCCGTGGACGTCGGCGGCCTCGCGCATGAAGTCGGCTCTGTTGGCGGGCGCGAGCGGAAGGTCGATCTCGCGCCGGCGCGGGAAGAGCGCGACGACCTCCGTCACCCGCTCACGCACGAGCGGCTCGGCATGGTCGAGCCAGGCGACTCCGACCTCGAGCTCCTCGAGCGACCCGAGCTCCACCGGCTCGAACTCCGGTGCGAGCGTCCGCAGCAGCCGCTCACATCCCTCGACCGACGAAGCCATGGGGCCGACGACGTCGTAGGTCGGCGCGAGCGGGAAGCAGCCCTCGACGGAGACGAGCCCGTGCGTCGGCTTGAGCCCCACGACGCCACACCACGCTGTCGGGATCCGGATCGAACCGGCGGAGTCGCTGCCGAGCGCCAGTTCGACGTCGCCCGCGGAGATCGCCGCCGCCGAGCCGCCGCTCGAGCCTCCGGCCAGCCGTCCCGGCGCGACCGGGTTCGGA
Source organism: Gaiellaceae bacterium (assembly GCA_036007185.1). Taxonomy (GTDB): domain Bacteria; phylum Actinomycetota; class Thermoleophilia; order Gaiellales; family Gaiellaceae; genus Palsa-739. Next base: position 2,525 of record DASYOZ010000103.1, on the reverse strand, counting down.
ACCGTGCCGTAGTGCGGGTTCTGGGACGAGATCCCGTAGGCGAACTCGTGCAGATTCGTCTTCCCGGCGACGGTGTAGTCCGCGGCTTCGAGCCGCTGCACCGCATCCGCGCTCACGGCCGGCACGTGGTCGGCGAAGAGCGCGGAGCCGTACGTCGTCGTCAGCCCGGCGGTATCGAGCAGGTCCTTGACCGCCACCGGCTCGCCTGCGCCCGGGCCGTCCGGACGCGCCAGCCAGATCCCTTCCATTACTGGAAGTGGAGGTACAGGAACGCGACGCCGATCGAGCCGCCGAAGAGGAGCAGGAAGACGCCGAACAGCATCCAGCCGAGGCGGGCGTTACGGCGAGCGAGCTCAGGGTCCATCAGCCGATCACCGCGTCCACGGCCAGCGCCGCGAAAAGCAGCGCGAGGTACAGAAGCGAATAGTGGAAGAGGACCATCGCCCGCCGCGGCGTCGTGTCGCGGCGCAGGCGCTCGGCGAGCCAGACGAACACGGCCCCGAGGGCCAGGGCGCAGACCACGTAGAGCGGCCCGGCTCCGCCCCAGGCCCACGGCAGCAGCGTCGCGGCCACGAGCACGAGCGAGTAGAGGACGATCTGCCGGGCCGTTGCGCGGTCTCCACGCACGACAGGCAGCATCGGCACGCGGGCGTTCGCGTAGTTGTCCTTGATCAGCAGCGCCAGCGCCCAGAAATGCGGCGGCGTCCAGACGAAGACGATCGCGAAGAGGAGCGCCGCAGCGAGACCGATTTGTCCCGTCGCGGCGGCCCAGCCCACGAGCGGCGGCACGGCGCCGGCGGCGCCGCCGATCACGATGTTCTGCGGGGTGGAGCGCTTCAGCCAACGGGTGTAGACGAGGACGTAGAAGAGGTTGCCGACGAGCGCGAGCACCGCCGTCAGCACGTTGACCGCGCTCGCGAGGAGCACGAACGAGAGGGCAGACAGCGCGAGGCCGAACTCGAGCGCCCGGCTCGGCGCCACACGACCCGACGCGACCGGGCGCGAGCGCGTCCTCTTCCCCATCAGCGGGTCGATGTCGCGGTCGAGCACGTGGTTGAGCGCCGAGGCGCCGCCGCAGGCAAGCGCGAGCCCGACCATCGCGGACACGGCGAGCGCCGTTCCGGGCCAGCCGCGCGCGCCCGCGATCATTCCGCAGAAGCCGGTGATCAGCAGAAGGGACATGATCCGCGGCTTCGTCAGCGCCACGTAGTCGCGCCAACTCCCCCACGGCACCCGCTCGCCGCGGAAGCTCTCGGCGACGACCACGACCAGCGCTGCCAGGGCGAAGGCCGCGAGCCCCGCGTGCGCATGGGGTCCGGGCACCGCAGCGGCAGCGGCGAAGAGTGCGGCGGCGGCGAGCGCCGCCGGTACGAGCCGCCGGTGCGCGTACCAGGCCGACACGATGAGCGCCGCGAGAGGCGGAGCCACGAGCGCCGCCAGCAGCCGGTGCGCGGTGCCAAGCCCCTCGGCGCCGGAGACGACCGCGAGCAACGTCCCGCCCGCGGCCACGAGCGCCGACAGGCGGAGCCACGGGCCCGGCGCCAGCTCGGTCCTCATTGCGGCTGCTCCACGAGACGCCGGCGCAGGTCGCGCAGCGGCCGGGCGCTCGTCACGTACGGGACGCTGTCGAAGTTCTGCGGCGGCGGCGGCGAGGTCGTGTACCACTCGAGGGTGTCGGCGAGCCACGGGTCGTTGCCGGCGCGGACGCCCTTGCGCAGCCCGTGCGCCTGCCAGACGTTGACGAGGAAGATGAGGATCGACAGCGCCATCACGCCGGAGCCGACCGTCGAGATGAGGTTGTACGCCTCCCAGATCCCGCCGTGGTGGTACGTGTAGATCCGGCGCGGCATGCCGAGCAGACCGAGCATGTGCTGCGGCAGGAACGTCATGTTGAATCCGACGAACATCAGCCAGAAGTGCCACTTGCCGAGCCGCTCGTCGAGCATACGCCCGAACATCTTGGGCCACCAGTAGTAGAGGCCGCCGAAGAAGCCGAAGACGGAGCCGCCGAACAGGACGTAGTGGAAGTGGGCAACGACGTAGTACGAGTCGTTCAGCTGCCAGTCGACCGGGAAGGCCGCGAGGAAGATCCCCGAGAGGCCGCCCATCGTGAAGAGCGCGATGAAGCCGATCGCGAACAGCATCGGCGTGTCGAGGATGATGTTTCCGCGCCAGGTCGTCGCGATCCAGTTGAAGATCTTGATCCCGGTCGGAACCGCGATCACCATGGACGAGATCATGAAGAAGCTGTTGAGACCCGTCCCGAGCCCGGTCGTGAACATGTGGTGCGCCCAGACGAGCATCGAGAAGAACGCGATGCCGATCGTCGAGAACGCAACCGCCTTGTAGCCGAAGATCGGCTTGCGAGCGAAGACGGGGATGATCTCCGAGATCATCCCGAAGACGGGCAGGACCATGATGTAGACCTCGGGGTGCCCGAAGAACCAGAACATGTGCTGGTAGAGCACGATGTTCCCGCCCTGTGAAGGGATGAAGAAGTGGGTCCCGACCGTGCGGTCGAGCAG
>DASYOZ010000102.1:0-27083 GCA_036007185.1 Gaiellaceae bacterium | reverse complement strand
CGAGAACGTGATCGAGGTGCTCGTCGAGATCGAAGAGCTCAAGCTCTCGATCGCGAGGGCGCTCGTCCGGCTCCGATCGCCGCTGCGCTAGCGACCGGGCCCCGCGCAGATCAGCCTGCGAGCAGTGCCTCGGCGGCGGCGGACGGCTCCGGGTCCGGCAGCCGCGTCATCCGGAAGCCGTTGAGCAGGCCGAGCAACGCGGCGAGCAGCGGGATGAGCAGCGCGATCTGGAGCGCTCGCGGCCGCACCTTCGTGTTGATGCGCAGGATCTCGGCCTGGTCCCGCGGCGGCTTGCCGACGAGGAGGGAGTCGAGGTGCGCGTTCGTCATCACCTCGGCGTTCTTGTTCAACGCTTTCGACACCTTGTCGGCCTGCCTCGACGAGAGCACCTTGCTCGCGTTCGCCTCGTTCGTGAACAGGAGCGAGAGCGAGGCGAGCATGATCGCTCCGGCGAAGGCGAGGCCGAACGAGAGCCCGAACGAGCCGCCGGCCGAGTTGACACCCGCCGCCTCGCTCACGCGCTCAGGTTCGATCGGCGCGAGCGTGTAGTTGTTGAGCTGCGAGACGAGCAGCCCCAGCCCGGTGCCCGCGATGAGCAGCGGGATCACCATCCACCAGCCGGAGTGGGCGCGCGGGACGATCGGGATCAGGATCGCGACCCCCGCAGCGAGCAGCAGGAAGCCCCAGCGGATGATCTTGCTCGGGCTCTTGTTGCCGGCCTTGCGGCCGACGACCAGCGCGACAGCGAACATGCTCAGCGAGAGCGGTGCGAGCGAGAGCCCTGCCTCCAGGGCGTTGTACTCGAGCACCATCTGGAGGTAGATCGGGAGCGCGATCATCATCCCGCCGAGCGAGATCTGCTGGAGCGTCTGACCGGTGATCCCGAGGCGGAAGTACTTTGACTTGAACAGGTCGGGGTCGATCAGCGCCGGCTTCCCCTCGCGCTTGCGTTTCCGCAGCCACCACGCGAGCGAGCCGAGGCTGGCTCCGCCGATCGCGATCAGCGCGCCGACCACGGCGCCGCCCCCTTCCCAGACGAGGATCCCGAGCACGACGCCGCCCATCCCGAGCGCCGACAGGACTGCGCCGACGACGTCGACGCCGCGGTCGCCCGTGTACGGCACATCGTGCACGCGCCGGCTGCCGATGAGGACGATCGCGATGATCACGACCTCGCCGCCAAACGCCACGCGCCACGAAAGATAGGTCGTGATGAAGCCGCCGAGTAGCGGCCCGACGGCGGCAGCGATCGCCGCGGCGGCGCCGACGAGCGCGTAGGCGCGGCGCTGCATCGCTCCCTCGAAGTTCCCGTGGATCAACGACTGCATCGACGGGAGCAGCAGCGACGCGCCGAGGCCGCCGACGACCGCCCAGAAGATGACGATCGGGAGCAGGCTCTGCGACAGGGTCATCGAGAGCGCGCCGGCGGCATAGGCGAGCAGGCCGATGATGTACGCGCGCTTGCGACCGATCAGGTCGCCGATCTTGCTGCCGATCAGGATGAACGCGGCGGAGACGAGCGCCTCGAGCGCGATCGCCGACTGGACTCCGCTCGCGGTCGTGTCCAGGTCGTGCACGACAGCCGAGATCGACACGTTCATCAGCGACGTGTCGACGACGAGCACGAACATCGCCATCGCGAGCAGGATCGCGACGCGGTTGTCGCCGCTCGACTGCTCGTCCATCACCCGCCGGCGGGCGCCAGCTCGACGCGCGTGATCATTTCGTCGGCATCGAAGGTGAAGCGCGCGCTCAGCTCCTCCTCGGCCGCGATCGCACCCGTTTCCCGCCACCTCTGCACCCGCCGCGCGCGAACGCCGGCGACGGTCGCGCTTTCGATCTCGATCTCGAGCGGCACGGTCTCGAACGAGAGCTTGTCGTCCGCCTGCAGCGCAAGCTCCTTCAGCGCCTCACGCCCGACGAGCTCGTGCGGGCCGACGACGACCGTGACGTCCTCGCTCGCGAGGGCCGCCGCCGCATCCGCGTCCTGCGCGTTCATCGCGGCGAAGAAGGCTCGGACGGCGGTCTCCACCGGCCGAGCCTATACCGAGCGACGACGTGCTCCTACGGGCTCCTGAAGACCGGGGTCACGACGTGCCGGAACAGGTTGTGCCGCATGTGGGCGGTCACGTTCGCTCCCGGTCCGAGCCAGATGCCGTACTTGTTGTGGCGGATCCGGTTCTGCGAGATCGTCACGTCGACCGGCACCGCTCCCAGGACGAGCACGCCCGTCGTGACTCGTAGGGGATGGCTGCGGCAACTGAACGCACAGTTGAACGCGTCCGGATCGCCCCCGAGGTTGTTCGGGCCGATCGTGTTGTGCACGATCTGGTTACCCGACAGGTCCTCGTACTTTCCGGCGTCGACCGCGTGCGCGTGCAGCGTCACGCCCGCCATCTCGTTGCCGGCGATGTAGTTGTACGTGACGAGGTTGTCGTACGAGGCGGTCCCTGCTGTCGCATTGGCGAACAGGACGCCGGCGCCTTCGCCGCTGTTGCCGTTGTCCGTGATCCGGTTGCGGAAAATCTGGTTGTCGTAGACGCCGCCCACCGACGGCTGCGGATTGCCGCTCCCGTCGAGCGCGTGCGGGTTGTGCCCGGGCGCCGTGACGCCGCAGTCGTACGCGTTCCTCGTAATGAGGTTGTGGGCGATCTTGTTGTGGTCGGTCGGGCCGAGCTCGTCCGAGAGCAGCACCCCACCGGTGTTGCCGCTGACTCGGTTGTGGCTGACGACCGAGTCGTAGACGCTCATCAGGTGGATGCCCTCGCCGCAATCGCCCGGAATCTCGCCGTGCGGGTTGCACTGCGGATACTTGGAGCCGCCGGTCTCCGATATCCCGTCAATGTCATTGCCGATGACGCGGTTGCCCCTGATCAGGACGTGACCGATCGAATGCCCCGTGAGCGAGCCGGTCACGAGGATCCCCTCGCCGATCGCGCCGGTCACGGTCAACCCCAGGACTGCAACATGGTCCGACTTGACGGTGATCCCCGCCAGGCACGGTGCGCTCCCGGGACCGGTCGCCCCGAGCTGGTCGCACATTCCGTTGGCCGTCGGGGATCCGTGGATCACCGCTCCCTTCTGCCCCACGAGCTTCAGCGGCGTGGAGATGATCACGTCTTCCGTATAGGAGCCGCGGCACACGACGACGGTGCTGCCGGCCGGCGCGGCGTCGACCGCCGCCTGGACCTTCGAATACGCCGCCGAGTCGCAGCTGCCGTCGGCCGCTCCGGACGTCCCGTGCGGAGAGACGTACAGCGCGCCGCCGGTGACGGCGGCGCCCGCGGTGCCCCCGGCAAGGAGTGCGAGGACCAGCAGCACGACGCCGTAGCAAACGTAACGAGGATGAACGTGCACTGAACACTTCGACGAAGTTCGAGCACGCTTGATAGGTGAGTTGCGAAGAGGCGCATACGGGATTCGAACCCGTGCCGCCGCCGTGAGAGGGCGGTGTCCTAGGCCACTAGACGAATGCGCCCGGCGAGCGCCCAGTGTAGCGACGCTGTGGAGCCGGGCTAGCTCGAGCTCTCGGCCGCTGCGATCCGGCGTCGGCGTCGGACTGTGAAGGCTCCGGCTCCTGCCGACAGCACGAGTAGTGCACCCAGGCCGCCGAGGCCCGCGAGCCACCGAACGTCGCTCCGGGACGCCGGAACATGCGCCGCGGCTGCTCGGAGGCCCGCGATCCGCAGCGGCGCCTCGCCCGCTGCTTCGAGGGTCAGCGGCGACGGGAATCGACCTAGGACGCCGCCAAGGGACGCGGCGGGGCCGGTCACATGCAGCAGATGCCGGGCGACGAGCAGCTGGTGCCACACGACCGAGGCCTCTTCGGCGGGAGTGCCGACCGGCGCCTTGAGCTTCGCGGGCTGCGGGATCTCGTTCGCCGGGACCTGCACGATGCGCCACTTCTTCAGGTAGGCCGTCGGGTCGACCGCGCCGTCGTAGCCGAGCTTGATGAGCTGGCTCGGGTGAATCTCGAAGTGGAGGTGCGGCGTCGTCGTAAAGGCGTCGCCGGTCCGGCCGAGGAAGCCGACCACCTGGCCTGCCCGGACGTTCGGGTGGTCGAGGATCCAGCGGGAGTAGCCCGCGAGGTGGGCGTAGTAGAACGAGTTGCCGTTGGCGTCGGTGAGCCAGAGCCGCCAGCCGCCGATCTGATTCCAGCCGACGAGGCTCAGCTTCCCGTTCGCGACCGCGACGATGGGTCTCCCGAGCGGCGCGAACAGGTCGTCGCCGTGATGCCAGCCGCCGGAGACATCGCTGCGGTTCGCGCCGTACGTGTCGCCGTAGTCGGCGCCCTCGTCGACCGGGAAGACGTAGTGCGACGGCTTGAAGCCGAGCGGCGGTGTCACCGTGAGCGGCTCGGAAGGCTTCTTCAGGTGCCGCTTCTTCGTTGCGTGCCCAGATCGACCTTGCTGCTGCGAGCCGGCGGCCGGCGTCGTGGTGCCCTGCTGCGTGCCTCCGGACGACTTGTCGACGGGCCGCGCCGAGGCTGAGAACGCGACGGCGACCGTCGTCCCGGCCGGAAGCGAGCCGTGGTTCTGGAGGAGCTGCACGACGAGCGGTGCGGTGAGGCGGCCGACCGTCTTGTCGAGCGTGAGCGCTCCCCAGAAGCCGAGGGGCACGGCCTGGCCGGGTGTGAGCGTCACGGCCGAGCCGTTGATCACGACGCCGCTCACCGTCCCCCTCCCGTGCGTCGCGTCGATGCTGCTCGCGGTGACGAAGCCGCCGAACAGCGAGACCGAGTCGAGCCTGACCGCCGCGGTCCTACACGTCGAGCCGCTCGCGGTCGAGGAGTCGAACGCGACGATCGGCGCCGTTGTCGGATACGCGGAAGGGCCGCGACCGGAGGCGGGCGTGCCGACCGCCAGTGTTGCGCGGCCCGGCTCAGTGATCGCGGCCACGCCTGCTCCGACGCAGCCCGCGGGGAGGTAGGAGGGTGTGAGCCGCGCGTACGTCGGCGCGGCCGTCGTCGTGGTCGTGCCGGTCGTCGTCGTGGTCGTCGTGGTGGTGGTCGTGGTGGTCGTGGTTCCGTCCGCGCGCGCAGACGCGGCTGCGAGTGCCGCCGCGAGAACGCCAAGGATGAGGAGCCAGACCCCGCGCCGCATCGCCGCAGTGTGCCGAACCTTCCGGCTCGTTGGGGAAATTGGGCGAGTGCTGCAGCTTCAGTTCAGCTGCTGAGGGCTTCCAGCAGCGCACGGCCGCGCGGTGTCCCGTGGCCGGTGCACGCATCCCAGGCGAGACGCCGGGCGCGGTAGGCGCCGTTCCCGCCCCTCGAGACGTCGTTGAAGACCGAGCGGTCGAGGCGCTCGTAGAGCAGCGGGTTGAGAAAGCCCGCGCGGGTGCCGAGGTGCTGGTTGAGCTGCGCGACGAGCGCGGCCCAGAGCGGAGCCACGGCACTCGTGCCGCCGAAAGGATGCTCGCTCAGGCCGTCGCCGATCAGGTAGCCCGTCTCCGGATCGGCGTTCCCGGCGACGTCCGGCACGCCGCGGCCGACGCGGCTGCCCTCGTTCACCGAGGCCGGCACGCGCGCGCTCGACTGCCACGACGGCGGCCCGTAGAAGGAGCTCACGCCGCCGCCCGTCGCATTGCCGTCGTGGTCGTTCCACACCACCTCGGCGATGCCGCCGTTCCTCTCCTCAAGGCGAGTGCCGCCGCAGGAGAGGACGTGCGGGCTGGAGGCGGGATAGTCGACGTGAGCGACGCGCCCGGAGACGCCGTCCGTCCAGCCGTTGTCGCCCGATGCGGCGCAGACGGTAACGCCCAGCGCTGCCGCGGCCTGGAACGCCTGGTCGAGCGCGCGCCGCCCCTGCTCGGTCCACTGGTCCTCCGCCTGCCCCCAGCTGATCGAGAGCACGGAGGGGGCGCGCGAGTCGAAGAGGGCGGTCGTCACGGCGTCGACGAACCCGCGGTCGCTCACCGGGGCGAAGTAGACGAGCTGCTCGGCGCCGGGAGCGATCGCACCGATCACCTCGACGTCGAGCACCACCTCGCCGCCCGCGGTGTGGTCCCGTCCAGGCCGGTTACGAACGCCGTCCACCGAGACGGCCGTGAGCTTCGGCATCGGCTTGCCGAGCTTCTCGAAGTAGCGCCGCAGCTGCGAGCGGCGGAAGCCGCCGCCGAGCTCGATCACCGCGATCCGCTGGCCGCTTCCGTCCAGGCGCGGGAAGTCGTACAGCTCGGCGATCCGCGACGGCGTGAACGAGGTCTGCCGTGCCTGCTCGACGCGTTCCTTCGGGACGGCGCGACATGCCGAGCTCGCCTGCGGCCGGTCGTCGAGGCCGAGCACCGCCTCGATCGCGGGCGCCACGCTCGCCGGGACGTGCAGGTGGCCGGAGCGGCCGCGGTAGTCGCCCTGCGGCGAGCGATAGCGGGAGAGCCGGGTCGAGAAGGCCTTCTGCAGCCGCCCGGCCGGCCCCACGAGGACGACGCTGCGGCGGGCACTGCTCGCCTGCCGGACGTGCAAGTCGTGCTCGGCCGCGAAGTCGGCGATCGCGGCGAGGTCCTTCCGGGTCGCGCCGTAGCGGGCCGCGAACTCGCGCCGGCTGAGGTAGCGGCGCTCCCCGAGCGGCTGTCGCCCCAACTCCTCCGGCTGCGGCAGCGGCTCGCGCGGCCGCACGACGACCGTCACCTCGACCGGCTCGTCGGAGCCGACCGCGCCGGCCCGCCGTGCGCCCGGGAGCGGCTTGCGGGCGCTGCCGCCGACCCTCGTCCTACGTGTCGTCGTCGCCGGAGCGCTCCTCCTCGTCGTGCCCCTCGAGCGTGTGCCCTTCGAGTGTGTGGCCCTCGAGTGTGTGGCCCTCGAGTGTGTGCCCTTCGAGCGTGTGCTCTGCGGGCTTGTGCTCTTCGGGCTCGTCCTCTTCCTGCCCGTGCTCGTGGCCGCCGTCGTGCGTGCCCTCGTTCATCCCCGCCTCCTATCCGCAGCTTTCGTGCGAATCTAACCGATTGCGACGCGAGCAGCATCGAGCTGCTCGACGCTCGCCACGGCGCCCTTCGCCTCAGCGATCCTTCTCGCCTCGGCGAGCAGCCGCTCGGCCCCGGCGCTCTCGTCCGCCGCGGCAGCGGCTTCGGCGGCTGCCGTGAGCGCGGCGATCGCGAGCTGCGGGAACTCGGCATCGGCGAGGAGCCGCCGCGCCTCGGTCGCCAGCTCGACCGCCTCGCGCGCTGAGCCTTCGCGTGCGCGGACGCGCGCCAGCGTGCAGCGCCACAGCACGTGCGCGAGCCGGTCCTCGTCCGGCGCCTCGGCGGCAACCCGCTGGGCGAGCTCCTCAGCCTCCTCGAACCGTCCGAGCCTGGCCACGACCTCGGCGAGCAACGCGCGGTGGGTCGTCGCGGACGTTGCTGCCCCGAACTCGTCGAACGCCGCCGAGGAGGCGCGCAGCTCGCGCTCGGCCGCTGCCGGGTCTCCGGCGAGCAGCTCGATCTGCGCTCCGACGAACGACTGCGTGGCGCGGCGGAAGCGCATGCCGAACTCCTCGTAGGTCGCAGCAGCATCCCTGAACATGCGGCGCCCTCCGTCGAAGTCGCCGCGCAGCGCGAGCAGCCCGGCCAGGCTCGTGTGGACCGCACCCTGCAGCGGCCGGTCGAGCGCGAGCTCCTCGGGCAGGCCTTCGACGCGGGCGATGGCCTCCTCGACGGGAGTCGGCCCGTGGAGCAGAGCCTGCGCGAACAGCCCGGCAAGCGTCCCGACCATCTCCACCCCGGCCTGCGCCCGCCGCGCGTGCTCGAGCGCCCGCTCGATCGCCTCCGCCCGCGCGCGCCAGCGGCAGGCGGCGAGGTCGCCGCTGCTCCGCAGCCACCAGGCTCGGGCAAGCGCGAGCTCGTCTCCGAGTGACTCGAGTTCGGCGATGGCCTCCTCTGCGAGCGCGACGCTCTCCTCGACCGGCGTGCTCTCCGCGAAGGCGCGCACGAACTGGAGCTCGATGCGAGCGTGCAGCTCGGGCCCGCGCAAGCCGAGAGCCGCGGCGATCTCCAGCGCTTCGACGAGAGCGGACTCGGCGCCGGGAAGGTCGCCTCCGTTCAGCCGCGCGACGCCGAGGCCGGTCAGCACGGTGGGCAGGTCGGGATCGTCGACGGGGAGCAGCGCGCGAGCCCGCTCGAGCAGGGAAATCGTCGCCGGGGCGTCGGTGCGGCTCAGCGTCTCCTCGGCGGCGAGGCGCAGCAGGTGGCCGGCGCGCTGGGCGAGAGCGGAGTCTCGGCGTCCGAGCTGCTCCCGCAGCAGGCAGGCGTGCTCGAGGTGGAAGCCGACGGCGGTCGGGGCCGCTCCGGCGTCGTCGAGGCGCGCGGCGACCGTCTCGTGGAGGTCGGCGCGGAGTGCCTTCGGCATGGACTCGTAGACGGCCTCGCGGATGAGCGCGTGCTGAAAGCGGAAGCCGTCCTCCGGAACGGTCACGTCCGGCACGATCAGCCCGCGCCGGACGAGCTCGAATACGCGTGCCTGCGCCGGCTCGCGTTCCGGCGGCGGGATCAGCTGCAGGACCGCGTCGAGCGAGAAGCTGCGACCGATCACGGCGGCGTGCTCCAGCACGGCGCGCTCCTCGGCGTCCAGGCGGTCGAGCCGGGCGTGGAGGACGCCGCGGATCGAGCCGCTCAGCATCACGTTCTCGCCTTCTTCCCCGGCGAACGCGGCGAGCTGCTCGATGAACAGCGGGTTGCCCTCCGCCAGCTCGGCGATGCGCTCGCGCACGGCGGCGGGCGCGTCGAGCGCGTCGAGCAGCCCGTGCGAATCCATCTCGGAGAGGGCGTCGAGCGTCAGCGACGCGTCTGGCCGGGAGAGCCACTGCGGCCGCCGCTCCGCGAGCTCGGGCCGCGCGAGACAGAGGAGCAGCACCGGCGCGGCACCCAGCCGCACGGACAGATGCTCGATCAGGTCGAGCAGGGTCTCCTCGGCCCAGTGGACGTCGTCGAACACTGCGAGGAGCGGCCGCTCGCCGGCGAGCTCCTCGAAGAGGCTCCTAGTCGCCGCGAACACCTCGTAGCTCGAGCCCTCGAGCACGCTCTCGTCGCGGCCCGCTTGCCGGAACGCCTCGCGGATCGGCGTGAACGTCGTCCCCTCTCCGTACGGCGGGCAGCTCGCGACGACGACGCTCGCCTGCCCTTCGAGCCAGCGGACGAGCTCTTTCGCCAGGCGGGACTTGCCGATGCCGGAGTCGCCGACGACCGTCACGAGCCGAGCACCCGCGGAGGCGGCCTCGCGGTAGGCAACGTGGAGCCGCTCGAGCTCCGTCGCGTGACCGACGAGCGGCGTGTCGTGGCGGCGCGGGATCGCGGTCGCAGCCGCATCGACGGACTCGAGGCGGAACGCGACCGTCTCGCCGGTCTTTCCCTTCAGCGCAAGCGGCTCGAGCTGCGTCGCGTGCACGGCGTGGCCCACGAGCCGGTGGGTCGACTCGCCGAGGACGATCTCGCCCGGCGCTGCCGCCTGCTCGAGGCGCTTCCCGACGGCGACCGCGTCGCCGCTGACGAACCCGTGGCCGGCCGACGGGTCCCCGGTCACAACTTCGCCGGTGTTGATCCCGATCCGCACCTCGAGACGCACGTCGCTCTCACGGTCGAGCTCGGCGACGCACTCGTGCACGGCGACCGCCGCCCGCACCGCGCGCAGCGCGTCGTCCTCGTGCACGACCGGCACCCCGAAGACGGCCATGATCTCGTCCCCGACGAACTTCTCCACGGTGCCGCCGTGGCCCTCGATCGCTGCCCCGGCGCGCTCGAAGAAGCGGAGCATCAAGTCCCGGAGTGCCTCCGGGTCGAGCCGGCCGGCCAGCTCGGTGTAGGCGACGAGGTCGCAGAAGAGAACGGTGACCGTCTTGCGCCCCTCAACGGTGCGCTTCGGCAGCACGTCCATGTCCCGAACGTACACCCGCCACGGCGACTCCACCAGGGTCGGGCCTACGATCTCGTGGTGCCCGGCGACTTGCTCCCCGAGGACACCGCCGGCCTCGCCGTCGAGGTCGTCGACGTCGTCAAGCGGTATCCGAAGACCGCGGTGAACGCCGTCGACGGTGTCTCCTTCGCCGCCGCGCCCGGCGAGGTCTTCGGGCTGCTCGGCCCGAACGGAGCGGGGAAGACGACGACGGTCGGGATGCTGACGACTCGGGTCCGGCCGACCGCGGGAACGGCCCGCATCGGGGGCGTCGACGTCGCGCGGGATCCGGTGCGGGCGCGGCAGCAGCTCGCGGTCGTGCCGCAGCGGAGCAACCTCGACCGGTCGATCTCGATCCGGGACAACCTGATCTTCCACGCCGCCTACCACGGCGTGCCGGCGCGCGAGCGCGAACGGCGCGCCGACGAGCAGCTCGAGCAGTTCGGCCTCCTCGATCGTGCGCGGGACAAGCCGGACTTCTTCTCCGGCGGGCAGGCGCAGCGGGTGATGATCGCCCGCGCCCTCACGCACGCGCCGCGGGTGCTCTTCCTCGACGAGCCGACGACGGGTCTCGACCCGGCGGCGCGGCTCTTCGTCTGGGATCGCCTGCGCGAGCTGCGCGACTCGAAGGTCACGCTGATCCTCACGACTCACGACATGGACGAGGCCGCCCTGCTCGCCGACCGGGTCGGGATCATGGATCACGGGCGGCTGCTCGCCCTCGACACGCCGGACGCTCTCATCGGCTCGCTCAGGGGCGAGGGGACGCTCGAGCTCACCGCCGACCGCTCGGCCGACGGAACGGTCGTCGAGGCGCTGGCGACGCTCGACGGGATCGACCGGGTCGAGGCGATCCATCCCGCGGCGGCAAACGGCGCTCCCGACGCGCCCGACTCTCAGCCCCTACGCGTGCGCCTCTACCTGAAAGGCGACGCCGCGCTGCTCGTGGCGCCGGTAGCCGCCATCCTCGCAGAGCACGGCCTCGCGCTGCAGGACGTCAAGCTCGGCACGTCGACTCTGGAGGACGTCTTCATCCACCTGACCGGACGGACGCTGCGATGAGCGCGATCGCCGCGCCTCCGGTGGCACGGGCGACCCAGTGGCATGCGTTTCGCATGGTCCTCTACCGCGACCTCTACGTCACCTGGCGCGAGTTCCCGGCGTTTCTCGCGCAGGTCATCCTGCAGCCGCTCTTCCTGCTCTTCGTCTTCGGCAAAGTGCTCGGCAGCCTCGGCTACAAGCAGCACGGCTACGCGAACCTGCTCTTTCCGGGCCTCCTCGCGCTGACGGCGGTGATCACGGCGATGCAGACGCTCGCCTTCCCGCTCGTGGCCGAGTTCGGCTGGACGAAGGAGATCGAGGACCGCCTGCTGGCGCCGATGCCGACATCGTTCGTCGCCGCCGAGAAGGTGCTCTTCGCGCTTCTGCGCTCGCTCGTCGCGACCCTGATCATGATCCCCGTCGGGATCCTCATCCTCGGCTCGATCCCCTGGCGCTGGGCCGGCTTCCCGCTCTTCGTCGCGGGCCTCGTGCTCGGCGCGCTCGTCGGAGCCGGCTTCGGCCTGCTGCTCGGCACGCTCGTCCAGCCGCAGCGGATCAACCTGCTCTTCTCGCTCGTCTTCACGCCGCTGCTGTTTACGGGCTGCAGCCAGTACCCGTGGCCGTCGCTCTCGAGCCTGCGCTGGTTCCAGGTCGTCACCGCCGCCAACCCGATGACCTACGTCAGCGAGGCGCTGCGAGGGGCGCTCGTGCCGGAGGTGCCGCACATCCAGCCCTGGATCTGCCTCCTCGTGCTCGGCTTCGCCGTCAACGTCCTGATGTGGGTCGGATTGCGGGGCTTCTATCGCCGCGCAATCGACTGAACCGTCTGTCCGCTCAGCGGACGGCGAGCTTGAGGTAGTTGTCGTCGGTCGCCTGTCCGGCCATCATGATCACGTAGTGCCCGTGTCCGACCACGATCGACTGGTGGACGGGGATGCGCCTGATTCCGTTGCGTGAGGCCACCTTCAGGGTTGTCTCGTCGAGATTGAGGAGCCGGACGCGGCCCGTGACGGTGGCCGTCTTCGCGATCTTCCCGCCGACCATGAACCAGTGGCAGCCGGGATCGTGCATGACGATCTTCAGCGTCTTCGGCGCGGTCTGATGGGTCGTCGTGGCCAGGGCCTGTCCGACGCCGAATGCTCCGGCGCAGATGGTCGCGGCGACGGCGAGTGAGAGGGTCGAGATCTTCATGGTTGCTCCTTCGAAGTGTGCGGTGCGTGGCATGCCCGCATCCTCGGCTCCCGCGCCGCCCACGGAATCCGGGGAGACTGCGTTGCACGCTCGGTAGTTCCCCGTAGTTCGGGAGCCGCGAAATCCCCGCTCAGCGTCGCGGGCGCTCGAAGACGACGAGCACCGCGAGCTGCTCGTAGCCGACGAATCGGTGCTCGGCTCCCGCCGGCACGAACACGGCCCGGCCCTCGCTCAGGTCGGTCTGTTCGCTCTCGACCTCGAGCGCGCCGCTGCCCTCGAGCACGATGTACACCTCGTCGTCCTCGTGCGGCTGCTGGCGGTCGGGCTCAGGTGCGACGAGGACGTACACGCCGAGCTCCAGGCCGGGGGATTCGTGCACGATCTCGTAGCCGCCGCCCGCTGCGCGCAGCCGCTCGACGACATCTCCTGTGTCGAAGGCGCGCACGGGCCGACGTTATCCCGTCACCAGCTCTTCGTGCGGCGCGGCTGGGCGCGATCCGCGACGCGGACCCGGGCGTCGACGGCGAAGCAGCCGCCGGGCAACGCGAGCACCGGGTTCAGGTCGAGTTCCGCGACCTCCGGCAGCTCGTCGGCGAGGAGCGAGAGATGCAGGAGGAGGTCGACGAGCGCCGTCTCGTCGGGCGGAGGCGCACCTCTGAAGCCGGCGACGAGGCGACCGGCCTTGCCGCCGCGGACGAGCTCCTCGGCGTCGAGGTCGGTGAGCGGCGCGAGCCGGAACTGCGCCTCGCCGATCAGCTCGGCGAGCACGCCGCCGGGGCCGAAGGCGACGAGCGGGCCGAAGACGGGGTCCTGCACGGCACCGGCCAGCAGCTCGGTGCCGCCGCGGACAAACGGCTGCAGGAGCACCGGCCCGGCGAGCCGCTCGGCCGCGGCGAGCACGGCCTCGTCGTCGCCGAGGTCGAGGATCACGCCGCCCTGCTCGGTCTTGTGCGCACCGGGCACGGCCGTCTTGAGGACGACGGGGTAGCCGAGCTCGTGGGCGGCGTCCACGGCGGCCTGCGGAGTCGCGGCAAGGCGCTCAGGCACGAGAGGGACGCCGTACGCCTCGAGCAGGCGGCGCGCCTGCTCCGGATCGAGCCAGCCGCCGCCGGCTGCGACCGCCTCGCGGACGACGGCCTGCGCCTCGTCCCGGTCGCGTTCGAGCTCGGGCACCTCGCCCGCCGGCCGTCTCAGCCACTCGCCGCGCTCGGCGGCGCGGCCCAGCGCCCGCGCCGCTGCCTCGGGATACGCGAAGGCCGGCACGTTTTCAGCGCTGCGCAGGCTCGCCGGCGCACCCTTCGCGCTGACGAACACGCAGAGGACGGGCTTGTCCGGCACGATTGCCGCCGCCTGACTGATCGCCGCGCCGACCTTCTCCTCGTCGCTCCCGACGGTCGGGACGAAGAGGACGATGGCGGCGTCGAAGGCGGGGTCCGCGAGCACCGGCGGCAGCGCGGCTGCGAAGCTCTCGGCGGTCGCGCCGCCGAGCAGGTCGATGGGGTTCGACCTGCTTCCCTCGCGCGGCATGACCTCGGCGAGCGCTGCCCGGGCCTCGTCGCCCGGCGGCGACACTTCGAGCCCGGCGGCCTCGCAGGCGTCCGCGGCAAGAATGCCGAGGCCGCCCGCGTTCGTGACAAGCGCCACTCGCCGTCCGCGCGGCACGGGCTGCGAGGACAGCAGCGTCGCCACGTCGATGAGCTCGTCGAGCGTCCGGGCCCGGATCACGCCCGCCTGTTGGAAGAGCGCGTCGGCGGCGACGTCCGATCCGGCGAGCGCCGCGGTGTGGGAGCTGGCGGCGCGACTGCCGGCGCGCGTCCTGCCACCCTTCAGCGCGAGGATCGGCTTGCGTCGCGCGAGCCGCCGCGCGATGCGGGCGAACGCGCGCGGGTTGCCGAACGACTCGAGGTACAGGACGACCATCTCCGTCTCGTCGTCGTCCTCCCACCACTCGAGCAGGTCGTTCGAGGACACGTCCGCCTTGTTGCCGACCGAGACGAACGAGGTCACGCCGAGGCCGGTCGCCTCTGCCCGCTCGAGCAGCGCGAGGCCGAGGGCGCCGCTCTGGGACGAGAAGCCGATCTTGCCGGCGGGGAAGCTGCGCGGCGCGAACGTCGCGTTGAGGTGGACCGGGGAGGAGGCGATGCCGAGACAGTTCGGGCCGAGGAGGCGGGCGCCGTGGTCGCGAACGAGCGCGAGGAGCTTCTCCTGCCGCTCGGCGCCGGTGCTGCCCGTTTCGGCGAAGCCCGCGGAGATGACGGCGAGGGCGCGCACGCCTGCAGCGAGTGCGTCCTCTGCGGCTGCAAGTACCTGCTCTCCCGGGACGCAGACGACGGCGAGTTCGATCTTCTCCGCGATCTCGGCCACGGTCCGGTGGCCATGAACGCCGGCGACGGAATCGCCGTTCCGGTTGACCGGGTAGGCGGAGCCGGCGAAGTCGCCGGCGAGGACGTTGCGGAACAGCTCGCCGCCGATCGAGCCGCGGCGCCTCGAGGCGCCCACGACTGCGACCGAGCGCGGGTGGAAGAACGGCTCGAGCGAGGCCCGCACAGCGACGTGGTCGCGCGCGGCTACGTGCTCGCGATACGCGCTCGTGGGCGCGATTTCGAACCGGATCTCGACCTCGCCGGCTTCGCCCGCGCGTGTGACCATGAAGCCGGCCTCGCGGAAGACGCCGAGCATCGCGGCGTTGTCCAGCAGCACCTCCGCCACGAACTCTTCGATCCCGGCCTCAGCGGCCCGAGCGGCAAGCTGCTCGAGGAGGCGCGTCCCGATCCCGCGGCGCTGGAAGTCGTCGCCGACGGCGAACGCCACCTCCGCGGCACGCGGGTCGCGCAGCCTGACCCACTCTGCGAGGGCGACGACGCGGCCGTCGAGCGACCCGACGAGCGCACCGCGCTCCTGCCAGTCGGGCTCGAGTACGGGCTCGACCAGCTTCCGCCCGAGCGCGGGGAAGCCATGGAAGCGGAGGTAGAGGCTGTGTTCCGAGAGGCCCGTGAAGAACGCGACCAGCGCGTCGGCATCCTCCACGACGGGCGCACTGAGCCGGAGGGTCGACCCGTCGCGGAGGATGACGTCGGTTGCCTCGACGCTGTTTGGCGCCGTGGCGCTCAAGCGGCCGCCTGCTGCTCCAGGGCGTGCTGCGGGCCGCGGACGACGAGCACGGGGCATGGCGCCGTGTGTACGAGGCCGGTCGACACGCTGCCGGAGAGGATGCGCCGCGCGGCACCCCAACCGTGCGAGCCCACGACGATCAGCTGCGCGTCGTACTCACTCGCCCTCCGGCAGATCGCCTCGACCACGAAGCCGTCGGCGGCGACGGTCGAGCAGTGGACGCCTTCTTCCTCGGCGGTCTCCGCTACAGATGCCAGGAGCTCTTGGACCCGTTTGTGCTCGGCCTGGGTCAGCTCGGCGATGACGCTCGAGTAGCCATAGGCGGTGTAGCCGACCGCGGGCAGCGCCGTGTGCGCGACAGCGACGACGAGCAGCGGAGCGTCGAGCCGCCGCGCCAGATTCAGCGCTTCCCGCTGGGCCTCTGCGGCGGAGGGTGAGCCGTCGGTTGCGAACAGGATTGGTCTCCTAGCGGTCATTTCGCTCCTCCTTGTCCGGGATCATGCAGAAAGTGTCGGGGCCGCAACGTCGGGCGGCATCGGGGCGGAGCCGCCTGGCGGTGCGGAAAACCACGCATCCGGCTTCGGGGCGGCTGCCGATGCGATGGCGCCGAGCCGGGTCGACGATCGTCTTGTCAAGGAAAGGACGGACATCATGTTCGAGACGATCGTGTGGGCAACCGACGGCTCCGATCTCGCCGACAACGCGCTCGAGCACGTGCGGAAGCTCGCCGAGATCCACGGCTCGCGGATCATCGTGGTACACGCGAACGAGCTGCTGACCGGTCGCGCGGGCGGTGCGCCGCTCCTCGCGGACGAGCCGGACATCAGAGAGAAGCTCGAGGGCCAGGTGAGGGACCTCCGCTCCGCGGGGTTCGCCGCGAGCCTCGAGATTCGCTCCGGTCGTGAGGACGTCGCGAAGCTCGTGGAGCGCGCGGCCGAGGAGTTCGATGCCGGCCTCATCGTGGTAGGCACCCACGGCCGCGGCACTGTCACCGCCGGCCTCATGGGCAGCGTCGCCCATGCGCTGTGCCACAGGTCGCACCGGCCCGTGCTCGTCGTGCCGGCGGCCAGTGGGGCCGCGCGGCCGAGCGACGAGGCAACGCGGCTCACCACCGCGTAGCCGGACGAAGGAAGGGCGGCACCCGGACCCGCGGCGCCGCCTTTCCCTTTGAGGCAGCTACGCGGTGACCGGCACCTCGTGCTGCTCGAGGAGCTCGTGCCCGACCGGCACAGCCTCGAGCACGACCTTGAGCGCGTGGCTCTCGGCCGCGGCACCGAAGACGTCGTACGCCTCTTCCGCCTCCGCAAGCGCGAAGCGGTGGGTGGCGAACGGCGTCGGGTCGAGCCGCCCGGTCTCGATCAGCCTGAGGAGCTTCGGCGTCGTGGTCGTGTCGACGAGACCCGTCGTGATCATGACGTCGCGGATCCACAGCTTCTCGAGGTGGAGCGTTGCGGAATGACCGTGCACGCCGACGTTGGCGACGCGGCCGCCGGGCCGGATAAGCTCCGTGCAGAGTTCGAACGTCTCCGGCACGCCGACCGCCTCGATCGCCACGTCTGCACCGAGGCCCCCGGTCAGCTCCATCACCTTCGCGACGGCATCCTCGCGGCCGTTGTCGATCGCGACGTCGGCGCCGAACTCGAGCGCCTTCTCGAGCCGCGACGCGTCGAGGTCGATCGCGATGATCCGGCCCGGCGAGTGAAGCTGCGCCGTCATGATCGTGGCGAGCCCGATCGGGCCGGCGCCGACGATCGCGACCGTGTCGCCAGGCTCGACGCCTCCGTTGAGGACGCCGACCTCGTACGCGGTCGGGAGGATGTCGGCGAGGAACAACACCTGCTCGTCCGAGAGCTCCTCCGGCACCTTGTAGACCGAGGTGTCGGCGAAGGGCACGCGGGCGTACTCCGCCTGCAAGCCGTCGATCAGGTGTCCGAAGATCCAGCCTCCGCCGCCGGTGCAGAGCCCGTAATGGCCTTCCTTGCAGAAGCGGCACCGGCCGCACGACGTGATGCAGGAGACGAGGACGCGGTCCCCCGGCTCGATCGTCGTGACGGCGTTTCCGATCTCGACCACGGTGCCCACGGCCTCGTGGCCGAGGATCGTCCCCGGCGTCACTTCCGGCACGTCACCCTTGAGGATGTGGAGGTCGGTGCCGCAGATCGTCGTGGAGTCGATCTTCACGATGGCGTCCGTAGGCGCCTGGATTGTCGGGTCGGGCACGTCCTCCCAGGCTCGCTGCCCCGGCCCGTGATACACGAGTGCTTTCATCTCTATGCCTCCTTTCCCAGCCAGTCTCGTCGCGGACTGCGCAGGCGCCATCGGCGGCGGCGCGGAGTCGTCCTGCGGCTTTTCCGAAGAGCGGGTCGAGGGTTAGGCTGGCGCAGTGGACGCGCTTTCCGTCACCGAAGGACGTCTGCGTGCGCTTTTTGCAGCCGGTCTGGCGGTCAGCTCGGAGCTGTCGCTTGACGCGCTGCTGCACCGACTGGTCGAGGCTGCGGCAGAGCTGACCGGGGCACGCTATGCGGCGCTCGGCGTGATCGATCCGAACGGCGCGGGGTTGGAGCAGTTCGTGACGCACGGCATCGACGAGAACACCCGCGCCGAGATCGGCGCGCCGCCGCGCGGGCGCGGCATCCTCGGGGTGCTGATCAGCGAGGCGAAAGCGCTGCGGTTGCACGACCTTGCCGAGGATCCCCGCTCCGTCGGCTTCCCCCTGGGGCATCCACCGATGCGGAGCTTCCTCGGCGTCCCGATCCTGCTCCGCGGCGTGGCCTACGGCAACCTCTACCTCACCGAGAAGGACGGCGGTGAGGACTTCACCGAGGAGGACGAAGAGCTCGTCACGCTGCTCGCCGGCCAGGCGGCGGTGGCGGTCGAGAACGCCCGGCTCTACGAGGCGTCGACGCGCTGGTCGCACCAGCTGCAGTCGCTGCACGAGGTCGGGAACGCGCTCGCCACAGAGACCGATCTCGAGCGCCTGCTCGATCTCGTCGTCAGCCGCCTCCGCGAGCTGCTCGGAGCGCGGGTCGTTGCGCTCGCGCTGCCGACCGGAGACGACGATCTGAGGATCGCAGCCGTGGCCGGAGAGGGCGCGGAGGATCTGTTCGGCGCGACGTTCTCCCGTTCGCACTCGAAGAGCGGCAGCGTGATCGCGCGGCGGCGCAGCGAGCGTGTCGACTCGCTGATCGACGATCCCGAGGTGCACCAGGAGGTCACGCGGCGGGTAGGCGTGCGCACAGGCATGTGGGTGCCATTGATCGCGCGCGACAGGGTGATCGGGGTGATCGAGATCCACGACAAGGAGGGCCCCGACGCCCGCTTCTCCGACGCCGACCTGAGGCTCGCCGAGACGTTCGGGGCACGCGCCGCGGTCGCCGTCGAGCTGTCGCAGCGGGTGGCGCGGGATGCGTTGCGCCGGGTCGTGCAGGCGCAGGAGCTGGAACGGCGGCGCCTCGCGCGCGAGCTCCACGACGAGACGGGGCAGGCGCTGACCTCGATCCTGCTCGGGCTGAAACCGCTCGAGGACGCGCTCGCCGGCCATCCGGCGCGCGAGGCGCTGGCCGAGCTGCGCGAGCATGTCGTCGCGGCGCTCCAGGACGTGCGCCGTCTCGCCGTCGAGCTCCGCCCGAAGCTGCTCGACGACTTCGGCCTCGTGCCCGCCCTCGAGCGGCTGACCGAGTCGTTCGCCGAGCAGACCAGCATGCGGGTCGACTTCCACTCCGCGCTCGGAGAGAAGCGGCTCCCGAGCGAGGTGGAGACGGCGCTCTACCGGGTCGTGCAGGAGTCGCTCACGAACGTCGTCAAGCACGCCCGAGCTCGCAGCGTGAGCGTGTCGGTGGTGCGCAGGAACGGCGCCCTGGCGGCGGTGATCGAGGACGACGGAGCCGGGTTCCAGCCGGCGACGGCGCGTGAGGACGGCGTCGGGCTCCTGGGCATGCGCGAGCGGCTCGCGCTCCTCGACGGCCGGCTCGAGATCGAGTCGCGCCCCGGTGCCGGGACGACGCTCGTGGCGGAGGTGCCCCTCCCGTGAGCATTCGCGTGCTCATCGTCGACGACCACGCGGTCGTGCGCAGCGGCCTGCGGCTCCTCCTCGGCGGGGAAAAGGATCTCGAGCCGGTGGGCGAGGCGGGCAGCGCGCGCGATGCCGTGTTCCAGGCGCGCGCGCTCAAGCCGGACGTGATCCTGCTCGACGTCGTCATGCCCGACCAGACGGGTCTCGAGGTGCTTCCCCAGCTCAAGCACGAGAACCCCGACACGGCGGTGCTCGTGCTGTCGATGCAGGACGAGCCCCGCTATGTCCGCGAGGCCTTCGCGGCGGGGGCGAGCGGCTACGTCCTCAAGGAGGCGGCCGACACCGAAGTCGTCGCGGCGGTGCGCGAGGTCGCCGGCGGCGGTCGCTACGTGAACCCGGAGCTCGGCGCCCGCCTCGTGGCCGCCGACGCCGACGCGGCGAAGCTCGCGGAGGAGGACCCGCTCTCCGACCGTGAGCGCGAGGTCTTGCGCCTGCTCGCGCTCGGCCACACGAACCAGGAGATCGCGAAGCAGCTCTACATCTCGGTGCGCACCGCCGAGACGCACCGGGCGCACATCATGCAGAAGCTCCGGCTGCAGAGCCGCGCCGACCTCGTCGCCTACGCGCTCGAGCGCGGGTTGCTCGAAGCCGGCTGAGCTCGCCCGCTCTGCGTCTACTCCGCCGACTCGTTGAGCAGGTGGCGGAAGACGCTGCGCTCGGCCGCTTCGTCAGCAGCTGAGCCGGCCGAGGCGAGCCGTCCGCGGATCTCGAGCAGCCATGTCGCCAGCGCGGCGTCCGCCGCGACGTCGAGCTGCTCGAACGCGCAGCGCCCGGCCAGTGCGGCTCCGCCGGGCTCCCAGAACGGACACGCATCTTCCGGGCAGGCTTCGGTGTGGCCGACGGCCGTTTCCAGTGAGCAGAGCCGTGTCGTCTGCTGGTTGGTCATGCCGGCATCGTCGCCGGGGATCCGTCTGGACGCGTCGTGGCGGGCGCGGATCCGGCGTACGGCCTTTCCCGTACCTGCGGAACGCGTGAGGGCCGCTTCGCAGCGGCCCTCACTGTCCTGCGGTGGAGTCGGGCGCTTATGCCACTGGCACCGCCGGAGTCTTGGCGTGTGGCCGCCGCACGGACTTCAGGACCGTCTCCGGATTGCGGAGCGCCCCGCCGACGGCGAGGATCCCGAGGCCGATCCCCGTCAGGAGAAGGGCGATCCCGACCACGATTCCGAACAGCCCGATCTGGTTAGCCATGTAGCTCATGTTGAGCGCGGCCGCGAGCGCGGTCTCGGTGACCCAGACCTGCCGGGCGCCGTTCTGCAACGGCTGCTTGGTGTTGGGATCGACTGCCGCGAACGCGACGTTCTCGGTGCCGCCGCCCGGCATCAGCTGCGCCTTCGGCGTCCCGGGCTTCGCCGTGTAGATGCCCATCTGCGCGTACGTGAAGCCCTGCGTGGCCTCGAGCGCGTGGATGTGCATGTACTGGGCCATTAGGCGCGCCTTGGCGCCCGTGTCGATCTTCTGGTTGGCGACGCTCTTCGTCGGCCACTCCTTGACCGCTGAGACGATGCCGGCCTTCTGCGCCTCGGCCCTGATCGCCGACGGCGTCATGTCGGATGACCCGACGATGTACTCGTTCTGGAGGCTCTTGTTGACCGTCTGCCGGCCGTTGGCACCCATCGCGATGGCGACGACGCCGAACACGACGAGGACCATCGCCGCGATGATGCCTCCGATCTCGAATGCCTTGCGCATGTCCCGACTCCTTTCCGAACGGTGTTTCATCTCGGTCCAGTGTCGGGCGGTGCGGCGCCGGCGCCATCCGGGCGGCTACCGAAGCCGCGGCGGGGCTTTCCCTCGTCCGTCTTGCGGGGAATTACGCGGAGGCGAAGATCTCGCGGGGGCCATGGTCGGCCGCGACCGCGCGCGCGATGTCGAGCGTCGAGATGACGCCGATCGGGGTGCGAGAGCCGGGCTCGGTGACCGCGAGGTGCGCGATCCCGTACTGCGCCATCAGGCTGCCGGCTTCTGCGATCGACCGGTCGGCCGCGACGCTGACGAGAGGCGTCACGGCTGACGTGCCGGCGGTCAGCGTGTCGAGGTCGAGCTGAGTGGCCGCCACGAGGTCGAGGTCGGAGACGACGGCCCACAGATGCGGCGCCTCGGCGTCCTCCTCGACATGCTCGAAGACGAAGATCGCGTGGACTCCGAACGTCGTCATCATCCTCGCCACGACCCGTAAGGGCGTCTCTGGCGGACAGCTGATGACGCCGCGGCTCATCGCGTCGCCGACGGTGGCCGTCTCGAACGCGACCGGCAGTTCCTCTCGAACGTGCTCTGCGTGCACCATGAGCCCATGCTCACCGCCCGCCGGGGCAGCCGCATCCGGACGAACTACGGAACCGTGGACGGGGTCGGCACGGAGCGGCGGGCGGTAAAGCCCTCAACGAACGAGCCGAGAAGGGCAGGTGAGGATGCATCCCGTTGATCCGAGGCTCCATGAGGTCGAGGTCCAGGCGATCGATGCGGCGAGGCTCGAGCCGCTGATCGGCGCCGAGCGGATGGCGCGGTTCGAGCGGGCGGCCGCGGTCGCGCGGGAGGCGCTCGCCGGCAGCTCGGTGCTGAACGTCAACTCGACCGCGGAGGGCGGCGGCGTGGCCGAGATGCTGCAGATGCTCCTCTCGTACGCGCGCGGCGCCGGCGTCGACGCGCGCTGGCTCGTGATCGAGGGGGATCCGGCCTTCTTCGCAATCACGAAGCGGATCCACAACGGTCTCTACGGCTCCGCCGGAGACGGCGGCGCCCTTGGCCCGGCGGAGCACCGCCACTTCGAGAGTGTCCTGCGCGGCAATGCCAACGAGTTGCTTGCGCTCATCCGTCCCGGCGATGTGGTCGTCATCCACGATCCCCAGCCGGCCGGCCTCGTTGCGCCGGCGAAGCGCGCCGGCGCTCGGGTCGTCTGGCGCTGCCACGTCGGCCTCGACCACCCGAACGAGTGGAGTGAGCGCGCGTGGGAGTTCCTGCGCCCCTACCTGGCCGACGCCGATGCGATCGTCGCCTCGCGCGCCGCCTTCGCGCCGCCGTGGGCCGATCCGGAACGGGTGCACGTGATCCGGCCCTCGATCGACCCGTTCTCGGCGAAGAACGAGCCGGTCTCGATGCAGGACGCCCGTCTGACTCTCTCCTATGTGGGGCTGCTCGACGGCGCGACCGAGACGGCGCAGCCGCTCACGCCGTTCACCCGC
This sequence comes from Gaiellaceae bacterium, assembly GCA_036007185.1. Lineage (GTDB taxonomy): Bacteria > Actinomycetota > Thermoleophilia > Gaiellales > Gaiellaceae > Palsa-739. The sequence goes on along the minus strand of DASYOZ010000102.1, from coordinate 4,628 downwards.
CGCGACGGGTCCCGCGGGAGGATCACCCGGCGTGCCGACGTGGTCCAGACCGGGCCGCCACCCGCCGAAGCGCCGCTCGTCGTCCAGATCTCGCGCTGGGACCGGATGAAGGACATGGCCGGAGTGATGAACGGCTTTGTGCAGCACGTCGATCCGTCGCTCGGCGCGCACCTGCTCCTCTGTGGTCCCGCCGTCAGCGGTGTCGCCGACGACCCGGAGGCGGCTGCGGTGCTCGACGAGTGCACCGGCCGGTGGCGGGAGCTACCGCACCTCCAGCGCAGCCGCGTTCACCTCGCCGCCATCCCGATGGCCGATCCCGACGAAAACGCTGCGATCGTGAACGCCATCCAGCGACAGGCCTCCGTCGTCGTCCAGAAGAGCCTCGCCGAGGGGTTCGGTCTGACGGTCGCGGAGGCGATGTGGAAGCAACGGCCGGTCGTCGCCAGTGCCGTCGGCGGCATCGTCGACCAGATCGAGGACGGTGTTCACGGCCTGCTCGTGCACGATCCGGCCGATCTACCGGCGTTCGGCGCCGCTGTCGAATCGCTCCTGCGGGACAGCGTCCAGGCCGCGCAGCTGGCGCAGAATGCCCGTCGGCGCGTGACCGACGAGTTCCTCGGTGACCGGCACCTGGAGCAGTACGGCCTTCTCTTCGAGCAGCTCGTGCGCGGCTGAGCGCAGGGCGACTTTGCAGGTGTCCGCCGTTCCGCCACGAATCGTCGTCGGGCAAGGCTTCACTACGAGGAGGTAGACGGTGGGCAGCATTTCGTTGCGGTATCTGGGAAGCGCGGTGGGGCTCGGCTTCGGTCTTCTGTGGATGGCACTAGGTGTCGGCTCGGCGATCGCCTGTCTGCTCTTGGCGGGCCTCGGGTACGGCGTGGTGTTCCTGGCCGAACGCGTGCGAGCCGAGGCGAGCAGGCGCCGGTCGTCGATCGAGGCGCCGGAGCTGGAAGACTTTCCCCTGTCGCCCGGGGTGGCGAATCCCTACGTGGAGGTCGACGAGGAGCGCTACTCCGACGCGCGCGAGGACGCAACAGCTCCTCTCGCCGCTGAGGCTGAATACGGCTGGCCGCTGGCCAATGATGTTGCGCGGGATGATGCTTCCGTAGCTCGCTAACTTGATCTAGTGCGATCTGCTTGACTCTGATCCGAACCCGACTGCCAACGACGAAGGAGAAAAGCTGTGCTAGCTGCCTACACGTTCGGCGACGTGATGTGGTCGATGCTCGTGTTCTTCGCGTGGATCATGTTCTTCTGGCTTCTCTTCATCGTCTTCGGCGACCTCTTCAGCCGGCACGACATCAGCGGCTGGGCGAAGGCCGGCTGGACGATCTTCGCGATCATCCTCCCGTTCCTCGGCATCTTCGTCTACCTCATCGCGAACGGTAAGAGCATGGGCGAACGGGCTGCGCAGCGGGCGCAAGCCCAGCAGTCGCAAATGGACAACTACGTGCGCTCGGTTGCCTCCGACTCGGCACCGGACCAGATCGCCAAGGGCAAGCAACTGCTCGACTCCGGCGCGATCACGCAGGCGGAGTTCGACCAACTCAAGGCCAAGGCGCTCACCGCGTAGAGGATCCGCCCATCACGCCGCGAGTCGACCTGAAGAACGAGAAAGCCCCGGTAATCCGGGGCTTTTCGTTGAGGCTGCGGGGCAGGGTTTCGAACCCCAACTCCTGATCCAACCGCCTAGCGGCTGTGGTATCGGGAGTCACACCGACCATCGCGCGCCAGTGCCTGCGGAACTCGCGTCAGCGAACCGTCAGCGGGGTGCCGATCTTCATCAGCCGCGCCAGCTTGAGAATGTCCGCATTGCGCATGCGGATGCAGCCGTGCGAGATGTGGCCCGGAAGGAGTTGGGGTTGATCCGTCCCGTGGATGCCGACGACTCCGCCGCCAGGCCAGTCGGTTAGCTGGTTGGAGCGTGCGCTCGTACCGAACGCGATCGGTCCGTAGGTGGGGGAGTCGAAGTCCGTGAGCTTCTCGCGGATGTAGAACTCGCCGCGCGGCGTGGGCCAATAGGAACGCCCGACACCGACGATCGTCCTGAAGATGGTGGTCCCGTTTCGCTTGAGCGTGAGCGTGAGCGTCGCCCGGTCGACGTACGCGTGCGTGTTGACGCTGACAAGATCGCCGAGTGCTTCTCTTGGCACCCAGCCGGTTGAATTATTCGGCAGGATGGGCAGGCGGACGCGGTACCACGTCCTCGTGGGGCTCAAATCGATGCCGCCGAGAACCAGCACCAGGTTCTGCGTGTCGTCGGGGGTCAAGAGACCGAGCGTCGTGACCGCGCGTGCCGAAGCGCGGGGCTGCGACCGGACGACCGTCCTTCGCAGCACCTTCGCCCAGTGTCCGATCCGTACGTCGGTCAGCGCGTAGACGTGCGGGTAGGGGATGTCCGGGTTGACCCGGATCCGGTACGTGCGAGGCGTGGCGGAGGCGCCGCCGGCCGACGCCGCGAACCCGAGTGTGTAGTCGCCCACCTGGGTCGGATGCCAAAGAAACACTGCGCGCGACGTGCCGTTGTCGGCATACAGGCTGATGGTCGCTCCGGGCGGCAGACCGCCGACCGGGTCGATGCTCACCTGGGCCGCACCCGACGTCGACGCCGCGAGCGTCAACGTGAGCACCTTGCTCTTCGTGACGGTCAGGCGGGCGTTGTCGGCGGGCGTCGGCCAAATCCAAGCGACAGTGCCGGTCTGAGCGTGCGCGGGCGGAACGAGGATCAGCAACGCGAGAACGGCCGCGCAGAGAGCGAGCGGCAATGTACAGACGAGCGGCGACGAGACCGCACGAGTCGAGGGCTGTCCGCTCACAGGTGTCTCTGAATTCAAGCGACCACGCCCTTTCCCGTTCAAGTCGCGGCAGAACCGTCCCGCTGCCGAGCGCGAGTAGTGCGCCTCCTAGGGTCGCACGACGGGTGCTGTCCCGGGATGACGCGTCTGTGCTGTCCCAGGCGAAGGGCTCACCGAGCCTAGATCTGTCGGCGGATTTCGCCGTTGGGGTTCTTGCCCGTCATCAAGGTGATGAACGCGCTGTCGGCTTTGATCGCCAGCACCCCAGCTGTACTTCAGCTTGACATCCCCTTGCTGCGCGCGGTGCAAGTCGGACAAGGCGCTCTCAGCCGGTGAAGGCTGGCTTCTTGGTCGTAACGGCCGCCGAATCGGTATCGGTAACCCTCCGGCCGCTACGCGCGGTTCCGACAACGTGGGCGCGGTTGAGGAACGACTTCATCACGTGCGGCTGCATGCAGGAGTAGGTCTTCGATGCGCCTACCGTCAGTGTTCCAAGGCGGCGGTTGCAGCCCGGCGTGAGCGGATCGGTGACGCTCACTTTGCGGAGGCGGACGTTGCCGATGTTCTTCACTGTGATCCGGAACCTCGCAACCCCCCCGAACCTGGTGCTCTGCGCGTTCGGACCTTTGAGAATCCGGATCGCCGGGCGCGCTGGCGGCACGAACGGGCCCGACACCTTGACGGGTGCGGTGGCGCTGGCGCGGATAATCGTCCCGTTCGGCGCCGTGCCTACTGCCTCAGCGGTGTTCACGAATTTCTTGCGGACGTTCGAACGCGTGCACGTGTAGGTCTGCGAGGCACCAACGGCCAGAGTGCCGAGGTCGCGGTTGCAGTTGGCCGAGAGCGGATCGCTCACGTTGACGTTGGTCAGCGTGACGTTGCCGTTGTTCGTCACCGTGATGTGGAAGGTCGCCGTGCCGCCGAGCGCGACGGTCTGCGAGCTCGGGCTTTTTTCGATCGCGATCGACGGGTTCGCGGGTGGGGCACAACCGGGGCTGATGATGATGGTCTGGGCCTGGGTGGCGGTCAGACCCGTCGAATCAACCAACTTCATAGTGAAGTTGAAGGTCCCCGCTGCGGTGGGGGTTCCGGTGATCGCCCCTCCCGACGACAGCGACAACCCCGGCGGGAGCGTCCCCGAATCAACCGTCCAGGTGAACGGCGTGGCATCGATGATGTCCTCGGGCCCGTAGTTCTTGCCGCTGTCGACAGCCGGAGCGGGGGCCGAGTAGGCCTGGCACTCGGCGCCGTAGGTTCGTGGATATGAGCCCGGAGATTGAAGCGTGACCGAGGAAGAATGGGAGGGCGTAGAGCTGCTGCTGAGCGACCCGGAGATCATCGCCTGGCGGCTGGGGCTCGCCGACGCTGCCGCCATCCCGCTCGATGAGATCAGCGAAGGCGACGATCAGTAGGCCGGAGCGGCGAGCCGAACGCCCACGCGCTTGCCCATAGCGGCTCCGGCCAGCTAGGACGCTATGCGCCTCGGATGCGGCTGCCGAGTGGCCGTTTAGGACACTCTCGGGCGCGGCGGGTGACGTTGACTTGTCGAGGGCAGAAGCGTTGAATGGCTTGATCAGGGCTTGCGCGCGCGGCGCTCCCACTTCCAAGACGCTGGGGTCGGTGTGTGGGAAGAGGCGATTCGCCCGCAGGCCATTAGCAGGACCTATTAGAGAGGGCGAACTTGATGGGACGCGTTTCACGGTCAGTGGTGCTGTTGGGCGTTGCTGTACTTGCCCTGACAGGGGGCGGTGCGTATGCGCTCGCCTCCTCCCTGAGTGGCGGCTCGATCAACGTGTGCGTGAGCCACTCCGACGGCGAGTTGTACAAGGCGAA
>DASYOZ010000101.1:0-14028 GCA_036007185.1 Gaiellaceae bacterium | reverse complement strand
AACTCGAGCTCCGTCTCGTCGTCGTGCGTGCTCACTCGGGAGGCAAGCCTAACCGGGTTGGGAAGGACAGTCCGACGCGGTCGCCAATCTCCGCTAGGCATGGGAGAGGCCGCCCAGACCGTTACCGGCCCCGAGCTCGTTCTGAACCGCTACCGGCCCCTCCGGCCGCTCGGCAGCGGCGGCTCGGGCTCGGTCTGGCTCGCCCGCGACGAGCGGACGGGTCTCGACGTCGCGCTCAAGATCATCGCCCGGGAAGGGAAGTCCGCGGCACGGGCCGAGCGCGAGGCGGCGGCCGCGGCGCATCTCCGCCATCCCGCGTGCCTGCGCGCGTACGGCTTCGCGCGCGACTCGCGGCACGTCTACATCGCGTACGAGTTCGTTCCGGGCCGCACCTACCGCGAGGCGCTGCGCGCAGGTGAGCTGCCCGACGAGGATGCGATCGAAGCGTGCGCGCAGGTGTGCGAGGGCCTGGCGCATGCCCACGCGGCCGGAATCCTCCACCGCGACATCAAACCGTCGAACGTCCTGTTGGCGGACGACGACCGGGTCTCGGCGCGCGTGCTCGACTTCGGGCTCGCGCAGATGGCCGAGGCCGAGACGCTGACCGAGCAGGGCGACGTGCCCGGAACGCTCGCCTACATCTCGCCTGAGCGGCTCGCGGGCGGCGAGGCGACGCCGGCCGCGGACGTCTGGGCGGTGGGCGTGATGTTGTGGGAGGCGCTCGCGGGGCGCCACCCGTTCTGGCGCGGCTCGATGCTCGAGACGGCGCGCGCGATCGAGGCCGGCGCGCGGCCGCTCTCCGAGCTCCGCCCCGACCTGCCGAAACGGCTTCTGCGCCTCGTCGACAGCTCGCTCTCGACGGTCCCTGCGAGCCGGCCGAGCGCCAGGGAGCTGGCGGTGGAGTTGCGCGGCGCAGCCTGGTCCACCGCCGTCCCGCGGCGGCCCGCGTTCTCCCTTCCTCGCCGGGTCGCGGCCGGGCACGCCGTCACCGTCGTCCTCGCCGCGATCCTCGCCGGCTGGACCGCCGCCGCCCTGCCCTTCTATCCGCACGGCTGGCCGTTCGGGCTCGCACTCGTCGCCGCCGCAGCGGCCCTCTTCCGCGAGCGCGCAGGCATCGCGCTGGCCCTCGCGGTGCCGGTGCTCCCGCTCGGCAACGTCTCGCTCGGGCTCGCGCTCGTCTACGCCGCGCTCGCCGCCGCGTGGCTGCTCGTGACCTGGTGGGAGCCGCGCGCAGGCCTGTTGTTCGCGCTCGGCCCGCTGCTCGCACCCGTCGCCGCGCTGGGCCTCCTCCCCCTGGCCACGGCACGGGTGCGCGCAGCACCGCTGCGCGTCCTCGCCGTCGCGCTCGGCGTACTGACGGCGGCGCTCGCCGCCGGGATCCGCCATGTGGCCCTGCCGCTCGTGGGCGGCCGGCCGCCACTCGGGCTCGGCGTGGCAGGCGCGCGCGACCCGTTCGACGTCGCCGGTTCGATCGCCAGCGCCGCGGGCGCCCATCCGGCACTGTTGTTCGAGGCCTGCGCGCTTGCGCTCGTCGCCCTGGCCCTTCCCTACGCCCAGGCCCGAGGCCGCTGGGCGGCCGCCGGGCTCGGCGCGGGGATGATCATCCTCACCGTGACAGCCGTGCCGGGCGCCGCCCCGCTTCCGCTCCTCCTTTCATCCTGGGCGATCGCTGCGTTCACGGCGCTTCGCGCTCCTGCGCTGGGGGTACCCTCCCCCGGAACTTAGTGCCCTTCCAGCAAATGTCCTCCACGTTCCTGGCGGCTGCAAAGCAGCGCGATGCGGCGTCCTCGGTCGCCCCGATAGCCTTGGCTATCGGGGCTCCCTGCGTCCTTGCCTCGCTCGTTTTTCGCGCGCCAGTAACGGGGCAACATTCACTGAAAGGGCACTAATGGTGCTGCGGGGAATCGAGCAGAGGCTGGAGCGAGTCTTCGAGGGCGTCTTCGGCCGCGCCTTCCGCACGAACGTCCAGCCGGTCGAGCTCGCGCGCAAGCTCGCGAAGGAGATGGACGAGCACCGCTCGACGTCGGTGACGCGCGTCTACGTCCCGAACGAGTACACGATCTTCCTCTCCCCCGGCGACCGCGAGCAGTTCGAGGGGTACGAGAACTCGCTCGTGTCGGAGCTCGAGGAGTACCTCTCCGAGCACGCCTCGCGCGAGAACTATGCGCTGCTCACTCCTCCGCGCATCGTCTTCGAGACGGACGACGACCTCGGCGTGGGCGAATTCGGCATCGCCACCCGGATGGCGCAGTACGGCCGGCAGGGCGGCGAGGAAGCTGCGGAGAGCGCGACACCCGGCGCGACCATGATCTACAAGCCCCGGACGCAGCCGACCGAGGCCGCCTCCCTCGTGGAGCTCGGCGTCGAACGAGAGGTTGCCGTGCTCCGCTGGAACGGCGAGCGGCGCGTCCTCGACAAGCAGCGCTCCGTCCTCGGCCGCTCGCGCGACGCCGACGTCCAGATCGAGGACCCGAACGTGTCACGCCGCCATGCAGAAGTCGTGCAGGAGGGCTCGGCGTATTGGCTCGTCGACCTCGGCTCGACGAACGGGACGGAGGTGGACGGGAAGCGCGTGCAGCGCGCACGGCTCGACGACGGCTCACGGTTCACCGTCGGCGAGACGACGGTCACCTTCTCGACCGAGCGGGAATAGGAACGCTCGTGACAGTGGTTGCCTCGACGTCGGTCGCGGAGGCACTTCTCGTGCTCAAGATCGCCTTCCTCGTGCTCCTGTATCTGTTCGTCGTGCGCGTCATCCGCTCGGCCGGACGCGAGCGGCAGGCGCCGAGCCAGGACAGCATGATCCTGACGCCCGCAGCTGCCGCGGCCGCAGGGCTCGGCCGCAAGGCGGCGAGACGCAAGGCGGTGCGGCTCGTCGTCCAGCGCAGCCCGAGCCTCGAGGACGGGGACGAGTTCCCAGTCGACTCGGCGCCCGTGACGGTCGGCCGCGGCGGGCAGAACGACCTCGTGCTCACCGGCGACGACTTCGCATCGGCGCGGCATGCGCGGATCGAGGTGCGCGGCGACGGCGTCTGGGTGCAGGATCTGGACTCGACGAACGGCACGTACGTCAACGGCGCGCGCGTCGCGGGCGCGCAGCGGGTCGACTCGGGCGACGTCCTCCGCGTGGGCGAGACCGACCTGCTCGTCGAGGAGGATTGACATGCCCGTCGCGGCATACGCAGTGGCGAGCGACACGGGGCGCAGGCGGCGCCGCAACGAGGACAACTACGTCGTCGCGCCGCCGCTCTTCGCCGTCGCCGACGGGATGGGCGGCGCGCAGGCCGGCGAGGTCGCGTCGCGGCTCGCGGCCTCCGCCCTCGAGGGCGGCGATTTCGACGGGCCCGAGGGGATCGAGCAGATCGACTCCCTCATCCAGGAGGCCAACCGCCGCATTTACGATCGCGCCTCGACCGACCCCACCGCCTCGGGCATGGGCACGACGATGACGGTCGCCCTCGTCGACGGGATGACCGTTGCGATCGGCCACGTCGGCGACTCGCGCGCCTATCTCGTCCGCGGCGAGCGGATGGAGCAGCTCACGGAGGACCATTCGCTCGTGAACGAGCTGCAGAAGACCGGGAAGCTGTCGGCCGAGGAGGCGCAGGTGCACCCGCAGCGGAGCGTGATCACGCGTGCGGTGGGGACGGATCCGGACGTCGACGTCGACGGCTTTACGATCGAGGCCGAAGAGGGCGACGTCTTCCTCATCTGCTCGGACGGGCTCAGCGACATGGTCGAGGACGAGGAGATCCTCGAGCTCGTTCACGCCCACCGCGACGACCTCGACAAGGCCGTGCAAGCGCTCGTCGCGGCCGCGAACCGCGGCGGCGGCGAGGACAACATCACCGCGGTCGCGTTCCGGATCTCGGCTGAGCCTGCGGCCGGCCTCGAGGACACCGTCGCGATGCCGGCGCTCACCATGGACGGCGCGGAGCCCGACGAGCAGACGCGCGAGTACGTGGAGCCCGATCCCGGCGACACGATGATCGTCCCGCCCGACGCAATCCCGGAGGAGCTCGCCGCGCCGGACGCCGCGCTCGATCCGGCCCCGAACTCACGGCGCGTCTGGATCGTTCTGATCGGCCTCCTCGTGCTGGCGGTGGTTGCTGCGTTCATCGTCTGGAGGCTGCTCCGGTGACCCTCCGCAACCGTGAGCTCGCGGCGCTCCTCACGGTCGGCGTCCTGACGGCAATCGGCTTCGCCACGGTCTACATCGCGCTGAAGTCGCAGGTCTCGAGCGGCTCGCTCGGCTACGCGATCTTCTTCTTCGGCCTCTACCTCGTCGCGCATGTCGTCGCCCGCCTGACCGTGCCGCTTGCCGACCCGTACCTGCTGCCGATGGCGGCGCTCCTGACGGCGATCGGGGTGACGGAGATCTACCGTCTCGGCCCCGCCGGCAACGCCTTCCGGCAGGGGCTCTGGATCGTGATCGGCGTCGGCGTGTTCGCCGCGACGCTCTTCTGGCTGCACAAGGACTACCGCGCCCTCGAGCGGTACAAGTACGTCTTCGGCGTCACGGCGATCTTGCTGCTCTTTCTGCCGCTCGCGCCGGGAATCGGCGAGACGATCAACGGCTCCCGGCTCTGGATCCACTTAGGGTCGCTCCAGTTCCAGCCGGGCGAGCTCGGGAAGATCGCCCTCATCGTCTTCCTCGCCGCCTACCTCCGCGAGAAGCGGGAGGTGCTCGCCCAGGGGAGGCTGAAGGACTGGGGCCCCCTGCTCGTGATCTGGGGCGGCGCGATGCTCGTACTCTTCGCGACCGACGACCTCGGCAGCGCGCTCCTGTACTACGGGATCTTCCTCGCGATGCTGTACATCGCGACGGCGCGGATCTCGTTCGTCGCGGCCGCGCTCGGCCTCTTCCTCGTCGGCTCGTACGCGGTCTCGCAGGGGACTCCCCACGTGCGCGAGCGCGTGCAGAACTGGATCTCGCCGTGGTCGGCACACAAGATCTACTGCCCGCTCAGCGGCCAGCCCTCGCTCCGGCAGGACTGCCAGAGCTACCAGGAGGTGCAGTCGCTCTACTCGATCGGCCACGGGGGCTTCGGCGGCACCGGCCTCGGCCACGGCATCTTCACGTCGACCGCGGGACACCAAGTGATCCCGGACCTGAACACGGACTTCATCTACTCGGCCCTCGCGCAGGAGCTCGGTCTGGTCGGCGCGGCCGCCCTGCTGCTCCTCTACATGGCATTCGTCCTTCGCGGCTTCCGGATCGCGCTCGCGTCGAGCGACGGGTTCTCGAAGCTGCTCGCCGCCGGGCTCAGCTTCGGCTTCGCCTTCCAGACGTTCGTCATCGTCGGCGGCATCACGCGGGTCATCCCGCTCACAGGGATCACGCTGCCCTTCGTCTCGTACGGAGGGTCGAGCGTCGTCGCCAACTTCATGCTCCTCGCCGGGCTGCTCCTCATCTCTCATCGGGCCAACAGGCAGGAGGCCGGGGCGTGAACAAGCAGATCCTCCACGTCTCCGTCGCCTCGCTGGTCCTCATCGCGGCTCTCATCGTGTCGACGACGTACTGGCAGACCTGGGCTGTCGGCGACCTCGCCGACAGACAGGACAATGCGATCTCGCTCGTCGCCCGGCTCACGGTGGACCGGGGCAAGTTCCTCGCTCCCGGCGGCACGGTCTTCGCCACGAACCGGAGGCACCGAAAGCACGGGCTGACGATCTTCACGCGGCACTACCCGGTGCGGGGCCTTGCGCCTCAGGTGGTCGGCTACTCGACGGTCGCCGGCACGACGACGGGGCTCGAGTCGTCGCTCGACGACTACCTGACCGGGGCGAACACGAACCTCAGCAACACGCTCAAGCAGACCCTCGACAAGCTCTCCGACAAGACGGTGCACGGCGACAACGTGATCCTGACGTTGCGGCCCTCGGTGCAGGCCCTCGCGCTCCACGAGCTCGCCGGCCGCTGCGGCGCGGTCGTCGCACTCGACGCGAAGACCGGCGCGATCTATGCGATGGCCTCCTCGCCGACGTACGACCCGAATCTCGTCAGCAAGCCGGGCGGCTACGCGAAGATCCTCAAGATAAAGGGGGCCTGCGGCGACGCCTCCGCGCTCGTCAACAACGCGACCGCGGGCCTCTACACCCCCGGCTCGACGTTCAAGCTCATCACGGCCTCCGCGGCGCTCGACACGGGCGCTGTGACGCCCACCACCGGGTTCTTCGACCCCGGCTACTGCATCGAGTACGGGAAGAAGGTCTACAACTCGAGCTCGCCCGACTCGCCCACGGCCCACGAGACCTTCGGCCACGTGACCTTCTCGGAGGCACTCGAGCACTCGATCAACGCCGTCTTCTGCAACGTCGGCAAGCAGATCGGGGCGAAGACCATCCTCGATTACGCCAAGCGCTACGGCTTCTACTCCCTCCCGCCGCTCGACCTGCCCCCGAGCTCGAGCCAGGCGAGCGGCCTCTACAAGTACGAGCACGGCCACTACCGGCTCTGGTTCCCGAACGACCCGGCAACGGAGGTCGACCCCGGCCGGCTCGCGTTCGGGCAGGAGCGGATGCAGACGACGCCGCTGCAGATGGCGCTGGTCGCGGCGACGATCGCGCACGGCGGGATCGAGCCGAAGCCGTACCTCGTGCAGAAGATCCTCGCGCCCGACGGCTCGACGGTCACCTCGACGCGCCCGCAGACGCTCGGCCGTGTGATCAAGCCGCAGACGGCCGCAGAGCTGAACCAGATGATGCAGCTCGTCGTCCAGGGCGGCACGGGCACGAACGCGCAGATCCCGGGCGTCGCTGTTGCCGGCAAGACGGGCACGGCGGAGACGAGCATCCCGAACGTCTACAACGCCTGGTTCGTCGCCTTCGCCCCCGCGGACAACCCGCGCTACGTCGTCGCCGTCGTCGTCGAGAAGCAGCCCAACGGCTTCGGCGGCTCGGTCTCAGCGCCGATCGCCAAGGCCATCCTCGAAAAACTCCTGCACCGGTGACCCTGCCTCTACCCTTACGGCGGCCGTGGCGGTAAGCGACTCTCTCATCGACACGCTCTTCGACGGGCGCTACCGGATCCAGCGCAAGCTCGGTGCAGGCGGGATGGCCGACGTGTATCTCGCCGAGGATCAGGAGCTCGGCCGCCGTGTCGCGATCAAGATCCTCAACGACCGCCACGCGAACGACGACCAGTTCATCGAGCGCTTCCGCCGCGAGGCGAAGAACGCGGCGGCGCTCAACCACCCGAACATCGTCTCGATCTACGACCGCGGCAACGCCGAGGACACGTACTACATCGCGATGGAGTTCCTCGACGGCCGCTCGCTCAAGGAGCTGATCGTCGGGCGCGGTGCCGCACCGGTGAACGTCGCGATCGAGTACACGCGCCAGATCCTCTCCGCGCTCCGCTTCGCCCACCGGCACGGCATCGTCCACCGGGACATCAAGCCGCACAACGTGCTCGTCGACGGCGAAGGTCGCCTGAAGGTGACCGACTTCGGGATCGCGCGCGCCGGCACGAGCCAGATGACCGAGACGGGGTCGATCGTCGGGACGGCGCAGTACCTCTCGCCGGAGCAAGCGCAAGGAACCGAGGTCGACCAGCGCTCCGATCTCTACTCGCTCGGCATCGTCCTCTACGAGCTGCTGACCGGGAAGACGCCCTTCGAGGGCGACACGCCGGTCGAGATCGCGATGAAGCACCTCTCGAACGCGCCGAGGCCGCCCTCGAAGCTGCGGCCCGACATTCCGCCCGAGCTCGACATGGTCGTGCTCCGGGCGCTCGCCAAGAGCCCGGACGACCGGTACCAGAGCGCCGACGAGATGGAGGCGGACCTGGAGCGGGTCGCCCGTGGCGCCCCGGTCGCGGCGGCCACCGCGGCGACGCAGGTGCTGAAAGTCCCGCCGGCGGCAGCGGCCGAGGCCGCGACGGCCGCCACGATGATCGCGCCGATCGCGGTGAGCAGGGGCGACGTCCCACCGCCGTTCGTCGAGGACGAGGAGTACGAGGAGCAAGGCGGGCCGGACCGGCCGCTCTGGGCGTGGCTCCTCGCCGTTCTCTTCGTCATCGCGGCGGTTGTGGCCGGCTTCTTCGTCTGGCAAGAGTTGTCCGGCTCGGCGGTGAAGGAGCCGGTCGGGCTCTATCAGGGCGTGCCCCAGGCGCAGGCCGAGCAGCAGATCACTGCGGCGCACCTCGTTCCGGCGGTCAAGCATGGGTCGAGCGAGAAATACAAGAAGGGCCTGGTCTTCAAGCAGGATCCGAGCGCCGGCTCGCACGTCGACAAGGGCAGCACGGTCACGATCTGGGTCTCGACCGGCAAGCCCAAGGTGCCCGTGCCGGACGTAAAGGGCAAGCAGTGGGCCGACGCCCAGCAGGAACTGACGGACGCGAAGCTCAAGCCGGTGGAGCACATCGTCCCGGGCAACACGCAGGGCCAGGTGACGGCGACCGATCCGCCCGCCGGCACGTCGATCGCCGAGGGGTCGACGGTGCGCGTCAACGTCATGAGCGGGCCGCAGCAGGCCACGGTCCCGAGCGTCGTTGGAGAGAGCCTGGACCAGGCAAGCGCCACGCTGCACGCGCAGGGCTTCAATGTCAACCCGACCTACGTCGACAGCACCGCGACCGCGAATCAGGTCATCCACCAGAATCCCGCGCCGGGCTCGCCGGCGCCGAAGGGCTCGACGGTCGACGTCCAGGTATCCAACGGCCCGCCGCAGACGAACGTGCCCGACGTCGTCGGCTACACCTCGCAACAGGCGGTGCAGACCCTCGAGAGTGCCGGCTTCAAGGTGACGCAGCAGTACGTCTCGGTGTCCGACCCGAGCCAGGACAACGTCGTCCAGTCGCAGAACCCGGCCGGTGGCGCGCGGGCGTTGCAGGGATCGATCGTGACGATCTCGATCGGCCAGTCCTCGCCGCCGCCGCCGACCGACACGACGACGACGACGGGTTGAGCTCGGCTCGCCGCCTCCGCGTGGCCGTCCTCGCGGGCGGCCGGTCGAGCGAGCACGAGATCTCCCTGGCTTCGGCGCGCTCGGTGGTCGCCGCCCTCGACCCGGAGCGGTACGCGGTAGCCGAGATCGCGATCGGCCGCGACGGGCGCTGGGCGCTGGAGAGCGGCGGGGGTCGCGCACTTGAGGCGGGAGCCGACGCGTCGCCGGTGGAGACCCTGCCGGTTCCGGCCAAGAGCGGAACGCTCGAGGCGATCGGGGTCGTCGACGTCGTCCTGCCGATCCTGCACGGTCCGTTCGGCGAGGACGGCACGGTGCAGGGGCTGCTCGAGCTCGCGGACGTTCCCTACGTCGGGGCAGGCGTCGCCGCGTCCGCGCTCGCGATGGACAAGGATCTGTTCAAGAAGGTCATGCGCGACAGCGGCATCCCGGTGGCGGCGCACCATGCGATCCGCCTCGGCGACGCGGTCGAGAACCCGTTCGGCTATCCCGTGTTCGTCAAGCCCGCGCGGCTCGGCTCCTCCGTCGGCATCACGAAGGTGCACGGCCAGGACGAACTCGCGCCCGCGGTCGAGCTGGCCCGCCGCCACGACGAGAAGGTGCTCGTCGAGGAGTTCGTCGCTGGGACGGAGGTCGAGGTCGGCGTCCTCGGTAACCGCGTGCCGCCGCCCCTCGCCTCACTGCCCGGTCAGATCGACACGCTCGAGCACGAGTGGTACGACTACGCGTCGAAATACGACGACGACGGGATGGAGCTGCTCGTCCCGCCGCCGGGCCTCGCGCAGGAGACGATCGAGCTGCTCCAGCGGCGCGCCGTCGAGTCGTTCGTCGCCTCCGAGTGCGAGGGCCTCGCGCGCATCGACTTCTTCGTCCGCGAGAGCGACGGCGAAGTCGTCCTCAACGAGCTGAACACGATGCCTGGCTTCACGGCGACGAGCGTCTGGGCGCGGCTGTTCGAGGCGTCGGGCCTCGGCTACGCGGAGGCGCTCGACCGGCTGATCGTGCTCGCGCTCGAGCGGCACGAGCGCCGCTCGAAACTCGTCTACTAGCTGCGGGCCTTGACCTCGGAGATCTCGGCGCGATTGCCCGGCGGCAGCTGCGTGATCCAGACGACGTAGTACCGCGCCGTCCTCCCGTCGAGCGCGAACGTCTTCGTTCCCGAGACCGTCTGCGAGGTCGAGTCGGTCGCGAAGCTGCCCGTCTTCGAGTCCCCGGCCGCGATATGGGCCACGAAGCCGGGAGTCGACGTCGCCACCGAGAGGCGAGCGAGCTTCACCGAGCTTCCCGCGTCCAGCACGAGGCCGAGCCCCTGTGTGAGAAGCCCGCCGAACTCCGGCGTGCCATAGGTCTGCGTGATCCAGGACGTGTTCGGATCGCCATCCGTCGCGTAGCCCGCGGTGTCGGCATGCGTGTCGGGATTCCCCGAAGGCACGTAGTCACCGACGCCGTGCAGTTGCACCGCCGAGCCCGGCGAGCCGCCGCCGCCCGACCCGCCGTGGTGGCGACTCGAGCCGCCGAGCAGCAAGACGGCCGCGAACGCCGCTCCGGCGACGAGGAGCGCCAGCAGCACGTAGGCCAGCGGACGCCGGCGGGAGCGCGCCGGACGCCGCGGGCGGGCACGCGCCGGCGCCGGAGCGTGAGTTGGAGGCCGAGGAGTGATGAGCGTGAGCGCAGAGTCGTCCTCCGCCGGCGCCTCCCCCTCGGCCTCGGCGAGACAGGCATGCAGCTCCTTGCCGAGCGCCGCCATCGAGGGAAAGCGGCGCTCCGGATCCTTGGCGAGTGCGCGCTCCACCGCGGCGTCGAGCCTCGGCGAGACATCCGGCCGCCGCTCGCGCAGGCTCGGCGGCGGCTCGTTGAGGTGACGCAGGGCGACGGCGACGAAGTTCTCGCCGGTGAAGGGCACGTCGCCGGCCAGCAGCTCCCAGAGCACGACGCCGAGCGAGTAGACGTCGGTCGCGGCCGAGACCGGCCGGCCGCTCGCCTGCTCGGGCGCGAGGTACTCGCTCGTGCCGACCACAGTGCCGGTCTGCGTCACGCCGTGCTCGACGTCGAGCGAGCGGGCGATGCCGAAGTCGGTCACCTTCACCTCGCCTTCGCGGCTGAGGAGGACGTTCTGCGGTTTCACGTCGCGGTGGACGAGCCCATGCGCGTGCGCGAAGGCGAGCCCGTCGGCGACTGGAAGGACGAGCTCGAGCGCCCGGCGGACCGGCAGCCGGCCCGTGCGCTGGACGAGCTCCTTGAGGTTCTCGCCCTCGACGTGCTCGAAGACGATGTACTGCCGGCCGCCGTCGTCGCCGCGGTCGATGACGGTGACGATGTTCGGATGCGACAGCTGCGCGACCGCCCGCGCCTCCCGGCGGAAGCGCTCGAGATACTCCGGGTCGTCGGCGTACCGCTCGTGGAGGATCTTGATCGCGACGCGCCGGTCGAGCTGGGTGTCGTGGGCCCGGAAGACGGTCGACATCCCGCCGGTTCCTACGAGCTCCTCGAGCTCGTAGCGGTCGGCGATCAGATCGCCGAGCTGTGGGGGCAGCCGCGACACGGCGCCGATGGTCGACCTGGATCCCGGCACACGGCTAGAACGGCCAAGGCAGGGGCGCGGCTACGCGAGAACCGCTTCCAGGGCCTCCTCCCACGCCGCGAGCCCCTCCTCGAGCTCGGCGTCCGTGATCACGAGCGGGCAGAGGACGCGATTGCAGTTCGAGTGGACACCGGCCTTGAGAAGCAGCAGACCGCGGACGGCCGCCTCCTCGGCGACCCGCGAGGCGATTCCCGGCGCAGGCTCCTTCGTCTCGCGGTCCTCAACGTACTCCACGGCGAGCATCGCGCCCAGGCCGCGGACGTCGCCGATCGCCGCGAAGCGCTCCTGCCAGGCGAGCATGCGGGCCCGGATCGTCTCGCCGATCCGCTGCGCCCGCTCGACGAGCCCCTCCTCCTCGAACACGTCAAGGACGGCCACGGCCGCCGCGAGCGCGACGGGGTTGCCGACGTAGGTGCCACCCACCGCGTTGTCCCAGAGCGAGTCCATGATCTCCGCCTTGCCCACAACCGCGGAGAGCGGGAGCCCGCCGGCGATCGACTTCGCCAGCGGCATCAGGTCGGCTTCGACGCCGTAGTGCTCCATTGCGAACATGCGGCCGGTGCGGCCGAATCCGGTCTGCACCTCGTCGACTACGAGCAGGATGCCTTCGCGGTCACAGATCGCGCGCAACCCCTCCATGAACTCGAGCGGCGCGGGGATGAAGCCGCCCTCTCCCTGCACCGGCTCGACCACGACCGCAGCGACCGTCTCGGCGGCGACCTGCGTCGAGAGGGCGCGCTCGAGCGTAGCCAGCGCATCGCGCGCCGTGATCCCGCGGTACGCGTCGGGGAACGGGACGCGGTACACCTCCGGTGCGAAGGGCCCGAGCCCGGCCTTGTAGGGGTGGGTCTTCGAGGTGAGCGTCAGCGAGAGGAGCGTGCGTCCGTGGAACGCGCCTTCGAAGCCGATCACCGCCGGCCGGCGCGTGTAGCCGCGCGCGAACTTGACGGCGTTCTCGACGGCCTCGGTGCCGGCGTTGAAGAACGCGGCCTTCGTCGGGCCCGAGAACGGCACGATCGCCGTCAGCCGCTCGGCGTACTCGACGTAGATCTCGTACGGGACGATCGTGAAGTCGGTATGGAGGAAGTGCGTCGCCTGCTCCTGCACGGCCGCCACGACGCGCGGGTGCGCGTGGCCGACGGCGAGGCAGCCGACGCCGCCCGCGAAATCGACGAACCGGTTGCCGTCGACGTCGGTGATGGTCGCGCCGCTGCCGTCCGCGATCATGATCGGCAGGTAGAGCCCGAGCGGATCGGCGACGACCCGCTCCTTCCGCTCGGTGATCTCGCGGGAGCGAGGACCTGGAATCTCCGTGCGAAGCTCGATCGCGCGCGTGACGGCCATGGGCCCACGATAACCGGTGCAACCGACGCCGGATCGGGGAGAATCGCGGCGTGGTCCTCTCCGACGCGACGATCGCCCGCCTGCTCGCCGAGGGGAGGATCGAGATCGACCCGTACGACGACGCGCTGTTACAGCCGTCGAGCGTCGACGTCCGTGTCGACCGGCTGTTCCGGGTCTTCCACAACAACCGCTACCCGTTCATCGACGTCAAGGTCGAGCAGGCGGAGCTGACCGAGCTCGTCGAGGTCGAGGATGAGCACCCCTTCGTCCTCCATCCGGGCGAGTTCGTGCTCGGCTCGACGCTCGAGCGGATCCGGCTGCCCGACGACCTCGTGGCCCGCCTCGAGGGCAAGTCGAGCCTCGGGAGGCTCGGCCTGCTCATCCACTCGACCGCGGGGTTCATCGACCCGGGCTGGGACGGCCACGTGACGCTCGAACTCTCGAACGTCGCCAACCTGCCGATCACGATCTACCCGGGGATGAAGATCGGGCAGATCTCCTTCATGCAGCTGACGGAGCCGGCGGCGACGCCGTACGGCTCGGGCTCGATCGGCTCGAAGTACAAGGGCCAGCGGGGGCCGACGGCGAGCCGCTACTGGCAGAACTTCGAGGCGGAATGACGGTTCTGGTCACAGGCGCCACGGGGTTCATCGGGCCGCACGTGGCCCATGCGCTGCGGGCGCGGGAGATGCCGGTGCGGGCGCTGGTGCGTACGCCCGCCCGCGCGACGCGCCTCACCTCCTGGGGCGTCGAGCCGGCCACCGGGGACGTAACGGATCCGGCCTCCCTCCGCGCCGCTTGCGAGGGAGTGGACGCGGTCGTCCACCTCGTGGCGATCATCCGCGGCCGGCCGGCGGACTTCGAGCGCGTCATGGCGCAGGGAACGCGGAACGTCGTCGTGGCCGCGCAGGAGTCTGGGGCGCGGCGGTTGGTGCTCGCGAGCGCGCTTGGCGTCGACGAGCGGACGAAGGACGCGGTGCCGTACTTCGCGGCGAAGTGGGAGATGGAGCGGGTAGTCCGCGAGTCGGGGCTCGAGCACGTGATCCTCCGGCCGAGCTTCGTCTTCGGGCGCGACGGCGGCGTCCTGCGGACCTTCGTCCGGCTCGCACGCTTCGCACCGGTGACGCCGATCGTCGGCCCGGGCACGCAAAAGCTGCAGCCGATCTGGGTCGAGGATCTCGCCGAGCATTACGCCG
>DASYOZ010000100.1:0-23610 GCA_036007185.1 Gaiellaceae bacterium | reverse complement strand
CGCGCATGTCGACGAAGGCCGGCCGCGCGATCCTGAAGCGCCGTCGCGGCAAGGGCCGGGCCCGCCTCTCCGCGTAAGTGGCTCGGCAGGACCGAGCCACTAAGCTGCATCCGTGAAGCGCGCCAACCGCCTGTCCCGCTCAAGGGACTTCGACGCGGTGCATCGCCGGGGCTGTTCGGTCTCGTCCCGCTTTCTCGTCCTCTACTGGCTGCCGCAGGACGAGCCCGCGGAGCCCCGCATCGGCTTCGCCGTGCCGCGGGCGGCCGGCGGTGCGGTCGAGCGGAGCCGGATCAAGCGGCGCCTGCGCGAGGTGTGGAACGAGCGGCTCGAGCGCGTGCCGGGCGGGAACGACTACGTCCTGATCGTCCGTCCGGGGCTCGTTGAAGCCGCCGAGGTGAACGGCTTCGCCTGGCTCGGCGAACGCGTCGACGAGCTGCTCGAGCAGACCGGGGCCGTCGCGGCGTGAGCGGCGTGCTGCGGCTACCAGGCTTGTTCGGGATCGGTCTCGTCTGGCTCTACCGGGTGACGCTCGGCGCGCTCTTCCCGACCACCTGCAAGTACCACCCGTCCTGCTCCGAGTACGCGGTCCAGGCGCTCCGGCGCCACGGGCTCGTTCGGGGCAGCCTTCTCGCCGGCTGGCGCCTGCTCCGGTGCAACCCGTGGAGCCGCGGGGGCTTCGACCCGGTCCGATGATCGTCTACACCATCCCCATCATCAGCCAGCTCGAGGACGTGATGCGCCACGTCTTGAACTGGTTCCACGCGAACCTCGGCCTCCCGTGGGCGTGGGCGATCGTGGCCACGACCGTCGTCGTGCGGGTGCTGCTCGTGCCGCTGACGATCAAGCAGATCCACTCGATGCAGAACCTGCAGCGCTTCGCGCCGCAGATGAAGGAGATCCAGAAGAAGTACAAGCACGACCGGCAGAAGCAGAACGAGGAGCTGATGAAGTTCTACCGGGAGAACAGCATCAACCCGGCCGCCTCCTGCCTGCCGATGCTGCTGCAGCTCCCGGTCTTCATCGCCCTCTACTACACGCTCAAGCACTTCCAGCAGAACTTCCATGTGGCGGCCGGCGCGGACCTGTCGTTCCTCCACTTCATCCCCTCGATCTCCGCGCACACGACGACGTACTGGGGCGGCTACGTGCTGCTCGTCGTCTATGTCGTGAGTCAGATGGCGTCGTCGTTTTTCATGATGACGACCACCGACAAGACGCAGCGCGTGCTGTTCATGGTCATGCCGGTCTTCTTCGTCTTCATCATCGCGCGCTTCCCCGCGGGCCTCGTTCTCTACTGGGTGACGACGAACCTCTGGACCGTCGGACAGGGCTTGATCACGCGGCGGCTCATCTCCCGCACGCCGGCGCCCGTGGCCGAGAAGCGCACCTCACGGACTCCGCCGAAGGACGACGGCTCGAGCGGCAACGGCGCTCAGCAGTCGCCTGCGCCGAAGCCCGCCCCGCCGGCCTCACAGCAGCCCCGCCAGGTGCGGCGGAAGAAGAAGCGCACGAGCCGGCGATGAACGAGGTCACCGACCTGACCACCGAGGCGACCGGGGAGACGGTCGGCGAGGCGAAGTGGGCAGCGTTGCGGGAGCTCGAGCGGCGGCATCCGGGACTCGACAGGGCGGCCGTGCGGTTCGAGGTCGTGGCCGAGGGGGAGCGCGGAATCCTCGGCGTGGGCTACGAGCCGGCTCGCGTCGTCGCGCACCTTCCGGCTGAGGCTGCCGAGGCGGCCGCCGGGACCGTCGGCGACGACGCCGGCCCGGCCGCCGACGCGCACGCACTCGTGGCCCGGATCGTGTCGACGCTCGGCGTGGACGCGGAAGTCGACGCTCGTGAGGAGCCGGACGCGATCGTCGTGACGTGCTCCGGACCTGACGTGGGCCTGCTGATCGGTCGTCACGGCCAGACGATCGACGCGATCCAGTACCTCCTCAACGCCGTCGGCTGGCGTGCCTATGGCGAGGAGCGGAAAGAGGTGGTCGTCGACGCCGCCGGCTATCGCGCCCGGCGGAAAGCGACGCTCGAGACACTCGCGTTGCGCGTCGCCGATCGCGTCCGCGACTCGGGCGAGCCCGAGGGGCTCGAGCCGATGACCGCGGTCGAGAGGAAGGTCGTCCACCTGAGCCTCAAGGACATCGCGGGCGTGGGGACCGCCTCCGAGGGCATGGAGCCGAACCGCTACGTCGTCGTCCTTCCTGAGTGACTGGCTCGCGGCTGTCCTCGCGACGCCGGGGCTGACGGCGCTCCGCGACCCGGCGCGGGCGCGGGCGATGCTGCTCGACGACGCGCTGCGGGCGTTGCCGCTACTCGATTCGTTCGAGGGTCCGTTGCTCGACGTCGGCTCGGGCGGCGGCAGCCCAGGGATCCCGCTGGCGGCGACGCTGCCCGAGTGGGAGGTGACGCTGCTCGACGCCGGGCGGCGGAAGTGCGACTTCCTGCGTCGCTGGGCGCCGCCGAACGCGGACGTCGTCTGGGGCCGGGCGGAGGAACAGCCTGCCGAGCGATGGAGCGTCGCGCTCGCGAAGGCGGTCGCGTCACCGCCCGTCGCTGCGGAGCTTTGCTTGCCCCTCGTCCGTGCCGGTGGCGCCGCGATTCTCTGGCTCGGCGAGCACGCCGACCTCGGCCGGCTCGCTGCCGCCTCCGAGCGTCTCGGCGGCGGCGCGCCGGAGCTGCACGACGGCCTCGCGGTCTTGCCGAAGGTCTCGCCGACGCCGCCGGGCTTCCCGCGTCGCGCCGGCGTTGCGAAGAAGCGTCCGCTGGCCTAGCGACAATGGCCGGGCCGTGTCCCGGATCTACGCGCTTGCGAACCAGAAGGGCGGCGTCGGCAAGACGACGACCGCCGTCAACCTCGCCGCCTGTCTTGCCGAGGCCGGCGAGCGCGCGCTCGTGATCGACCTCGACCCGCAGGCGAACGCGACGTCGGGGCTCGGGATGCGCGCGAATGGCACTTCGAGCTACGACCTCCTCGACGGCGCCCCGCTCGCCGAGCTCGTCCATCCGACCGCCTTCGCGAACCTCGACCTCGTTCCGGCCAAGCCGGATCTCGCCGGCGCCGTGGTGGAGCTCTCCGGACGCGCCGACGGCGAGCGCTATCTGGCGCAGGCGCTCGCGTCGGGCAGCGACCGGTACGACTTCGTCTTCCTCGACTGCCCGCCCTCGCTCGGGCCGCTCACGGTCAACGCGCTCGCCGCGGCCGATCGCGTGCTCGTGCCGGTGCAGGCGGAGTACTACGCGCTCGAGGGCCTGACGCAGCTCATGCACTCGATCGAGCTGATCCGCCGCCGGCTCAACCCGCACCTCGGCCTCGGCGGCGTCCTCCTCACGATGGTCGACCGCCGGACACGGCTCGCGCAGCAGGTCGAGGAGGAGGTGCGGCGCCACTTCGGGTCGCTCGTCTTCCGCAACTCCGTACCCCGCTCGGTCCGTCTTGCCGAGGCGCCGAGCTACGGGTTGCCCGCGATCGCCTACGACCGTCGCTCCGCCGGAGCCGACGCCTACTGGAAGGTGGCGATGGAGCTTGTCGAGCGCGCCTGAGTCCTCCCCGCAGCGTCGTGGCCTCGGCCGTGGCCTCGAAGTCCTGATCGGGGGCCACCCTGTCCCCTCCGAGCTGCTCGAGATCCCCGTCGACGCGATCCACCCGAACCCGCGTCAGCCCCGGCGGCGCTTCGAGCCGGAGGCGGCGTCGGGCCTGGCAGAGTCGGTGCGGCGGCAAGGAGTAATCCAGCCGCTGCTCGTTCGGCCGCGCGGGGTTGGCGGCTACGAGATCGTCGCCGGTGAGCGCCGCTGGCGGGCGGCGCGTGAGGCGGGCCGCCAGACGGTGCCGGCAGTCGTCCGTGCCGCCGACGACCGCGAGACGCTCCTGCTCGGCCTGGTCGAGAACGTCGCGCGCGAGCAGCTGACGCCGATCGAGGAGGCGCGCGCCTATGCCGTTCTGATCGACGAGTTCTCGCTCTCGCTGGGCGAGGTGGCCGAGCGGGTGGGCCGCTCCAAGCCGTCGGTCTCGAATCGCATCCGCCTGCTCGAGCTACCCGACGATGTGCTCGGGATGGTCGAGCGCGGGCAGCTGAGCGAGGGGCACGCCCGCGCCGTTCTTGCCGTCCCCGACCACGAGGGCCGGCGCCGGCTCGCGCGCGAGATAGTCCGCCGCGGCCTTTCCGTGCGAGCGGCCGAGCAGCGGGCGAAGTGGGCCGGCGCACGGCAGCGGCCGCGCACGCGCGCGGCCCCCGTCGACCCGGCGCTCGCCGAGCGGGTGCGCGATACGGTTCAGCAACTCACCGGGCGGCATGCGCGCGTCGTGCCGGGACGGGTCGAGCTGCCCTTCGGCGACGAGCACGACCTCGCCGAGTTGGCCGAGGCGCTTGAGAACGCCGCGGCTACAATCCGCCACCGGGCGGGCGATTAGCTCAGCTGGTTAGAGCGCCGCTCTGATAAGGCGGAGGTCCCTGGTTCGAATCCAGGATCGCCCATCGCGTAGCTGAGAAGCGGCGGCTAGTGGACGCGGTGCGTACGGACGAGGTACTCCTCGACGGCCAGGAGAAACGACTCATCCTGTGCGAGCCCGACGAGCCGGTTCTTCGTCGCTGCATCGAGGTCCTGGTCGAGTGCGACCTCGACGACGAAGCTCGGCGTCCGTCCCGCTCGCGAGAGCGCCGACATCCGGAGCAGGATCCGGCGGGCGTCCTCGTTCTGCGGGATCGCCGCGAGCGACTCGATGTCGGCAAGCCACAGCGGGTGCATGAGTCTCCAACGCCCCCCGCTCCATCCGGGATACGACGGGTTTTCGGGCCGGCCGCCTGAGCTATATTCGAGACGAGAGTCGCCCCGATGCAGGAGATGCAGATCTACGGAGTCAGCTTCGATCTGGTCGGCAAGCAGCCGATCGTCCTCCTGAAGACGGCCGACGGCAACAAGTTCCTGCCGATCTGGATCGGGCATCCGGAGGCGGCGGCCATCCTCATGAAGCTCCAAAGCCAGGCGTCGGTGCGGCCGATGACGCACGACCTCGTCAGCGACATGCTCGAGCTGCTCGGCGCGTCGATCAGCCGGATCACCGTCACCGAGCTGCGCGAGAACACCTTCTTTGCCCAGATCACGGTCGTCCAGGACGGCCAGGAGATCGAGATCGACTCCCGCCCCTCCGACGCCATCGCGCTCGCCATCCGCGCCGAGGCGCCCATCTTCGCCGCCGACGACGTGATCGCGGAGTCGGCGATCGAGTTCGAGGGTGAGGAAGTCGACGAGGAGCAGCTCGAGGCCGAGGTGCTGAAGTTCCGCAGCTTCCTCGAGGACGTCACGCCGGACCAGTTCGTGGTCGAGAACGGCGACGAGGAAGACTAGCTAGCCCGTCACCACGATGAGGGCGAGAGCCGTCCCGTTGAACAGCGCGTGGACGAGCATCCCCGGCAGGACGCTGTCCGTGCGGTCGCGGAGCCAGGCGAGCGCGATGCCGAACGGCACGAGCACGAGGAGCGCTTCGACGAGCCCGTGCGCGAGGCCGAATGCGAGCCCGACGAGGAGGATCGACGGCGTCCGTCCGAGGAAGCGGAGCAGTGACTGTCCGGCGCCGCGGAAGGTCAGCTCCTCGACGAACGGCGCGATCACGGCGAAGAGCACGAGGTTCGCGGCGAAGGCGCCTGCGTGCGCCGGCTCCCAGTTCACGTTGGTGATCCCCTGCTCCTTCCCCGGGCTCTCCGGCAACGGCAGCAACGAGGTGACGACCTCCCAGGCAAAGATCGCGACGACCACGGTGGCGGCCCACCCGAGGGCGCTGGTCCAGCGCCGGGGACGCCGCAGCGCGAGGAGGTCGAAGCGGTCGAGGCAGATCAGGAGGACGATCCCGAGCCAGACGGAGTAGAGGATCGTTCCGCCGGCGAACGTCGAGTACGAGTAGATCTCGTCGTGCGAGACGCGGTTGCCGCCGGTGCCGTTGTTCCCAGAGAAGCGCGCCGCGTAATTGATCGCTGCGATCAGCGCGACGAAGCCAATCCAGAAGGCGAGGCGGGTGTAGCTCGGGCGATAACGCGGCTGGGCGGCTTCGACCTCCAAGACGGCGCAGCATAGGGTTCGGGTGATGCGCCACTTCACGCCCGAGGAGGCGAATGCCGAGCTCGAGCACGTGCGCCCGCTCGTCGAGCAGCTCGTCGAGGTCCGGCAGGAGCACACGGTCGCGCTCGAGCGGCAGGAGGAGCTCGAGCGGAAGATTCGCGGCAACGGCGGCGGCATCCCGCCGGCCGAGCTCGCCTCGGCGACCGCCGAGGTCGACGCCGTCGCCCGCCGCATGGCGCGCCTCGTCGACGAGATCACGAGCCACGGCGCCCAGGTGAAGGACCTCGACAGCGGGCTCGTCGACTTCCCGGCGCTCCATCGCGGCGAGACGGTTCTGCTCTGCTGGCAGGTCGGCGAAGACGAGATTGCGTGGTGGCATCGCGTCGACGACGGCTTCGCCGGTCGCCGCCCGCTGCCGCTGGACTGAGGAAACGCAGCACCAACGGCGAATCGGGCGGCGATGCCCTTCTGGCACCGACTCGTGATCGCCGCAGGCGTTCTCCTCGTCGTCACGATCGTGGCGCGCCTGGTCGACTGGTGGCTGGCCCGCAAGCCGGTGCCGCCGGAGATCGAGACGCGCTTTCGCGTCCTCCGACGCGCCATCACCGCGACCATCATCGCGGTTGGCCTGTTCTCGGCCCTGCTCGTGATCCCCCAGGTGCGGGCGGTGGCTGGCGGCCTGCTCGCATCGACCGCCGTGCTCGGTGTGATCCTTGGCCTCGCGTCGCAACAGACGCTCGGGAACTTCATCGCAGGGCTCTTGATCGCGACGACACAGCCGGTCCGCATCGGCGACCGGGTCAGCTACGCCGACGAGTCCGGCGTTGTCGAGGAGATCGGCCTGACCTACACGTTCATCCGCACGGGCGACCGCCGGCGCCTCGTCGTCCCGAACAGCAAGCTCGCCTCCGACACCATCGTCAACGCCTCGATCCGCAGCAGTGAGACGTTCGCGGAGGTGTCGGTGCCCGTGCCGCTGAGCGCCGACCTCGAAGGCGCGGTCGACGCCTTGCGGGACGATGTCGCCGAAGAGCGCGACGCCGACGTCTACGTCACCTCACTCGACGGTACAGCGACGGTCACGCTGCGCGCTGCCGCAACGGACGCGGTGGCGGCCGAGCGCCTCGAGCACGAGCTCCGGCTGCGCGCCCACCGGCGGCTGCGCGCGCTCGGCGTCTGGGTCTAGCCGCTACGTCGTCCCGGTCTCGGCCGCCGTGGACGAGGTGGTCGTCGAGGTGGTGGCGGCCGAGAACCACCAGCCCAAGGCAAGGGCCGGAAGAACCTCGTCGCCGCCGTGTCGCCTGTCACAGCGGTCGCAACCGCCGGGCGGCCATTCGACTGCCATCGTCGCCCAGCCGGTAGCGCCCGGCGACTCCGTCTCCCTGTCTCACGACTACGGTATGCACCCACGGTGGCTTCGCTACTCACTCTCGAGGAGGCGCAGGAACGGGTGCTGGGGCGTGCGCAGCCGCTTCCGGCCGAGACCGTGCCGATCTCCGAGGCCGGCGGACGGGTCGCCGCGGAAGACATCCGTGCGCGCGTCGACCTGCCGCCGTTCGCGAGTTCGGCCATGGACGGCTTCGCCGTCCGCGCGGCGGATCTGCCGGCGACGCTACGAATCGCCGGCGAGTCTGCGGCGGGACGACCCTACGAGGCCCGGCTCCAGCCCGGCTGCGCCGCCGTCATCTCGACCGGCGCCGTCGTGCCGGAGGGCGCGGATGCCGTCGTCCCTGTCGAGAACGTTGTCAGACACGACAACAAGGTAGAGATCTCTGTTGCGGCGGAGCCGGGCGCACATGTTCGCCCTCGCGGCGGCGACGTCGCGGCGGGCGACGTGGTCGTGCCCACGGGTGCGCCGCTGACGCCGGCGCGGCTCGCTGCAGCCGCAGCCTCCGGGCTCGCCGTCCTGTCGTGCAGCCGACGGCCGCGCGTCGCCGTGCTCGCAACCGGCAGCGAGCTCGTCGCCCCCGGAGAGCCGCTCCGACTCGGCCAGATCTACGAGACGAACGGCCTGATGCTCGCGGCGGCACTCGCGGCGGCCGGCGCCGAAGTCGTGCCGGAGCCCACCGCCGACGACGACGAGGCGGCGCTGCGGGAGGCGCTGGAGCGCGGCCTCGAGGCCGACGTCCTCGTCACCTCGGGCGGCGTCTCGGTCGGTGAGCACGATCTCGTCCGGTCGGTCGAGCAGGAGCTCGGCGTCGAGGAGGTCTTTTGGCGCGTGTCGATCAAGCCGGGCAAACCGGTCTCCTTCGGCGTGCGCGAGGGCACGCTCGTCTTCGGCCTCCCCGGCAATCCCGTCTCGGCGCTCGTCGGCTGCGAGCTCTTCGTCAAGCCCGCACTGCGCGCGTTGCAGGGGCTCGCCCACCCTTTGCCTCGATTCGAGCCGGGTCGCCTCTCGGTGGCCTTGATGCGGAACAAGGAGCGCGACGAGTTCGTGCGGGCGCGATCCCACGCCGAAGGAGACGCTCTCGTGCTGGAGCCGGTCGCCGGCCAGGAGTCGCACATGATCGTCCGCTCCGGCGCCGCGGACGCTCTCGTCCACGTTCCACGTGGAAACGGTGAGCTTGCCGCCGGCTCGACCGTGCACTGGCTCCGCCTCGGCGGCGACTGACGGCCGGCTACTCGTTCACGGCGCGGCGGGCCTCGGCAAGCGCTGCGCGCCGCCGCTGCGCGAGGAGGAGCGTGCGGATCAGCTCTCGCACCGGTCCGCGCCGCGGCCGTTCCTGTGGCACCGGGTACGGCGCGTAGCGTCCGGCCGCGAGCGCCACGAGCTGGCCCGCGGCCGCGAGCCACCCGAGCCCGATCACGAACAGAGGCAGCGGCGCGAAGCCCGTCGCGAAGAGCTTTGCGATGTACCACGGCGCGTCCCAGCCGAGCCCGTAGTGGGTCGCGAACGACCAGAAGAGGTACGCGGGGCCTGCGAAGCCCGCGGCGAAGACGCTCGCGCGGAGAGCGGCATGGCGAGTCTGCATCTGCGGCAGCCAGAGCCAGGCATGGAGTGAGGGCAGGAGGAAGACGAGCGCGAAGGGATTCGTCGCCGCGACCAGGAGGCCGACGACGCCGAGCGCGAGTAGCGCGCCGCTGTGGCCCGCGAGTCGCTCCTCCGGCCGGATCGCCCGCCTCGGCAGGAGCCGGCTGCGCGCGACGATCCAGCCGGCTCCGGCAAGCAGCACCAAGGCGATCAGTGCCGCGCCCGGCCAGGTGACGTCGTTCACGGACGGTGGATGTCCGCCGCCGCTCCCCCAGAAGCCGAGCGCGCCGAAGACGAGGAAGAGCAGGCCGACCCAGGCCCAGAAGCCGAGGCGGCTCCGGTAGCTGCGGAGGGCGGGCGCGATGCGGATTCGCCGCCGCCGGCAGCGGGCGAAGAGGTCGACGGCCGCGGCCAGGAACGGCAGCAGCATCGCCACGAGGACGATCTCGATCGCCCAACCGCGAATCAGCCGCTGGCCGAGGAAGATATAGCTCGTCGGCCCCTGTGCGAGCGATACACCCTGCTCCATCGCGTCGACCGTGTTCTGCGCCGCGAGGCCGACCAGGGTGAGGTGACGGACGTCGAGCCGCTCGACTCCCAATCTCCGCTCCACCGGCGGTCGCGCCCCGGCGGTCGTCACGGTCACCGCCGGGATCCCGCGGCTCACGAACGGCGCCTGCTCGTACGGATTGAACGGGAACGCGAGCCCCAGGAGCTGCTGGAGCGCACTCGGGCGCGACGGATCGCCGTTTCCCTCGTCCGCGAGTGCCGCCCGCATCGTCTCGACGAGCCCGGGCGCCGGCGAGCGGGCGGTGTTGCCCCCGAACGCAAGCCGTGGCCGGCCGGAGCCGCCGACGGAGTCGAGGTTGACGACGGCGAGGATGTTCTGGCGGGCCCCCTGTTCCGCTGCGAAATGCGCCGCCCCGCGCGAGCCCTCGGCTGCGCCGTCCGTCGAGAGGAAGACGAGTGAGTACGGGAGCGAGACGCGCTGCGCGGCGGCGGTCGGCGCATAGGAGCGCGCGAGCTCCACCAGTGCCCCTGTCCCCGAAGCGTTGTCGTTCAGCCCCACGCCGGCGCCGGCGTCGTCCCGGTGTGCCATCACGACGATCTCCTGTCGCGGCGAGAGGCCGGCCTTTGTGGCCACGAGGTTGCGGAGCGTCGTGCGCCGGCCGTTGATCGTCGCCGTGAAGCGCTCGGTGCGCACGTCGAAGCCGTACGGCTCGAGCGCCTTGCGGAACCACGCCGCGGCGCCCCTCGCGCCCGGCGTGCCCGGCCTCCGCTCGGGATAGCGGGAGGCGAGATCCGTCGCGAGCGATGCAGCCGTCGGTCCGTCGAATGCCGGCGGCAGGTTCGGCGCCTGGAGGGCCGCGGGGCGGGCGACACTGAACGCGAGCAGCAGGAACGGTAGTCCGACGAGAAGCCACGTGCCCCGGTAGAGGCGCGCGTTGATCGGGCGCGCCAGCGACCCAGGCCGCGACCGTCGGCGCTCGGGTGCGGGCGGGGGGGCCGTCACGACCGCCCAGTCTAGGGCCGGATTCGGGCGCATCCATTTTCCCGTGGAAACGGCGCGGGTTAGGTCTGGCGCGAGGGGGGAATGGCTGGTGAAGCGCCTCGAAGGCGGCGTTGGGCGTGGAGGTGTCCGCTACTGGTAGAAATCGGCGGGTTTAAGACTCGGAACCTACGGGAACGTATAAAGCAGGCGAATGCGCGAGGCGACACTGGTCCAAGCAGCAAACGAGGAGCTCGAGGGAATGCGGACGGTCCGCCTCCGGGTGCCCGCCCGCGCGGAGTACGTCGCCCTGGCCCGGCTCGCCCTCAGCGGTCTCGCCGACATTGTCGCGCTGCCCGAGGAGCTGCTCGCGGATCTCAAGCTCGCCCTGACCGAGGCCGTGTCGAACTCGGTGCGGCATGCGTACGCGGACGGTGGCGGCTTCGTCTCGATCGCGTACGTGCTCAGCCCGGACGCGCTCGCCGTCGAGGTTGAGGACGACGGCAAGGGTTTCGATCCGGAGCGGCCGCCGGCGCTCGAGGGCGAGGAGCTCACAGAGGGGGGCCTGGGCATCGCGATCATCCGCACGATCGTGGACGAGTTCGAGCTGCACTCCCAGCCCGGCGTCCGCGGATCGCGGCTTCGTTTCGTGAAGCGGCTGCAGCGGTCAGCCTGACCGTTGCCAAAAGAGACAACGCCCCGGCGTAAGCTTCTCGTCGTATTCAACCGTGCGCCCGTTGCGTACGCGCGCGACACAGCCGGCGACCGGGTGGCCAGGCGCGGCGGCGGCGGTGTCGTCACGGCGCTCGGAGGCCTACTCGCACACCACGACGTGACGTGGGTCGCGAGTGCGATGACCGAAGAGGACAGGGCTGTCGCGGTGGAACGGGGCGGATCGTTCGACGAGGAGACCGCGGACGGCGCCCCGTACCGGCTGCGTCTCGTCGCTCACGACCCGCTGGTCTACGACCGCTTCTACAACTCGCTCGCCAATCCGACCCTGTGGTTCCTGCAGCACTACCTCTGGGGCCTCGGCTCGGCGCCCGACTTCGACCCCGCGCTGCACGAGGCGTGGAGCGACGGGTACGTGCCCGTGAACGAGGCGTTCGCCAGGGCGACGCTCGAGGAGCTCGATCGCGAGCCCGACGCGGCCGTCCTGTTCCACGATTACCACCTGTACCTCGCGCCGCGCTTCGTGCGGGAAGCGCGACCGGACGTCGTGACGTCGCACTTCGTCCACATCCCCTGGCCGGAGGCGGACTACTGGCATGCGTTGCCGGCGGAGCTGCGCATCGCCGTCCACGAGGGGCTGCTCGCGAACGACGTCGTCGGCTTCCACGCCGAGCGCTGGCGCCGGGCGTTCCTGCTCTCGGCGGAGCGGCTGCTCGGCGCGCGCGTGGATGGAGAGCGCGGGACGGTCGAGCATCGCGGCCACGAGACCAAGGTCCTCGCGCGGCCGATCGGCGTCGATCCGGCCGAGTTCGACCGGCTCCCAGAGGATCCGTCCGTGCTCGAGCGCGAGGCGGCGCTCGTGGAGCGGCGTCCGCCGCAGCTCGTCCTCCGCGTGGACCGGACCGACCCGTCGAAGAACATCGTGCGCGGCTTTTACGCCTTCGCGTTGCTTCTCGAGCGTCACCCCGAGCTGCACGGGCAGGTGGGGATGATCGCCCTGCTCGCGCCGTCGCGGCAGAACATCCCGGAGTACGCCGAGTACGCCCGGGAGGTGGAGGCGGCGGCGCGGGATGTGAACGACCGCTTCGGGCGGGACGGCTGGCAGCCCGTCGAGCTCGATGTCGCCGACGACTTCCTCCGCTCAATCGCCGGTTACAAGCAGTTCGACGTCCTGTTCGTGAACCCCGTCTTCGACGGGCTCAACCTCGTGGCGAAAGAGGCCTTCCTCGTGAACGAGCGCGACGGCGTGCTCGTCCTGTCCGAGAACGCCGGCGCGCACGAGGAGCTCGCGGATTGGGCGCTGACCGTGAACCCTCTCGACGTCTCCGGACAGGCAGAAGCGCTGTACGCGGCGCTGACGCTCGAGCCGGCCGAGCGTCGCCGTCGCGCGGAGGCGATTCGTGCGCACGTTCGCAGGCACGACATCCGCGAGTGGATCGATGCGCAGCTCGTCGACCTCGACGCCGTACGATCCGGGTGATGGACGACCTCTCGCACGTCGACGAGTCTGGCGCCGTTCGCATGGTCGACGTGGGCGGCAAGGAGCCGATGCGCCGCCGAGCCGTTGCGCACGCCGAGGTGCGGATGGCCGCCGAGACCGCGCGGATCCTGCGTGAGCTCCCCAAGGGCGACGCGCTCGCGACGGCGCAGGTGGCGGGGATCATGGCCGCGAAGCGGACGAGCGAGCTCATCCCGCTCTGCCATCCGCTCCCGCTCACGCACGTCGAGGTGACGCTCGAAGTCGGCGAGGAGTCGGTGGCGATCGTCGCCGCGGCGGAGACGACCGCGCAGACAGGAGTCGAGATGGAGGCACTGACGGCCGCCTCGGTCGCAGCGCTCACGGTCTACGACATGGCCAAGGCGGTCGACAAGCAGATGCGGATTGCCGAGATCGTGCTCGTCGAGAAGACGAAGGAGCGGATCGACTGAAGGCCGCGGTGCTGACCGTGTCGGACGGGGTCGCGGCGGGGACGCGCGAGGATCGGAGCGGTGATGTCCTCGAGGACCTGCTGCGCGGCGAGGGCTACGAAGTCGAGCGGCGGGTCGTGGCCGACGAGCGCGAGCAGATCGCGGCGGCGATTGGGGAGCTCGCGGCCTCGGCGCGGCTCGTCCTCACGACCGGCGGGACCGGCCTGGCACCGCGGGACGTGACGCCGGAGGCCACGCGCGATGTGCTCGAGCGAGAGGCGCCGGGAATCGTCGAGGCGCTGCGTGCGGACTCGATCGCGAAGACGCCGCATGGCCTCCTCTCGCGGGGGGCGGCCGGAGTCCTCGCCTCCACCCTCGTCGTCAACCTGCCGGGCTCGACAGGTGGTTGCCGCGACGGCTTCGCGGTGCTGCGGCCGGCGCTCGCGCACGCGCTCGAGCTCCTGGCGGACACCCCCACGGCACACGAGCAGACGTGACGGCGACTTCCACGCCGGCGCCGCTACCCGCGCGGTTTGCGCGCCTCGTCAAGATCGAGCACACGGTCTTCGCGCTGCCGTTCGCCTACGTAGGTGCGTTTCTCGCGGTCGGGGGGACGCCCAGCGCACATGACCTGCTGTGGATCACGGTCGCGATGGTCGGCGCCCGCTCGCTCGCCATGGCACTCAACCGCCTGATCGATGCGGGGATCGACGCGCGGAATCCGCGGACCGCCGGGCGGGAGATCCCGAGCGGCCAGCTCTCGATCGCCCAGGTCGCCGTCTTCTGCGTCGCCTCGCTCGCGCTCTTCCTCGCCGCCGTGTGGCAGCTCGACCCGCTCGTCCGCTGGCTGTGGCCCATCCCGGTCGTCGGTTTTGTCGTCTATCCGTATCTCAAGCGCTTCACGTGGACCTGCCACCTCTGGCTCGGCGCGGTCGACGGGCTCGCTCCCGTCGGCGCCTGGGTCGCCATAACCGGGAAGCTCCCGTGGCAGTCGTGGATGCTCGGCGCGGCCGTGGCCTTCTGGGTGGCCGGGTTCGACTTCTTCTACGCGCTCTTCGACGAGGAGGTCGACCGCCGAGAGGGCTTGCAATCGATCGTCACGCGCTTCGGCGTGCGTGGTGCCTTCCTCGGCGCCCGGCTCGCGCATCTGGCGACCGTCGCCTGTCTCGTTGCAGCGGGGCTCGGCTTATCCGTCGGGGCGTTCTACTGGCTCGGAGTCGCCGCCGTCGCGCTCCTGCTCGCGTACGAGCACTCCCTCGTCCGTCCGACCGACCTGCGGCGGCTCGACACGGCGTTCTTCACGATGAACGGCGTGATCAGCGTCGTGTTTGCGGTCTTCGTCATAGCCGACGTCACAATCTGAGCGGTCGGGGGGCCGTTTGCACGGCGCCCCGGAACCGCGGTCCTAGCTCTGCGGCCAGTGCGGGGGGTGACACCAGCGGCCAGAGCGGATGAATCCGGCCCCCGTGGTGCTGGACCCGAGCGAGCCCGACGCGAAGCCCGCGCTCGGATCGAACGTGGCACCGAGCGAGGCAATGAGCCGTCCCCAACGATGCCGCAGGAAACCGCGGGCGAGCCCAGACGCCTTTCCACCCGAGATTGCCGCGTTGAGCGTGCCGTGGGCGCGGGTTCCTGTGCCCAGGATCCGGAACTCGCCGAACACATGACCGACGCCGTTCGAGGTGTCGACGAGGCTCCACGCCCGGATCGTGAGCGCCCCGGCGAGTCGCGGATCCGTGCTCGTCGCCAGTCCGGTGTACGTGGCCCGTGTCGCCTGGAACGTGTCGCCACCGTTCACCGAGCATGTGACCTGGAGCTTGTTCGAGACGGTCGTTGCGGCGAAGGCGGCACTTGCGGACTGCACAGACGGGGCGTGGTGCCCCGCTGCAGCAATGCCTGCCGAGACGAGTGCCGCGACAACGATCACTGCGAGCGGCAAGAACCGTTTCCTTGACATGGTCTCCTCCTGCTTGACGATGATCCGGCCGCAGATCGAAGAAGGCCAGACTCGTGCGCGGTTCTGCGCAAGGTGGGAGTAAAACGCCGGTAAATCGCGCGGAACCGCCTATCCTGGGCGCGTGCTCACGGCCCGACGGCTCGGCAAGCGGTATGGAGAAAAGCGCGTGCTGCGCGGGATCGATCTCGAGCTCGCGCGCGGCGGCTTTCTCGTCGTCACGGGGCCGAACGGCTCCGGGAAGACGACGTTGCTCCGGATCTGCGCCGGTCTCGCGCAGCCGACCGAGGGGACGATCGAGCGGAGCGCGGCACGCGCGCAGGTCGGCTACCTCGGCCACGAGCCGCTCGTCTATCGCGAGCTGACGGCGCTCGAGAACCTGGACCTCTACGGGCGCCTCTATCGGGTTGCGGAGCGGCGCGAGCGGATCGGCATGCTGCTCGAGCGTTTCGGCCTGTGGGAGGCGCGGCACGAGCGCGTCGCCTCGTACTCGCGCGGCATGACGCAGCGCCTCGCGCTTTGCCGCGTCCTCCTCCACGAGCCGGATCTGCTCGTCCTCGACGAGCCGTACAGCGCGCTCGACGAGGCCGGAGCCGAGCTGCTTGACGCGCTGCTCGACGAGCTCCGGGGCGAGCGCACGTTCCTGCTCGCCACGCACGACCCGCCACGTGTCGCGCCGTTCGCAAGCGGCGGGCTCGCGCTCGCCGCATGAGCTACGTCAGCGACGTCGGGGCGCTCGCTCGCAAGGACCTCCTTCTCGAGCTGCGCGCGCGGGACACGCTGCCCGCGATGCTCCTCTTCGTCGCCGCGGTGTTCGTCGTCTTTCACTTTGCCCTGCCCGGGACGCCGTCGAGGCTCGAGACCAGCGGCCTGCTCTGGGTCGCGATCCTCTTCACGGCGCTGCTCGGCCTGGGCCGCGCGTTCGTGCCGGAGCGCGAGCAGCAGACGCTCGACGGCCTCGTCCTCGCGCCGTGCGATCGGAGCGCGATCTGGCTCGCGAAATCCCTCGCGACGCTCGCCTTCCTCGCGGCGGCCGAGGTCGTCGCGCTGCCGCTCTACGCGCTCTTCTTCCACCCCGTTGGCGGCGCGACGGTGGCGGCCGTCGCCCTCGCCGACATCGGCATCTGCTGCGTCGGCACGTTCCTCGGCGCGATGGCCGTCGCGACCCGGGCTCGCGAGCTGATCCTGCCGCTTCTCTTCCTGCCGCTTGCGATCCCGATCGTCGTCGGCGCCGTCGGCGCGAGTGTCGTCGCCTCGCCCGGCCGGTATCTCGGGTTCCTCGCCCTCTACGACCTCCTCTTCGCCGTGATCTGCTGGGCATCGTTCGAGTATGTGGTCGCCGAATGAGCGCGACTGGTGCGACAATCCCCTCGGTGGGTCGCACTCCCCGCATCTCCCTGCCGGCGCTCGCCGCAATCTCACTCGTGCTCGTCACCACGGCGCTCGCGTTCGTCTTCTTCGTCGCGCCGAACGACGCGAACCAGGGCTTCTCGCAGCGGATCTTCTACTTCCACGTCTCGATCGCGATCACCGCCTACGCCTGCTTTGCCGGCGGCGCGTGGCAGGCGTTCCGGCACCTCACGAAGCGTGACCCGCGCGCCGACCTCGCCAGCTACGTGTGCGTCCACCAGGGGCTGATCTTCGGGACACTCGTGCTCCTCACCGGCTCGATCTGGGCCAAGATCTCGTGGGGACACTGGTGGCTGTGGAGTGAGGACCAGCTCGTACTCTTCCTCGTTCTCTACCTCTTCTACTGCGCGTACTTCATGCTCCGCTTCTCGCTCGATCCCGGGCTGCAGCGTGCGAACCTGAGCGCGGTGTACGCGCTGTTCGGCGTCGTTCTCATCCCGGTCAGCTTCGCGGCGATCCGGTTGGCTAAGAACCTCATCCACCCTGTCGTCTTCACGCGCCACGGCCCCAACTTCGGCGGCTGGATTCTCGTCACCTATTGCATCGCGCAGGTTGCGATGCTCGTCCTTGCATACACGCTCTACCGGCTCGAGGTCAGCGGCAAGCGGCTCGACGTAAGGCTGCGCGACCTGAGAGAGGTGCTCGCCTGACCACCGCGGAGACATACGTCACCGCCGCGTACTGCGTCGTCTTCGCCGTCGTGCTCGCGTACGTCCTGATCATGGCGCTCAAGCTGCAACGGCTCGAGCGCGAGGTGGACGAGCTCGCCTCTCGCGCGTCTGCGGACGAGGCGGAAGAAGAGGCTCCGCGGGAGACGGCGTCCGTTGGCTGAGCTGCTCTTCTGGCCCGCGCTCCTCCTCTACGGGGAGGCGGCGGTCGGCTACTTCGGCGACGCGAGGCGGCCAGGCCGCGCGGGACGCGTCGCCACCTGGGGCGTCCGGCTCGGCTGGCTCCTGCAGACCGCGCTGCTCGGGGTGCAGGCGACGCGTGACGACGGTTTCCCGTGGGGGACCTGGGCCTCGTCGCTCGCTCTCTTCGTCTGGCTCGTCGTCTCCGCGTACCTCATCTGGGGCTGTCGCCGGCCGTACCGGCTGCTCGGTCTCGTGGTGATGCCGCTTGCGGTCGTGCTCCTCGTGGTCGCCCGCGCCGGCGGCGGCACGGGGATCGGGAGCGCGAGTCACTACTCGAATCTCTTCCTCGTCGTCCATGTCGGGCTCGTGCTTGCCGCCTTCGCGGGCTTCACGCTCGCCGCCGCTCTCTCGGGGCTGTACGTCTGGCAGGAGCGGCGGCTGCAGACGCGCCCGGCGACGATCCTCCGCAGGCAGATGCCGGCGCTCGCCACGCTTGACGAGCTCGCCCTCCGGACGGTCGCGTGGTCGGTGCCGCTGCTGACGCTCGGAGCCGCCGTCGGGCTCGTGCGCCTCGTTGCCCGCGGCGACCGGCTCGATGCGCTGATCGCCGTCACGGCTGCCACGTGGCTCGTCTGGTGCGCGTATCTCGGCCTGCGCCTGCTGGGCGGCTGGACGGGGCGCCGCGCCGCGTATCTCGCCCTCGCCGGCTTCGTCCTCGTCGTCGTCGTCCGCCTCGCCCTCCCGGCCAGCCACTTCGCATGATCCGCCTCGTCCTCGTCGGTACTTCGCACCACCACGCTCCGGTCGAGCTGCGCGAACAGGTCGCGCTCGATCGCGAGAACGCGCAGGCGCTCTCGGGACGGCTGGCGGAGGCGGGACGCGAGGCGGCCTGCCTCTCGACCTGCAACCGCACCGAGCTCTACGTGGCGGCCGACGACGCCGAGCAGGCCGAGCTGGATGCGGTTGCGGAGCTCGCGTCGCTCGAGCCGGATGTCGAGCAGGCGCTCTACCGGCTGCACGACCGGGCTGCCGCCCACCATCTCTTCCGCGTCGCGGCCGGACTCGACTCCCTTGTCCCGGGCGAGGGCGAGATCCTCGGCCAGGTGCGCCTCGCGCATGAGGTGGGAACGACCGGACCGTTGCTCGACCGCGTCTTCCGGCAGGCGCTCCACACCGGCCGGAAGGTACGGGCCGAGACCGCGATCGGCGAGAGCCCTGCTTCGGTGTCGGCGGCCGCCGTTGCGCTCGCGGACCAGGTGTTCGGCAGCCTCGGGGGACGTTCGATCCTCCTCCTCGGCGCGGGCAAGGTGAGCGAACAGGCCGCGCGCAACCTTCGCAGCCGCGGAGCCGAGATCACACTCGTCGCGAACAGCAAGACGGAGCGGGAGCGGATCGACGAGCAGCTCGCAGCGGTCGACGTCGTCATCGCTTCCACCAGCTCTCCCGGCCTCGTGCTCGAGGCGGCCACCGTGGCGGACGCAGTGAGGAGCCGGCGGGGCCGCCGGCTCCTCCTCGTCGACCTCGCCGTTCCCCGCGACCTCGACCCCGCCATCGCGGAGCTCGAGGGCTGCTACCTCTACGACATCGACGACCTCGAGCAGATCGTGGTCGAGACGCTGTCGCTGCGCCGGCGCGAGGCGGAGCGCGCCGAGGCGATCGTGGCGGCCGAGGCGGAGAAGTTCCACGAATGGCATGCCTCGCTCGACGTGGTGCCCGCGATCGCGTCGCTGCGGGCACGTGCGGAGGAGATTCGCGAAGCGGAGTTGCAGAAGGCCGAAGCGCTGCTCGGCCGGCTCGACGAGAGCCAGCGACGCGCCGTCGAAGCCGTCACGACTCAGATCGTGAACAAGCTCCTCCACCTGCCGACCGTGCGGATGAAGCAGGCGGCTGCGGCAGCCGATGGGGTCCTCTATGCTGAGGCGGTGCGGCACCTCTTCGGTCTCGGCGAGGACGAGCGCTGAAGCTTCGCCAGCTCACCGGCCGTCCTCTGCCGCTCCAGGCGCCGACGGCCTTCATCCGAGTCCGGTCGCGCAGTGTCGGATGCTCACCGCTCGTGCGAAGGCGATTGGCCTGTGCTCGTCCGCGTCGGCAGTCGCGCCAGTAGGCTCGCGCTCACCCAGGCCGAGCGTGCCCTCTCGTCGCTGAGGGCGCCCGGGGTCGAGCTTGCCCTCGTCCCGATCACGACGGCGGGCGATCGCGACCGCTCGCGCCCGTTCGGCGAGATCGGCTCGCGCGGTGTCTTCGTAAAGGAGATCGAGGAGGCGCTGCTCGAGCGGCGGATCGACGTCGCCGCCCACTCAGCGAAGGACCTGACCGCGGCGGATCCGCCGGGGCTCGTGATCGGCGCCTATCTCCGCCGCGACGATCCGCGGGACGCGCTCTGTGGCGTGGAGGAGCTGCGGCCGGGGATGCGGATCGGGACAGCCTCGGTGCGGCGCAAGGCACAGCTGCTGGCGTTCGATCCGACGCTCTCGATCGAACCGCTGCGCGGCAACATCGACACGCGCTTGCGGAAGCGCCGGGAGCGAGGCCTCGACGCGATCGTGCTCGCGGCGTGCGGTCTCGACCGGCTCGGGCTCGGGCGCGAGATCGGGCGTCGCTTCGAGCCCGAGGCGATGCTGCCCGAGGCGGGCCAGGGCGCGCTTGCCTTGCAGGTGCGGGCCGGCGAGGAGCATCTCGTCGCGGCGGCCGACGACCCGGAGACGCGGAAGCGGGTGGAGGCCGAGAGGGCGGTCGTGGCCACGGTCGGCGGCGGCTGCCTCGCTCCCGTCGCCGCGCACCATGACGGGTCGACGCTGACCGGGCTCGTCGCGGCCG
Source organism: Gaiellaceae bacterium (assembly GCA_036007185.1). Lineage (GTDB taxonomy): Bacteria > Actinomycetota > Thermoleophilia > Gaiellales > Gaiellaceae > Palsa-739. Next base: position 3,487 of record DASYOZ010000100.1, on the reverse strand, counting down.
AGGACGGGTCGTGGCTCGAGCGGCGGACGGCGTCGGATCCGGCGGCGCTTGGCGAGGAGCTCGCGGCGATCGCGTCTTCCCACGGCGCGTGACGAGGCGGACCCGCGTAGCCGTCACCCGTCCGGCCGACCAGGCAGGTGAGCTTGCGCGGCGGATCGAGGCGCTGGGCTGCGAGGCCGTCCTCTGGCCGCTGATCGCGATCGAGCCGATCAGCGACGAGCCGATCGACGCGAGTGGCTACGACTGGGTCGTCGTCACGAGTCCGAACGGCGCCGGCGAGCTGGGCCGCCGTCTTGCACATCCGCTGGCACGTCCGCCGCAACACATCGCTGCGATCGGGCCCGGCACCGCCGCCGCGCTGCGTCTGAACGGCCTCGAGCCCGACCTGGTGTCGCGGGTCTCGACGCAGGAGGGACTTGTCGCCGCATTGCCGAGCCCACCCGGGCGCGTCCTCCTCGCGGCTGCCGAGAACGCGCGACGGCTGCTCGTCGAGAAGCTCGCCGCCGACTTCCTGCCTCTCTATCGGACGGTCGAGCTCCACACAGGCGACGCCCCGGACGTCGATCTCGTCCTTCTGCTCTCGCCGTCGGCTGCCCGGTCGCTGTGGCGGACGCAAGCATGTGTCGTCCCGGTGATCGCGATCGGGCCGCAGACGGCCGCTGCCGCGCGGGAGCTCGGCCTGGACGTGGCCGCGGAGGCGGCGACGCACGATCTCGACGGGCTCGTCGCGGCGCTCGAGCGGGTCTTGCCAGGCACGCGGTAGCCTCGGCGGCGATGCCGCCGCTGATCACGTTCCTCTCCGACTTCGGGCTGCAGGACGACTTTGTCGGCACCTGTCACGGCGTGATCGCGACGATTGCGCCGGAGGCCCGCGTGATCGACGTCACCCACGGCATCCGCCCGGGCCACGTGCTGCAGGGCGCGCTCGTGCTCGCGAACACGCTCCCCTATATGCCCGTGGGCGTCCACCTCGCCGTCGTCGATCCGGGCGTGGGCAGCAGCCGGCGTCCTCTCGCCCTGCGCGACGGAGAGGGGCGGCTTCACGTCGGCCCGGACAACGGCCTCCTCCTGCCCGCGGCGGACCGCTTCGGCGGGGTCGCCGAAGCGCACGAGCTCGCGAGCGCGGACTACTCGCTGCAGCCCGTCTCCCGGACCTTTCACGGCCGCGACCTGTTCGCGCCGGCCGCGGCGCATCTCGCCGCGGGCGTGCCCCTCGCGGAGCTCGGGCCGCCCGTCGCGCCGGACGAGCTCGTGCGCGTCGAGATCCCGACGCCCGAGGTGGGACACAACCGCATCCGTGCCGTCGCTCTCGCCGTCGACCGTTTCGGCAACGTCGCGCTCAACGTGAAGCGCGAGCACCTGGAGAACGCGGAGCTCGCCCCCGGCACGCGCGTCGAGCTCACCTGCAGCGGCGAACGGTTCTACGCGGTCTCCGCCCGGACGTTCGCGGATGCGCCACGCGGCTCGCTCCTCCTCTACGAGGACAGCTACGGCAGCCTCGCCCTCGCGGTCTCGCGGGGCAGCGCCGCCAAGCTGCTCCGCGTCGAAGAGGGCAGCGAGATTCTCCTCGACCTCGCGGCGCGGTGATGGACGCCCAGCGGTTCGCGCGCCTGGTGACCGACGCGGTCGTGCGCCGGCCGGCGCTCTGGCGGCTATTTCGCGGGCGGCTGCGCAGCATGTTCGACGGGCTCGCGCCGACGTGGGAGACGCGGATCGGCCCGCATCACCTCTGGGCTCTCGAGCTGGCGCTCGAGGATGTGTCTCCGCCACGGCGCATCCTCGATCTCGGCACCGGGACCGGCGTCGTGGCGACGGCGCTCGGCAAGCGCTATCCGCAGTCGGAGGTGCTCGGCATCGATCTCAGCCCCGGGATGATCGAGGAGGCCCGCCGGCAGCTGCCGCCGGAGCTCGCCGGTCGCGTCGGCTTCGAGGTCGGCGATGCTTCCGCGCTCGCGTGCCCCGACGGCGACTTCGATCTCGTCGTCCTCTCGAACATGATCCCGTTCTTCGACGAGCTCGCCCGGATCGTCGCGTCGGGAGGGACGCTGGTGCTCTCGTTCTCGAAGGGCGCAGAGACGCCGATCTACGTCGAGTCCGAGCTGTTGCGCCGCGAGCTCGGACGCCGCGGCTTTTCGGAATTTGCGGAGTTTTCGGCGGAGCCGGCGACCACGCTTCGGGCAAAGAGGAGCTAGGGTCAGGGCAACGGTCGTCCGCGACACGGTTGCACCGGTCCGAACGACCTGAGGCCCTCGAGAGCGCGCAAGCGTCAACGGGGGCCTCGCTTTTCAGAAAGCCGCCACGTGGCGCGAATGGCGAGGGCCGGACTCGAACCGGCGACACCCCGGTTTTCAGCCGAGTGCTCTACCAGCTGAGCTACCTCGCCGCGGCTGGCGGCGGTCAGTGTAGCCCGGGCGCGCTCGGCCGCCGGCCGGGATAGCCTCCGGCCGTGAGCGTCGAGGAGAACGTGCGGGAGATCGCCGTGATCGGGGCTCCGCTCGACCTCGGCGCGGGTCGGCGCGGCGTGGACATGGGGCCGTCCGCGATCCGCTACGCGGGCCTCGAGCAGCAGCTCGCCGACAAGCTCGCGGTACGGGTCTCCGACACCGGCAACGTCATCTCGCCTGTCGTGGAGACAACGGCGATGGGCGACGAGCGTGTGCGGTACCTCGAGCAGATCCTCGACCTCTGTGACCGGCTGGCCGGTCTCGTGGCCGCCGCCGCGGGACGTGGAGCGCTGCCGCTCGTCCTCGGCGGCGATCACTCCGTCGCGCTGGGCTCGCTCGTCGGGATGGCGCAGGCGCGGGGGCCGGGCGGCGTCGTCTGGGTCGACGCCCACGGCGACCTCAACACTCCCGAGACGTCGCCGACCGGGAACGTGCACGGGATGGTGCTTGCGGCGGCGCTGGGGCTCGCCGGCGACTCCTTCCGGCGTGACGGCTGGCCGCTGCCGGCGGTCGAGGCGGGGAAGCTCGCGCTCGTCGGCGTCCGCTCGCTCGACGACGGAGAGCGAAAGCTCCTGCACCAGCTCGAGGCGAAGGTCTTCACGATGAGCGAGGTGGACAGGATCGGGGTCGAACCGTGCATGCAGGAGGCGCTCGCGCACGCGTCCGGCGCGGCGTTCCTTCACCTCTCGTTCGACATGGACGTCGTCGATCCCGACTACGCGCCCGGTGTCGGCACTCCGGTGCGGGGTGGGCTCTCCTATCGCGAGGCGCATCTCGCGATGGAGACGGTGGCAGAGTCACGCCGCATCGACTCGATGGACGTCGTCGAGGTCAACCCGATCCTCGATCGCGAGAACGCCACGGGACAGCTCGCGGTCGAGCTCGTGGCCTCGGCTCTCGGTGCGCGCATCCTCTAGGCGATGCGGCTCGAGGTTCGGGACGGCGACATCGCGGCCGTGGAGGCCGACGCCGTGGCGAACGCCGCGAACGACCGGCTCTGGATGGGCGCCGGCGTGGCGGGAGCCCTCAAGCGGGCCGGCGGC
>DASYOZ010000099.1:0-3917 GCA_036007185.1 Gaiellaceae bacterium | reverse complement strand
AGCGATCCGAGGACACGAGCAGACCCTGACCTCACTCGAACAGGCCCGCCGCATTGCCGCTCTCGCCCGCGAGAAGCTGGCCGAAGACGTCGTGATCCTCGACATGCGGCCCGAGTGCTCCTTCACGGACTACTTCGTCATTGCGACAGGACGCAACGCGCGCCAAACCGACTCGATCTGGGACGAGGTGCATGCGAGACTGAAGCAGGACGAGCGACTGCTCCCGCGAAGCGTCGACGGCACGCGCGAAGGGGCCTGGATCGTGGCGGACTACCTCGACGTCGTCCTCCACGTGTTCACGCCCGACGCGCGCGGCTTCTACCGGCTCGAGGAGTTGTGGAGCGACGTGCCGGCCGTCGACCTCGACGCGGCAGCGGTCTGAGCGTCAGGCGGGCCTCAGCCCGCTACGGGTGAGGAGCACGTTGCCGGCCTGCGTCGGGAGCCCGTGCACGAGCTTGCCGCCGAGGCGGACGTCGAGGCTGGGCGGATCGCCGATGCGGATCCAGACCGAGCCGTTCCTCAGGCTCACGCGCAGCGTCTTGCCTTGGAGCAGCGTCCCTTCGTAGACGGTCGGTCCGCTCGCACTCCCCGAGCGCACCCAGAGCCACGAGTCGCCGCGAGCGGCAACGACGACGGCGCGTGTCGGCGGCGCAGCTACTGCCGGCTTGTGCGACTTCTTCTTGGGCGTCGAGGCGGCGGTCGTCGTCGGAACAGTGGTAGGCGGCGTCCCTTGCTTCGAGCCCGAGGAGCCGCTGAGCTGCCAGGCCGCGACGGCGACGACGATGGCGACAAGCGCGCCGACGACGATCAGCGGGCGCAGGATCCCGGCGCCGCCGAGGCGGGGGCCGCCCCGTCGCCGTGCGAATCGTTCCGGGACGAGCAGCGGCGCCTCGTCGGGGTGCGCGTAGCGGTTGTTGTACTCGTCGACGTAGAGGTTTCCGTCGAGGCCGAGGTAGTCGGCGTACGTCCGGAGGAATCCCTTCACATACGCGTCGCCGGGCAGGAGCTCCCAGCGCTCCTCCTCGAGCGCCTGGAGGTAGCGGTCGCGGATCCGGATCGCCTTCTGGACGTCGGCATCCGAGAGGCCGCGCTTCAGGCGAGCTTCACGCAGGCTCCCCCCGATCTCGAACATGCCGCATTGTCACGGACCCGGTCTCGGGCCGCCAGCGCTCGCCGCGGCGGTTAGACTTGGCCGGGACAGAGGGGCCGTAGCTCAGCTGGGAGAGCGTCTGGCTGGCAGCCAGAAGGTCAGGGGTTCGAGCCCCCTCGGCTCCATAGACTCGGGCTCGTGAGTCACGAGAGTGCCGAGCTCCTTCTTCGCGGTTACCACGCGTTCGTGGCGGGAGACCTCGAGACGATCGAGATGTTGCTCGACCCGGACGTGGAATGGGTGGCCGCCGGCGAGTCGGAGGTGGTCGTCGTCAGCCGCGATCGCGTCCTCGAGGTCGTCGCCGAACGCGCCGCCGAGCGGTACCACGTCGTCGTCGACCGTGCGATCGGCCTCGGCGACCGCGTCGTCGTCAGCATGCGTTTCTCGCGAATCGAGCTCGACCCGTCCGACGAGCGGCCGCTGCAGAGCCGCCGCTCGTATCTCCTCGGCCGTTGGGCCGCCGTCGTCCACACGCGGGACGGTCGCGTCGTGCGCGTCGAGGAGCACGCGCACCTCGAGGCGGCGCTCGAGGCTGCCGGGCTCGAAGCGGAGTAGGTACAATCGGGATACCTACTACAGCTTGGAGTGTGAGTTAGCCGTGACCGATCTCTTACTCGTCCCGCTCGAAGACACGGTCGTCTTCCCGGGCATGAACGTCACCCTCACGGTCGACGTCGGCGACGAGGACCGCGTCGTGCTCGTGCCGCGTCACGAGAACGAGTACGCGGCCGTCGGCACCGTCGCTGAGGTCACCGAGCACGTGCGCATGCGCGGGGGCACGCGTGCCGTCAGCCTCGAGGGCCTGCACCGCGGCGTCATCGGCGCCGCCCACAGCGACGCCCTCGGCCGGCTGCGCGCCGAGGTCGACGAGCGGCCGGACGAGAGCCCGCCACCCGTCCAGACGCGCGAGCTCGAGCGCGAATACCGCGCCGTCGTCGAGGAGATCCTCGACGTGCGCGGCGCCGACGACCGTGTTCGCGAGTTCCTGCGCTCGATCAGCGACCCCGGCGCCCTCGCCGACACGTGCGCCTACTCGCCCGAAGTGACCTTCCCGCAACGCGTCGAGTTGCTCGAGACGGTCGACATCGTCGAGCGGTTGCAGCTCGCCCTCGAGGTCCAGCGGGAGCGGCTCGCCGAGCTCCAGGTGCGCCGCCGGATCCGCGACGACGTCGAGGAGGGCGCGCAGAAGCAGCAGCGCGAGTGGTTCCTCCGCCAGCAGATGAACTCGATTCGCAAGGAGCTCGGCGAGGACGAGGGATCCGTCGTCGAGGAGTACCGGGCGAAGATCGACGAGGCCGGGATGCCCGAGGACGTGCGCGCACAGGCCGAGCGCGAGCTCCGACGCCTGGAGACGATGGGCGACGCGAGCGGCGAGGCCTCGATGATCCGCACCTACCTCGATTGGCTCATCGCCGTGCCGTGGTCGAAGCGAAGCGACGAGACGCTAGATCCCGCCGGGGCGCGGGAGGTGCTCGACGCCGACCACGCCGGCCTCGACGACGTCAAGGACCGCATCGTGGAGTACCTCGCCGTGCGCAAGCTCCGGCAGGACCGCGGCATCCCGAACGACAAGCGGTCGGGCGCGATCCTGACGCTGATCGGCCCTCCCGGCACCGGCAAGACGTCGATCGGCGAGTCGGTCGCCCGGGCGCTCAACCGCGAGTTCGTGCGCATGTCGCTCGGCGGCATCCGCGACGAGGCGGAGATTCGCGGCCACCGGCGGACGTACATCGGGGCGCTGCCGGGGCGGCTGGTCCGCGCGCTGCGCGACGCCAGCACGATGAACCCCGTCGTCCTGCTCGACGAGGTGGACAAGGTCGGGGCCGACTGGCGCGGCGATCCGTCCGCGGCACTCCTCGAGGTGCTCGACCCTGCGCAGAACCACTCCTTCCGCGACCACTACCTCGACGTGGAGCTCGACCTCTCCGAGGTCTTCTTCATCGCGACCGCGAACGTCGCCGACACGATTCCTGGACCGCTGCTCGACCGGATGGAGGTCATCCGCTTCGACGGCTACACCGTCGACGAGAAGACGGCGATCGCGCGCGGCTACCTCTGGCCGCGGCAGGTCGAGCGGAACGGGTTGCGCGAGGACGAGGTCTCCGTCACGGACGAGACGATCCAGCTCGTCGTCGCCGAGTACACGCGCGAGGCCGGCGTTCGCCAGCTCGAGCGCGAGCTCGGCACGATCCTCCGCAAGACGGCGACGCGCATCGCGGCCGGCCAGGCCGAGGCGCCGGTCGACGTCGACGTCGACGTCGTGCGGGATGCGCTCGGCCGCCAGAAGTTCTTCCAGGAAGCGGCGGAGAGGACGGCCGTCCCCGGTGTCGCGACCGGCCTTGCCGTGACCGGCACCGGTGGGGACGTCCTCTTCGTCGAGGCGACGTCGATGGACGGCGCGAACGGCGAGCTCGTCCTCACGGGCCAGCTCGGCGACGTGATGAAGGAGTCGGCGCGCATCGCCCTCTCGTACGTCCACTCGCATGCTGAAGAGCTCGGCGTCGAGCCGGAGGCGTTCGAGAGCCGCATCTTCCACGTCCACGTGCCGGCAGGCGCGATTCCGAAGGACGGCCCGAGCGCCGGGATCACGATGGCCACCGCCCTCGCGTCGCTCCTCTCGGAGCGCCCGGTCAAGCACACCGTGGGGATGACCGGCGAGGTGACGCTGCAGGGCCGCGTCCTGCCGATCGGCGGGCTGAAGCAGAAGGTGCTCGCCGCCCACGCGGCCGGCCTCACGGACGTGATCATCCCCGAGCGGAACCGGGCC
>DASYOZ010000098.1:0-5648 GCA_036007185.1 Gaiellaceae bacterium | reverse complement strand
TCCGATGTCGCGCTCCCGGAGCGTCACCGGCCCACGCGTGCCGCCGCCTGCGCCCGCGTAGGAGAAGCGGACGAGCCGTTCGCCCTTGGGCGTCTCGAGCAGCTGCACCTTCGACGCGAACCGCTTGGTCCCCGCCTGTTGGGGGACGGTCAGCTCCTCCACGAGATCCGCAGGTCCCCACGGTGTCGCCGCCCTCGTCGCCATGCCGAGGACGCTAGCCGGGAAGGCGTGCCGTGTCCGTCACGTCTCCCCAACGAGGGATGGGAGAGCGAGGGTGGAGAGCACGCGCTCGTCGCCGTCCTCGGTCTCTAGCGGACGAGCAACCCGAACACGTAGCCGGCCGTGATCGCGCCGGCGGGTCCCAGCACCCACGCGAGTGGGATGGAGAGCAGGGTATCGACGTGGACCGCCTCGCGGCCGCGCGCGAGGCCCGCGCCGGCCATCGCGCCGACGAGCGCCTGGTTCATCGAGGTGAAGAAGCCGAACCCGACCGCGCCGAGGACGACTCCCGCCTGCACGAGCTGGGCCGCCGTGGCCATCGCCCGGTCGACCACGACGAGCTCGAAGGCGACCCGCCGCAGGAGCGGCTTCCCCCAGGTGAGGACGCCGAGCGCGATTCCCGCGCCTCCGACCGCTCCGGCCGCGAGCGGGCTGAAGACCCCGGTGCCGACCAGCGCGCCGCTCGCATTCGAGACGTCGTTCGCCCCCATCGCGAATGCGGCCATGGCTCCGACGGCGACGAGCACCGCGCCCGTCCGCCCGCCGAGCGGCACGTGGTCAAGCCCCCTGGTGAGGAGCGCTCCGAGCAGGAACGCCGCCACCGGCGCGCACGCCCAGACGATCGCCAGGTGCCCGATCGCGCTCCAGCGGACTCCCCGCCCGGCGGCGAGCGTGACGCCCACCACGGCGAAGACGAGGATCTGGATCGTCGAGGTCGGCGCGCGCAGCCGGTTGAACACGGTCGTGAGGGCGAAGGCGACGCCGATCACGACGACTTCCTGGCTGACCGAGAGCGGGTGGTCGGTGAGCCCCGAGCCGACCCGCTGCTCGACCGCATGGCTCGCGAACGTCGCGCCGAGAAACGCGAGCGGCGCCATGAGGACGAGGGCCTGCCAGGCGCCGATCGCTCCCAGCGCGTGCGGCATCCCCATCACCGCGCCGGTGTAGTGCGCGCCGATGCTCCACGCGAAGCCGACCGCCAGCACGATCAGGAGCGTCGTCACCGCGCGCGAGGCTACATCTCTTGTCCCGGGGCCTGCGAACGCTGTACCGTCCCCACCCATGGGGGATCGCGAGGAGCGCGATCCGGGCTACGACGACTGGTTCGACGAGCCCGAGGCGCCGACCGAGACGCAGAGCGGCGCCAACCGCGGCGCCTACGAGGACGCCGAGGAGGTCTGGATGCTGCCGGAGGACGAGGACGCCGGCGCCCACGGCCGCAGGGAGATCGTCGTAGCAGGCCGGACGGTGACGATGACCCAGGTGGCGATCGTCGCCGCCTCAGTCCTCGCCCTCCTCTTCGCGATCCTCGCGGCCGCAGGCGTGTTCAGCGGCAGCAAGGCTGCCGCACCGCCGGTGTCGACACCGACCGTGCCGCCTCCGGCGACGACCGCCGCGACGACGACCGTGGCGACTCCGACCGTCCAGGCGCCGACCCAGACGCTCTCGCCCGGCGACACGGGCTCGCAGGTCAAGGACCTCCAGCGGGCGCTCACGGCGCTGGGGTACTCGCCGGGCACGCCGGACGGCAACTACGGACCAGCGACGCAGATTGCCGTCGAGAAGTTCCAGGTCGCGAAGAAGCTCGCGGAAGACGGCGTCGTCGGACAGCAGACGCTCGCGGCGCTGCAGCAGGCGCTGTCGGGGTAGACGAACCGGCTCAGCCGGGCTTCTGGCCGAGCCCGTTTCGCTCCTGCGGGATGAGCAGCTCGAAGCGCGCCCCGCCGGGACGCGGGTCGTGGACGAGGTCTCCTCCGTGCGCCTGCGCGTACGCGCGGGCGATCGCGAGGCCGAGGCCGTGACCGCTCTCGCCGCCGCCGCGTGCGAACCGGTCGAAGAGCTTGCCCTCGAGCTCTTTCGGGACGCCGGGGCCCGCATCCTCGACCGCGACACGGAGGTGACGGTCGCGCTGCTGCGCGGCGATCCGGATCGGCGGCGCGCCGTACAGAGCCGCGTTTGCGACGAGATTCGAGACGACGCGCTCGAGCACGAGCGGGTCGACGACGGCGGCCAGGTCGTCCGGGATGTCCAGCTCGACCCCGTCGCCAGTCAGGAGAGCAGCGTGGACGACCTCCGCCAGGGCGGCCTTCAGCACGAGCGGCCGCGGCTCGACGATGATCGCGCGCGCGTCGAGACGCGAGAGGTCGAGCAGCTCCTCGAGCAGGCGCCGGAGACGCTCGCCCTGCTCGACGCCGACGCGGAGCAGCTCGTCCCGCAGCTCGTCCCCGAGGTTCTCGCCACGCCCCGCAAGCGTCTTGAGGACGCCGTAGACGGCGGTGGCCGGCGTCCGCAGCTCGTGCGAGGCGATGGCGACGAAGTTCAGCTTGAGCTGGTCGAGCTGGATGAGCTCCTCGTACAGCCGCGCCCGCTCGATCGCGCGCGCGACCCGCTCGGAGACGAGCTGGAGCAGCTCGACCTCGTCCTGCGTGAACTCCCGCTTCGTGAGCGTCCCGACGTGGAGGACGCCGAGGGCCTCGCCGCGGACGAGCAGCGGCACGCCGAGCATCGACTTGATCCGCTTCTGGCGGAGAATCGGGTTGTAGACCTGGTACTCGTCGACGTCGATCACGAGTGGCCGCGCCTTGGCGGCGACGCGACCGGCGAAGCCGGCGCCGAGCGGGATGCGGACGCCCTGCTCGACCTCCTCCTCGATCCCGAGCGCGGCGCGCGCCACCAGCTCGTTCGTGTGCTCGTCGAGCAGCAGGACGGCGCACGTGTCGGTTTCGAGGATGTCTCGGATCCGGGGCAGCAGGACGTTGAGGAGCTCGTTCACGTCGAGGTGCGCGAGTGCCGCGTCGGTCACCGCCTGCACGTGCTCGATGCGCTGGCGGGCGGCGCGCTCGGCCTCGAACAGGCGCGCGTGCTCGATTGCCAGCGCGGCCCGGTCGGCGACGAGCTGGAGCAGCTCGACCTCCTCCTCCCGGAACGCGCGCGGGACAAGCGAGCCGACGTGCAGGACACCGCGCGCCTCTCCCTCCACGACGAGCGGGACCCCGAGCATCGACTTGATCCCCTTCTCCCGCAGGATCGGGTTGAGGACGTGCGCGTGGTCGACGTCGTCGAGGACGACCGGCTGCTTCTCGGCGGCGATCCGCCCGGCGAAGCCTCCGCCGACCGGGATCCGGATGCCCTGCTCGACCTCCTCTTCGATGCCGAGCGCCGCTCGTGCGACCAGCTCGTTCGTCCGTTCGTCGAGCAGAAGGATCGCGCAGGTGTCGACCTCGAGGATCTGCCGGGTCCGCTCGAGCAGCGCCGCGAGCAGCTCGTCTAGACGCAGATGCGCGAGCGCCGCATCGGTGACCGACTGCAGCCGCCGTACGCGCTCCTCGGTGGAACCGCCCGGGCACACCCAGGCGTCTTTCCGCGAAGCGGGAAAAGCTACGCCTGGCTGGAGCGGCGACGGGTCGCCCGCGCCGAGATCGCAGCCATAGCGCCGCGCGTAGATTCCGGCCGGTGAGCACACGCATCCCGCGACTGCTCCGCGCCAACGCGAACTTCCGGAACTACTTCATCGGCCAGTCGGTGTCGCTGCTCGGCGACCAGGTCTCGATCATCGCCCTGCCGTTGACCGCGATCCTCGCGCTGCACGCGACGCCCGCGCAGATGGGCGCGCTGACGACCGCCTACCTCCTGCCGAACCTGTTGTTCTCGCTCCACGCCGGCGTCTGGGTCGACCGCAGCGGCCGCCGTCGCCAGGTGATGCTCGTCTCCGACGTGGCGCGTGGCCTGCTCACCCTCACGATCCCCGTCGCGTTCGCGCTCGGCGAGCTCACGTGGACGCAGCTCTACGGCATCTCGTTCCTGCTCGGCTGCGCGAGCGTCCTCTTCTACGTGAGCTACGGCGGCTTCTTCCAGACGGTGGTCGAGCGCGAGGACTTCATCGAGGCGAATACGCTGCTCAACGGCAGCCGGGGCTTCTCCTTCCTCGCCGGGACGAGCATCGGCGGCGTGCTCGTCCAGGTCCTGCGCGGGCCGTACGCGCTCGCGCTCGACGGGCTGTCGTTCCTCTGGTCGGCGGTCTTCCTCGGACGGGTCGACACCCCCGACCCGCCGGGAGCCGCGCGCGAGTCCGGGGGCATCGGCACGGGGCTCCGCTGGATCCGCCGCAACCCGGTGATGCGGGCCGAGCTCCTCGGCGTCGCGACGATCAACTTCTTCAACTTCGTCTACTGGGCGATGTTCATGCTCTACGCGAGCCGCTACCTCCACGTCACTCCGGCGACGATCGGCATCGTGATCGGGGTCGCAGCGGCGGGCACGCTCGTCGCGTCGGCGCTCACCGGCCGCATCGCCAGGGCGATCGGCCTCGGCCCGGCGTTCCTGATCGGCTGCTTCCTCTTTCCCGCGCCGCTGCTGCTCGTGCCGGCCGCGCGCGGCCCGCACTGGCTCGTGATCGCCTTCCTGTTCACGGCCGAGTTCGTCTCGGGGCTCGGCCTGATGCTGCTCGACATCCTCGCCGGCGTCATCCAGGGCGCCCTGGTCCCGCCGCCGGTCCGGTCGCGCGTCTCGGGCGCGTTCATGGTGGTCAACTACGGCGTGCGGCCGCTCGGCACCAGCCTCGCCGGCGTGCTCGGCACGACGATCGGCGTCCACAACACGATCTGGATCGGTGCGGGCGGCGCGCTGCTGGGGATGGCCTTCCTGCTCCCGTCGCCGATCCGGCACCTGCAGGACGTGCCCGAGACGGCGGAGGTCTGAGAGGGCAGACTCCAGCCATGGACCTTCCGGAGACGCGCTACGCCCGAAGCGGCGACGTCAACATCGCCTACCAGGTGTCGGGCGAGGGGCCGTTCGACCTCGTCTTCGTCCCCGGATACGTCACGCATCTCGAGCTGCACTGGAAGATGCCGACCTTCACGCCCTTCCTGCGGCAGCTGGCCTCCTTCTGCCGACTGATCCGCTTCGACAAGCGCGGCACCGGCATGTCCGATCCGGTCAGCGGCGCGCCGACGCTGGAGACGCGCATGGACGACGTGCGCGCAGTGATGGACGCGGTCGGCTCGCGGCGCGCGGCCTTCTACGGGCTGTCCGAAGGCGCGGCGATGGCGATCCTGTTCGCGGCGACGTATCCGGAGCGCACGGCGGCACTCGTCGTCCGCAGCGCCTTCCCGCGCCGGATGTGGGCGCCGGACTATCCCTGGGGCCGCACTGAGGACGAGTACGAGAGCGAGGTCGAGCGTGCACTGCGGATCTTCGGCCCTCGCGAGCAGGCCCGGGAGTCGATGCGAACCCTGGGCGCCTTCGACGACGAGGAAGTGGATGCGTTCCTCGAGATGATGCGTTTCGGCTCGAGCCCCGGCGCACTCTCGGCCCTGCACCGCATGAACAGGGAGATCGACGTCCGCCACGTGCTCCCGGCGGTGCGCGTTCCCACCCTCGTGCTGCACGGCTCGGAGGACCAGGTCGTTCCGATCGAGGTCGCCCGCTAC
>DASYOZ010000097.1:0-13304 GCA_036007185.1 Gaiellaceae bacterium | reverse complement strand
GTCGAGCAGCTCACGGTGCAGCTCGGCCGCTCACCGACGATCCCGGAGCTCGCGAAGGGCGCCGGCGTCGAGGAGGAACTGGTGCTCGAGGCGCTCGAGTCCGGCCGCGCGTACACGTCCCTGTCGCTGTCCGTGGGCGGCGGAGGAGGCGACGAGGATGACCTCGACCCGCTCGAGTCGCTCGGCACCGAGGAGCACCAGTACGAGGTCTCGGAGGACCGCGCCGTGCTGGCGCCGGGGTTCAAGGTGCTCGACGAGCGGGAGCGGAAGATCCTCCAGCTCCGCTTCTTCGAGGGCCTGACGCAGTCGCAGATCGCGCAGCAGGTCGGGATCTCGCAGATGCACGTCTCCCGGCTGATCCGGCGCTCGCTCGAGAAGATCCGCGAGACGATCGCCGAGGACGAAGAGTCGCTCGCCCGCTAGCTGTCAGGCGTGAGGACGCTCGCTCGCCCAGCCGACCGGCCGACGCGCCCGATCAGCTTCCCGCGGTCGGGAGGGGCGCGAACTCGCGGACCTCTTGTGCACAGCGGTTGGCAGCGGCGAGCTTGGCGGCCCACTTCAGCGCGTCCCCGCGTGATGGCACGTCGATGATCGTTACTGCGTCATCTCATGACTCCTTCATGGGCTGGCCCTTTCGCTCTACGCGCAAGAGACTGGCAGACCACCGACAACTCATCGCCTCTGGCCGCTACCAACGTCACCTCTCAGGGGTCATTGCGGAACACTGGCCCCAGGCGACATAGCGCGGCGGTCCGCCATCAAGATTCCTCCGGCGCACCGATCTGGTTGTCCGTCGAGTCTCCGGCTAGCGTCTCATTGTGGCTGATGAGACCTCGCCCTGGGACATCCGCCTCTACACGGAGAGGCTTCGCCTGCGCGTGCCCGCTTCGCAGGATGCGGAGGCTCTGTACGACCTGTTCGCGGACGCGGCGGTCATGCAGGGCTTGGGGAAGGAGCCCGTCTCAGCGGTCGAGGAGGTCCGAGCCATGATCGAAGAAGAGATGATCGGCGGTTGGCGAGCGGACGGGTTTGGTGCGTTCATTCTCGAGACCGTGGCAAGCGACCGGCAGGTGGTCGGCCAAGCTGGGCTGATGATCTTCGACACGCGCGACTGGACGCCCTCGACTTGGGCAAAGGCAGGAACTCACGCTCAGCCCGAGCTTGGCTGGGCCTTGACGCGGGCGCACTGGGGACACGGATATGCGACCGAGGCAGCCGCAGCCATTCGCGACTGGGCTTATGAGCGCCCAGACATCGACCGGCTCGTCTCTCTGATCGCTCCCGACAACATCCGCTCCCAACGCGTCGCCAGAAGACTCGATGCGATACCGACAGAAACCGTTACGCCCGAGGATTCGAAACGGACGGCGGTCGTCTGGAGACATCAGCGCATCGACTAATCCGGAAGCAACGCTTCAGGGGTCGTTCCGGACCCAGATTCAAGGGTCATTCCGAGCTTCCGCGTCGGCGCGCACCTCGTGATCGGCGGACACTGGAGGCACTGCGTACTATTTCGCATAGCCCTCGTACTGCGGGAGTTCGTCGCCGATCTCGTCCCACGACGCCTTCGAGCCGACGAAGATGTGATGGTCGGGAAGCTGCGACGGCGCGTCCACGAGCGAACCGAACGTGACATGCGCCCATCTCCCGTCGCGGACGATCGAATACAAGAAGGATCCGCAGACGCCACAGCGGAAATCGCCGGCATCGGGCTCGCCCCAGACGAACATCGGCACATCTTCTCGCGTGACGCGCAGCTTCTCGCGCTCGATGCCGCCCATAGGCTTGAATGCTCCGCCCGTGGCGGCACGGCACTTCGAGCAATGGCAGTTCATCGCGTAGACAAACGCATCCTCGACCTCGTACTCGGTCGCACCGCACGCACATCTGCCGTGCAGCAACGTCACGCCCATGCTCGGAAGGTAGCCGCCGCTAGCGCTCGCGGTCCCAGTAGTCGAGGTGGTCGCCGCGGCGAAGCATGTAGTGGGCGTCGCCCGCCCAGACGCCGACCTTGTCGCTGTCGGGGTACTCGGCGATCCCGAACTCGTTCTTCGTGGAGAGCATGGCGACCCGCACGGGTCCCTCGGAGCCGTTTCGGACGGAGTGCGCTCCGCTCGGCCCGGCCGGGAAGCAGGCAACGTCGCCCGGGCTCAGCACGGACTCACCTTCCGGCGTGCGCACGGTCGGTGAGCCGGAGACGACGATCAGCCACTCCTCGTCGGTCCATTCGAAGTGGTACGGGCAGATCGCCTCGCCCGGCGGGAGGTCGTAGATGCTCATGCCGAGCAGCACCGCCCCGAGTTTCGGGCCGAGCTTGGCCGCATAGCAGAGGTAGCCGGGCGGCTCCGTGCCGTCCGGGCCTGTATCGGTCTCGCCGCTTACGAGATTGAACGTCTGCATGGCCGGAGTATCACCGACGGCTGAGGTCTCACCCGCGGCGACGGCGGGAGGAGCGGCGCGACCCACCGGAGCGCCGGAGCGCATCGAGCTCGGCGAGTGCTGCGCCGGCCCCGCGCGCGACCGTCGTCAGCGGCTCCGGGTCCCGGTTGACCGGCAGGCCCGTCTCGCCGCGCAGGAGCTCGGGGAATCCCGCCAGCAGCGTGCCCCCGCCGACGAGCGTGACGCCGCGGTCGGCAATGTCCGAGGCGAGCTGGGCCGGCGTCTGCTCGAGCAGCTCCTTCAACGCCGAGACGATCCGCGTGAGCGGCCGTTCGAGCGCGTGGCGAACCTCGTCCTCGCCGAGAGTGATGCGGGCGAGCATGCCGGTGGACATGTAGCGGCCGGCCACCTCGGCCTCGGCGACCGCAGCATGCCCCTCGAGTGCGCTCCCGATCTCGAGCTTCACCTTCTCGGCCTGCTCGTGGCCGATGAGCAGCCGGTGCTGCTCCTGGACGTAGCGCACGATCGCGTCGTCGAGGTCATAGCCGCCGACAGGCAGCGAGGTCGCGACGACGATCCCGCCGAGCGCGATCACGGCCATCTCGCTCGTCCCGCCGCCGACGTCGACGACGAGTGAGGCGACCGCATCCTCCACGGGCAGCTCGGCGCCGATCGCGCCGGCCATCGCCTCCTCGATCAGATGTGCCTCGCGCGCCCCCGACGAGAGTGTGGCCTCGACGACGGCATCCCGCTCGACCTGCGTCAGGCCGCTCGGGACGCAGACGATCACCGCGCGCCGGAGCCCGCCGCCGCCGACACGCCGGACGAAGTGCCCGAGCATCTGCTCGGTCGTCTCGAAGTCGGCGATCACGCCGTGCCGCAACGGCCGCGTGGCGACGATCGTCGCCGGCGTGCGGCCGAGCATCTGGCGCGCCTTCTCCCCGACCGCGTAGACCTGCCCCGTCTGCTGGTCCATCGCCACGACCGACGGCTCGAACAGGACGATGCCCTCGCCGCGACGGAAGACGACGGTGTTGGCCGTCCCCAGATCGACGGCCAGATCGGTGCCGGACACCAGAGTCGGCAGTCTCATGCGTGTTCCTTCGCCACTTCGACCCCGCGGCTCCGATCTTGGACGCCGCGGAGGGGAACCGTAGCCGTCTCTCAGGTGTGGCTGAAGCCGAGGTTGAGAAGTTTCCTCGCGTCGGCGTACAGGTTCGGCGAGTCGAGGACGACCGCGATCATCCTCCTGCCGTGCCGCGTGGCGGTCGCGACGAGGCACCAGCCGGACTCGTGCGTGTACCCGGTCTTGACGCCGTTGGCGCCCCGGTATTCGTGCAGGAGGAAGTTGTTGTTGAGGTAGATCTTGGAGTTCGTGGGCGCCGCCCACTTCACCTGGATTCGCTTCGTCCGGACGAGCCGGCTGAAACGCGGATTCCGGAGGGCGTAGCGGGTCAGCGCGGCGAGGTCCCATGCCGTCGAGTAGTTGCCCTGGTCGATCACGCCGCTCGGGGACACGTAGTGCGTGTCATGGAGCCCCAGCTGCCGGGCCTCCGCGTTCATCTGGCGCAGAAACGCGTGAATCGACCCTGCGGAGGAGATGGCGAGCTGCGCCGCGTCGTCGTTGCCCGAATAGAGCAGCAGGGAGTAGAAGAGCTTCCACGCCTTGACGCGCTCACCCGCGCGCAGGCCCTCCTTGACGAGGGGCACCGCCGTCACCCTCTTGTCGACGGTGACCGTGCTGTCCCACGGCACCTCGCGCAGCGCGAGAGTCGCGGTCATGATCTTCGTCAGCGACGCGATCTTCCGCCTGTCGTGCGCCCGCTTCGCCCAGAGGACGCGGCCCGTGTGCGCGTCCACGACGATCGCGGCGGGGGCGAGAACGCGGACGTGCACCCGCCCGTCGAGCAGCGGCGCCCCCTGCAGGAGGCGGAGCGGCTGCGGCGCCTTCGCGACCGTCCCGGTCACCGGCCGGCTACGAGTACGAGGAGGGGACGCCGCCGCGGCATGGTGCGGCGCGGTGGAGGCCCGCCGCCCGTACCAGACGCCTGCCCCCGCGGCGACCAGGACGACCAGCCCGAGGAGCGCGAGCCTCCTGGCGCGGTACCGGCGCCTCCTCCTTCGCCGCGGTGCGACCGGCGTGAGAACGTCCAGCGACACGATGCGATGCTAACGAGGTGGGCGGCGGGCCTCGACACGCCCCCTCCTAGAATGGCCGCCGTGCGCACGACGGCCGAGCTGCGCGAGGGGTTCCTCGCGTTCTTCGAGGAGAAGGGACACCTCAGAGTTCCGTCCGCCTCGCTGATCCCGCGTGCCGACGACCGCTCGACGCTCTACACGAGCGCCGGCATGCAGCCGCAGATGCCGTACTTCCTCGGCCACGAGGCGCCGCCGGCTTCGCTCACGACCACGTGCCAGAAGGTGTTCCGCACCCCCGACATCGACGAGGTCGGGCTCGACACGTTCCATCTCACGTTCTTCGAGATGCTCGGCAATTTCTCGTTCGGCCGGTACTTCAAAGACGGCGCGATCGAGTACGCGACGGAGTTCATCCAGCACCGGCTGAAGCTCGACTGGGACCGGGTCTGGGTGAGCGTGCACGCCGGCGATCCAGGTCTGAAGCTCGGTCCCGACGAGGAGGCGATCGGCCTGTGGGAGCAGATCGGGATGCCGTCGGAGCGGATCGTGCCGCTGCCGTCCTCCGAGAACTTCTGGTCGGTCGGCGGCCCGGGGCCGTGCGGCCCGGACTCGGAGATGTATTGGGACTGGGGCGAGGAGACCGGTTGCGGCAACGAGGACTGCAAGCCAGGGTGCACGCGGTGCGAGCGCTTCCTCGAGATCGGGAACCTCGTCTTCATGTCCTACGAGCTGCATCTCGACGGCACGCTTACCGATCTCCCGAGCAAGAACATCGACACCGGCTGGGGGCTCGAGCGCGTCGCGCGCGTCGTGCAGGACGTCGCGTCGGTCTTCGACACCGACGGCTACCAGCTGATCATGGAGTGGGTCGCGGGGCAGTCCGGCGTTGCGTACGGCGCGTCCGAGGACGCCACGAAGGCGCACCGCGTGCTCGCCGACCACGGCCGCGGCATGACATTCATCGCCGCCGAAGGCGTCACGCCCTCGAACGAGGGGCGCGGCTACGTCCTGCGCCGGGTTGTCCGGCGGGCCGCGCAGCACGGGCTGCGGATCGGGATGAAGCCGCCGTTCCTTCCTGGGCTCGCCGACGTCGTGATCGAGCAGATGGGGGATGCCTACCCCGAGCTGGTCGAGCACCGGGAGGAGATCCACCGGGTGCTCGCCGCCGAGGAGGAGCGCTTCGGCGAGACGCTCGAGCGCGGGATGGCGATCTTCGAGGAGGCCGCGGCGAAGGGCGAGATCACCGGGGACGACGCGTTCGACCTGGCGACCACGTACGGCTTTCCCCGTGAGCTGACGGAGGAGCTCGCGCGCGAGCGCGGCCTCGCCGTGAACGAGGAGGAGTACGAGCGGCTGATGGAGCAGCACCGGGTCGTATCGCGCCAGGGCGGTACGGCGCGGTACGAGCCTCGCTTCAGCGGCGCCTCGCGCACGGAGTTCGTCGGCTACGAGCAGGTCGACATTCGGACGGCGATCACCGCCCACGCCGACCTCGGCGACGGCTACTTCCAGGTCAAGCTCGCCGAGTCGCCGTTCTATCCGGAGGGCGGCGGCCAGGTCACCGACGCCGGCTGGATCGAGAAGGAGGACGGCTCGCGCGCGGACCTCGTGGACACGCTGCGGCTCGTGGACGACCAGGAGCTCGTGTTTCAGGGCACCGGCTTCGCCGAAGGCGACCGCGTCCGCGCCGTCGTGCCGTGGGGCATCCGGAATCCCACGATGGCGAACCACACCGCGACGCACCTCCTCCACAAGGTGCTGCAGGAGGTGCTCGGCGACCATGTCCGCCAGGCGGGCTCTGCCGTGCGGCCCGACAAGCTCCGCTTCGACTTCACGCACCCGTCGCCGCTCACCGCGGAGGAACGCGCAGATGTGGAGCGGCTGGTCAACGAGCGCGTGTTCGCGAACCTGCCCGTGCGGATCTTCGAGACGCCGCTCTCGGAGGCGCGCAACCTCGGCGCGATGATGCTCTTCGGCGAGAAGTACGGCGACGTCGTGCGCGTCGTCGACGTCGACGGCTGGTCGGTCGAGCTCTGCGGCGGCACGCACGTGCGGTCGACCGCCGAGATCGGGCCGTTCACGATTCTCTCCGAGAGCTCCGTCGGCGCCGGCTCCCGCCGGATCGAGGCGGTGACCGCCGGCGAGGCGTTCGCTCTGCTGCACGAACGGGCACGTGAGGCGGATGTGCTGCGGGGCGAGCTGGAGCGGGCGAGGAAGGAAGCCAAGCGGCCGCAGCAGGCGGAGCAGGCAGACATCGTCTTCCAGGACAAGCAGGGGGACGTCGTCCTGGTCGAGGTGAAGAGCCTCAAGGGCGGCCCGCTGCGGGACTTCTCGGATCGGATTCGCCAGCAGGAGAAGGCGGACGGCGCGATCGTGGCGTCGCGTGACGACGGGCGGGTCTTCCTCGTCGTCAACTTCGACGAGTCGCTCGTAGCGCGCGGGCTCGACGCCGTGCAGGTCGTGCGCGAGCTCGGCAAGCACATCGGCGGCGGCGGGGGAGGCAAGCCGACGCTCGCGGAGGCCGGTGGGAAGAACCCCGACGGCATCGCCGACGCGCTCGCTGCCGCGAAGGAGCTCGTCGCCCCATAAGGATGACGGCGTGAAGGTGATGGCCCTCGACTACGGCTCCGCGCGCACGGGAGTCGCCGTCTCCGATCCGACCGGCACGCTCGCGCGGCCGCTCGGCGTCGTCGAGCGGGCGGGCACCGCGGCCGGGCTCGCCGAGCTGGCGCGACTCGCGCGCGAAGAGGAGGTCGAGCGCGTCGTCGTCGGGCTGCCGCTGACCTTGCGCGGCACGCGCGGCGAGCAGGCGGCAGAGACCGAGCGTTTCGTCGAGGGGCTCCGCGGCCTCCTCGACGTCCCAGTCGAGCTGTTCGACGAGCGCTTCACGACCGACCTCGCGCAGCAGACGGCCGGCGCGGCGCCGGAGGATGCGCTCGCGGCCGCACATCTCCTCTCCGGCTGGCTGGAGCGATGGAGCCCGACGGCCAGCTGACACCGCCCCGCCCGTCGCGGCGCCGGATCCTCGTGCGGCGCACGGTGGTGGCGGTCGCGGCGGTCCTCCTCCTCGGCGGAGCCACGGCCGCCACCCTTGCCGTGCACAGCTCGTCCGGGCACGCGCCGCCGCCGGTCACGACCGTCCGCCAGCTACGGCAGTTCAAGGTCGTCTTCCCCGAGGGATTTACCCGCGCGAAGATGTCGGCGCGGGTGCAGTCGGTGGCGAAGATCGCCGAGCACGAGTCGCATCGCAAGGTCAAGCTCTCGGGGAAGACATACGCCGCCGAGACCGCGAAGGCGCGCAAGATTCGGGGCTTCGGCGCCAAGAAGCTAGCCCTCGAAGGCTTCCTCTTCCCGGACACGTACGACTTCGACCGCGCATCGACGTCGTCCCAGCTCGTGGGAGCGCAGCTTGCTGAGTTCGGCTCGATGTGGAGCTCGCTGAACCTCTTGTACGCGCGGAGCAAGAACCTCACGCCGTACGACGTGCTGACGATCGCGTCGATGGTCGAGGGCGAGGCGCAGGTGCCGAGCGAGCGGCCGCTGATCGCCGCCGTCATCTACAACCGGCTCCACGCGCACATGCCGCTCCAGATCGACGCGACGACGCGATATGGGCTCCACATCCCGCCGACGCAGTCGCTCACGAACTCGGAGCTCCACAGCAGCAACCCGTACAACACGCGGATCCGGCCGGGCCTGCCTCCGACGCCGATCGACAACCCGGGCCTCGCGTCGCTCCAGGCGGCGGCACATCCCGCGCACGTCGACTACCTCTACTTCGTGCGCAAGCCGGACCACCGGCACCACTACTTCACGGCGAACTACCAGGACTTCCTGAATCACGAGGCCCAGTACGGCTACTGAGGTCGTGCTGCTCGGCCATCCGGTGGCGCACTCGCTCTCGCCCCGGATGCAAAACGCGGCGTTCGCGGCGGCCGGGCTCGACTGGGAGTACGTCCTGCGCGACGTCCAGCCGGAGGAGCTCGAGGCCGCGGTGGGGGAGGCCGAGTACGCGAACGTCACGGCCCCGTACAAGCTCGACGCCGCGCGGATCCTCGGCAGCGACCTGCCGTCGGTGAACACGATCGCGCGCGGGCACGGCTGGTCGACGGACGCCGCGATCCTCGAGCAGGTAACAGACTGTTACAAGCCGGCGATCGTTGGCGACGGAGGGGCGGCGGCGGCGTTTCGCCACGCCCTGCCGGCGGCTCGCGTCTTCTCCCGGCGCGGCGAGTGGCCGCCGGACGTCCGCGGCGCGGACCTCGTGATCCACGCGACGCCGGTGCGCGACGAGGTGCTGTTCGAGCTCGGGCCGGGGCAAACGCTCGTCGACCTCCCGTATCCGCGAACGGCGACCGCGGACGCAGCGGCAGTCGCGCGAGCACGCGTCCTCGACGGACTCGAGGTGCTCGTCGCGCAGGGGGCGGCGAGCTTCGAGCTGTGGACGGGGCAGCGGGCGCCGGAGGCGGCGATGCGCCGCGCCGTCGGCTTGACCTGAGGCAGCCGAGTACTTCCAGGGACACCCGGACGTCGGCGACGGCGGGTTGCGTGTCTCCGGGACCGGCACCCGAGCCTCGTTTCGCGCGTACTCCTCGGCTGTAGCGGACTACGCTCTCGGCCATGACGCTCGAGCTCGCGACCGCGGGAGAGTCGCACGGCCCGGCGCTCGTCGCGATCGTCTCGGGCCTGCCCGCCGGCCTCGCCCTCGAGAAAGACGCGATCGACGCCGATCTCCGCCGCCGCCAGCAGGGCTACGGCCGCTCGCCGCGCCAGCAGATCGAGACCGACGAGGTCGAGGTGCTCGCCGGCCTCCGCCATGGCCGCGCGCTCGGCACGCCGCTCGCGCTCGTCGTACGCAACCGCGACCACAAGAACTGGACATGGGGGATGAGCCCGTGG
This sequence comes from Gaiellaceae bacterium, assembly GCA_036007185.1. Taxonomy (GTDB): domain Bacteria; phylum Actinomycetota; class Thermoleophilia; order Gaiellales; family Gaiellaceae; genus Palsa-739. The sequence continues at coordinate 3,887 of DASYOZ010000097.1, read as the reverse complement.
CCACCGGTCGGCGAGCCCGAGGGAAAGGGGACGAAGCCGGTCACGCTGCCGCGGCCCGGGCATGCGGATCTCGCCGGGGCGCAGAAGCACGGCCTCGCGGACGTCCGCGACGTCCTCGAGCGAGCCTCGGCGCGGCACACGGCGGTCTATGTCGCGGCCGGCGCCGTGGCGAAGGCGCTTCTCCGCGAGATCGGGATCGAGGTGGCGGGCGAGGCACTGCCCGAGGCGGGCGCGGATCCGGCCGCCGTCGACGAGGCGCGGCAGGATCGCGACACGCTCGGCGGGCGGGTGGAGGTACGGGCGCGCGGAGTGCCGCCCGGGCTCGGTTCCTACGCGCGGCGGGAGGACCGGCTCGACGCAAGGCTCGCGGCTTCTGTGCTGGGGATCCAGGCCGTGAAGGGCGTCGAGGTCGGCGACGGCTTCGCGCTCGCCGGCGTGCGCGGCTCGGAGGCGCACGACGAGATCGTCCGCGACGAGGGCGGCCTCCGACGCGAGACGAACCGAGCGGGCGGCATCGAGGGCGGTGTCTCGAACGGCGAGGAGATCGTCGTTCGAGCCGCGATGAAGCCGCTGCCGACGCTGATGCGGCCTCTCCGTTCCATCGATCTCGACACCGGCGAGGCAGCGGACGCGCTCGTCGAGCGCAGCGATGTCTCGGCGGTCGAGGCGCTCGCGGTTGTCGCCGAGGCTGCCGTCGCGTGGGAGCTCGCCCGCGCGTCGCGCCAGAAGTTTGGCGGCGACGCACTCGGCGACTTCGTCGGCGCCTGGCGCGCGTACCTGGAGCGGATCGACTGGACGGCGCGCAGCAGCTAAGCCGGCACGTCGTCCTCGTCGGCTTCATGGGCGCGAGGAAGACGACGCTCGGGAAGGACGCCGCGCGCCTGCTCCAGCGGCCGTTCGTCGACGTCGACGAGACGATCGCGGCGGAGCACGGTCCGATCCCCGAGCTCTTCGCCACCCAGGGCGAGGCCGCCTTCCGCGAGGTGGAGGCGCGGTTCGTGCGCGAGGCGCTGGACCGGCCCGAACCTACGGTGATCGCCATCGGCGGGGGTGCCGTGGAGACGCCCGGCCTTCTGCGCGATCACCGTGCGACCCTCGTCCACCTCCCGGTGGACGTCGAGACGGCGTGGGTGCGGGTGCGTCGCAGCGCGCGGCCGCTGGCGCAGGACGAGGCCGAGTTCCGGCGCCGCTTCGAGCTGCGCGCGCCGCTGTACGCGGAGGTGGCGGACGCAACAGCGCGTGACGTCGACGACGTCGTCCTCGCCGCCGCCGGCGTCCACGTCGAGCGCGGTGCCCTGCAGCGGCTCGGGGAGCTCGTTCCCGGCGACGGGCCGGTCGCGCTCGTCACGGACCCGAACGTCGCCGGCATCCACGGCATGGATGCGCAACTCGCGCTCGGGCCGCGTCTGGCGCAGGTGGAGGTGCTGCCGCCCGGCGAGGACGCGAAGACGCTGACCGCAATGAGCTCGCTGTGGCGGGCATTGCAGATCGACCGGAGCGGGACGATCGCCGCGCTCGGCGGCGGTTGCACGACCGACGCCGCCGGGTTCGCGGCCGCCACGTACATGCGCGGCATCGCCTGGACACCGGTACCCACGAGCCTTCTGGCGCAGGTCGACGCGGCGGTCGGCGGCAAAACGGCGATCGACCTCCCGCAGGGCAAGAACCTCGTCGGCTCCTTCCACTGGCCGGCCCGGACGGTGGTCGACCCGGCGCTGCTCGAGACCCTGCCCGAACCACAGCGTCTCGAGGGTATGGCCGAGGTCGTGAAGGCCGGCCTTCTCGCGGGCGAGCCGCTCTGGGAGCTCCCCGACGACGAGCTCGTCCGCCGCTCGATCGCCTTCAAGGCGGCGATCTGCCTGCGGGACCCCTTCGAGCGCGGCGAGCGGGCGGTGCTGAACTTCGGCCACACGTTCGCGCACGCGCTCGAGGCGGCGGCCGGCTACGAGGGGCTGACGCACGGGCGCGCGGTCGCGCTGGGCCTCCTCGCCGCGCTGCGTCTCTCCGGTCGTGACACGCGGGTCGTCGAGGAGGTGCTGCGGCCCGAGCCGGCCCGCGTCGACCGCGAGCGTGCGTGGCAGGCGATGCGGCGCGACAAGAAGGCGCGCGGCGGCGAGCCGCGCTTCGTCCTGCTCGGCGAGCACGGGCCGGAACAGGGCGTCGTCCTACCCGAGGCGGACGTTCGCCGCGAACTCGATAGGTTGATCGCATGAACACCCCAGAAAATGCTGCGCATTTTCCGGGGGCCCCGAGATGAGGGTGCTCGTTCTGAACGGCGTCAATTTGGACATCCTCGGCCGCCGCGATCCGAAGCTCTACGGAGGACTCACGATCGCAGAGCTCGAGAGCCGCATCTACGGGTGGGCGAGGGAGCTCGAGCTGACCGTCCAGTGCCGCCAGACGAACGACGAGGGCGAGTTCGTCAAGTGGTGTCACGACGCATACGACACGTTCGACGGGATCGTCCTCAACGCCGCGGCGTGGACGCACTACGCGTGGGCGATCCACGACGCGCTCGAGCCGCTCACCATCCCCATCGTCGAGGTTCACCTCTCGAACGTCGACGAGCGCGAGGAGTGGCGGCGCAAGTCGGTCGTCGCCGATCTCGTCGCAGCGCGCTTCATCGGCCAGGGCCCCGACGGCTACAAGCTCGCGCTCCAACACCTCAAGGAGCACGTCAAGTGAGCGAGCGGATTGCCCGCCTGCGGGAGTTGCTGGAGGAGCCGCTCCTCGTCACCAGGCTCGTCAACGTCCTCTACCTGACCGGCCTGGACAGCTCGAACGCGGCGCTGTTTGTCGAGCCGGACCGCGCGCGCCTCTTCACCGACTTCCGCTACATCGAGACGGCGCAGGGGATCGAGGGCGTCGGCGTCGAGACAGTGCAGACGAAGCGCTCGCTGATCGCCTGGGTCGCCCAGGAGCTGGAGGGACGGGTCGGCGTCGAGGCGAACGCGCTCCCGTGGTCGTTCGCCGAGCAGCTGCGGGAGGGCGGTGCCGAGCTCGTGCCGCGCAAGGGACTCGTCGAGCAGCTGCGCGCGGTCAAGGACGAAGGCGAGCTCGACGCGTTCCGGCGCGCCTGCGCGATCACCGACCGGATGTTCGAGCGGCTCGTAGCCGAGGTGCGGTTCGTCGGCCGCCCCGAGCGCGACGTCGCCTGGGACATCACGAGGCTCTACCACGAGGAGGGGGCGGAGGAGCCGGCCTTCGAGGCGATCGTCGGCTCGGGCCCGACGGGCGCACGGCCGCACGCGCGCGCCGGCGACCGCGTCATCGAACAGGGCGAGCTTGTCGTGATCGACACCGGCTGCCGCGTCGACGGCTACGTCTCCGACTACACCCGAACACTCGCCACGGGCAAGCTCGACGCCGAGCAGCAGGAGGCGTACGAGGTCGTGCGTGCCGCTCAGCAGGCGGGCCTCGATGCGATCCGAGCCGGGGTGAGCGGCGTCGACGTGGACGCGGCCGCGCGAGACGTCATCGAGGGGACCGCATTCTCGGGCACGTTCGGGCACGGCCTGGGGCACGGTCTCGGGCTCGAGGTCCACGAATCGCCGCGTCTCTCCACCGAGAGCCCCGACACGCTCGCCGCCGGCAATGTCGCGACCGTCGAGCCGGGCGTCTACCTCAGCGGCCGCTTCGGCGTCCGGATCGAGGACGACGTGATCGTGACGTCGGACGGGATCGAGAACCCGGTCCGGTTCACGAAGGAGCTGGTGACGGTCTCGTAGCTACCATCGTGCGCCGGTGGCCGAGACGGTCGACACGAACAGCTTCAAGAACGGGATGCACATCGAGCTCGACGGCAAGGTGTGGCGGATCGTCGAGTTCCAGCACGTGAAGCCCGGCAAGGGCGGCGCGTTCGTCCGGACGAAGCTCAAGAGCCTCGA
>DASYOZ010000096.1:0-16074 GCA_036007185.1 Gaiellaceae bacterium | reverse complement strand
ATGACGAAGTAGTCCGTGAAGGAGCACTCGGGCCGCATGTCGAGGATCACGACGTCTTCGGCCAGCTTCTCGCGGGCGAGAGCGGCAATGCGGCGGGCCTGTTCGAGTGAGGTCAGGGTCTGCTCGTGTCCTCGGATCGCTGCTTCCCAGTGTATCCGCGACTCACGGACGGTAAAGCCCACGCTCGGCTACGAGCCGCGCTACAGCGGCCGGAACGAGCCCGTCGAGCGGCTCCCCTGCCGCAATGCGAGCCCGCACGTCGGTCGACGCACCGGCGTTCGGCTCGATCTCGAAGAAGAGGACGCGTTCGGACCGATCGAGCTGTGCGAGCACGCCGTCGAGGTCGTCTTGGGGAAAGCCGGGGCGCGTGGCGACTGCGATCTGCGTCCGCTCGAGCACCTCTTCCGGCTCGCTCCAGGCGAGGAAGCGGCGGAACTGGTCGGCGCCGACCACGAAGACGGGATCGTCGAAGTGCTCGGCACGGAGCAGCTCGACGGTACGCGGGTACGGGTCGAGGCGCACGTCGTCGTTCGGGAAGGCGGCGTGCGCGAGCGCGAGCCGGTCCTCGGCGGAGCCGTGGACGGCGCGATGCCCGGGGCGCTCGCTGACGAGAACGACGAGGCGCTCGACGCCGAAGCGCTTCCTCGCGGCGTCGGCGACGGCGACGTGGCCGAGATGCGGCGGGTCGAACGCCCCTCCGTAGAGGATCACTCCCACTCGAGCAGCTCCTCCCCCACCTCGACCTCGTCGCCCGCCCGGGCGCCAGCGCCGCGGAGGATCGCCTCGAGCTCGTCCTCGGCCGGCGGCGTGCCGATGACGCGGAAGCCGCGCTCGGTGCGGTAGACGCGGAACCCCCGCCGCGTCGGCCGCGGCCGGTAGACGAGGAAGTCGACGATCGCGTCTTCGGCTTCGACTGGCGGCTCCTCCACCTCCTGCGGCACGAGCTCGAAGAGCGTCTTGCGCAGCTCGTCGAGCCCTGCGCCGGTGGCGGCCGAGAGACGGAGGACGCGGAGGATCCGGTCGTCCTCGATCCCGAACCCTGGCGGGGCGGGGCTCAGGTCGATCTTGTTGAGGACGACGACCTGCGGCCGCTCGTCGAGCCCTGCTCCGTAGGCGGCGAGCTCCGCGTCGATGGTGCGCCAGCGCTCGTCGGCATCGTCCTCGGCCGAGTCGATGACGTGCAAGAGCACCGGAGCCCGCTCGAGGTGTGCGAGGAACTCGTGCCCGAGCCCGAGGCCCTCGCTGGCGCCCTCGATCAGCCCGGGAACGTCGGCGACGACGAGCTGCCGACCGTCCGGCGCCTCCACCGTACCGAGGACTGGCGAGAGGGTCGTGAACGGGTACTCCGCCACCTTCGGCCGCGCGTTCGAGATCCGGGTCAGGAGCGACGACTTGCCGGCGTTCGGGAGACCGACGAGCGCGGCGTCGGCCAGGAGCTTCAGGCGCAGCTCGATCTCCCACGACTCACCGGGGAGCCCGACCTCTGCGAAGCGCGGCGTCTGCCGTCTCGGCCCAGCGAAGTGCTTGTTGCCGCGACCGCCGGCGCCTCCCTCGGCGACGACGACACGGGCGTCGGGGTGGGCCAGGTCGGCGACGAGCTCGTCGCCCACGAGGACCTGCGTGCCGACCGGGACGGAGAGCACCGCATCCTCGCCGCGTGCACCGTTCGAGAGCTTGCCGCCGCCGGCGCCGCCACGGCCCGCGCGGAGCTTCTGGTTCGGCCGGAAGCCGGAGAGGTCGCGCCGGCGCGGATCGGCGGCGAGCACGACGTCGCCGCCGTCTCCGCCGTCGCCGCCGTCCGGCCCGCCACGCGGCACGTACTTCTCGCGCCGGAAGTGGATCGAGCCGTCACCGCCGCGCCCCGCGACGGCCGTCAGTCTGGCGTGGTCGTGGAACATCGGCGGAAGCGTAGAGTGGCTGCGTGGAGGACGACATCGCAGTCAAGGTCGTTGGCAGCGAGCCCGAGGCCGAGCTCGTGTGCCAGCTGCTCCGCACCGAGGGCCTGGCGTGCTTCTACCGGCCGACGAACTATGCCGCGGGAGCAGGCGACGGCCTCGCCGTCAGTGGGGCTCCGCGCGAGATCGTCGTCCGTGCGGAGGACGCGCAACGCGCGCGCGAGCTGCTGCTGGACGCCGGTTAGGCCTGCTCGACCGAGATGAAGCGGCGCTCGCCGCTCGTCCGGAAGGCGACCTTGCCGTCGCGCATCGCGAAGATCGTGTCGTCCTTGCCGATCCCGGCGCCGGGGCCTGGACGGAATCGCGTGCCGCGCTGGCGGACGAGGATCATCCCCGTCGTCACGTCCTGCCCGGCGAAGAGCTTCACGCCGAGCATCTGCGGATTGGAGTCGCGGCCGTTCCGTGACGAGCCTAGTCCCTTCTTGTGTGCCATCTAGTTCTTCTCCTCCAGTGCGCTCTCGAGTGCGGCGAGCGCGCCCTTGCGCGCCTTGCCGGAGCGCTCGTGCTCGAGCGCCGCCTCGGTCTGCTCCTTGCTCCAGCCGCTCGCCGCCTCCGTGAGGTCTGCGATCGTCATCGACGCATAGCCGTCCGGAAGCGCCGTCTCCGCCTTCGCGCTGGGCGCCGCCTCCTTGTCCCGCGCCTTCGGCTTCGCGCGCGTGGCCCCGATCGACTCGATCTCGATCCGCGTCAGGCGGCTCCGATGGCCGGTGTGCTTCTTGTAACCAGTGCGGCGGCGGTACTTGCCGATGCGAATCTTCTTGCCGAGTTCATGCCCGACGACGCGGGCCGTCACCGTGGTGGACGGCGCGAGATCAGGGGCGCCGTCGCCGCCGATGAGCAGAACACGCGGCTCGACAGTCGAGCCCTCGTCCGCGCGGAGGCGGTCGACGAGCAGCCGCTCGCCCTCCTGGACGCGGTACTGCTTGCCGCCGAGACTGATGATCGCGTAGGAGCTCATGGCGTGGAAACGCGGGCCTCACGCCCGCGAACGAGCAGTGTAGCTAACGACCCGATTCGATCTCGTCGGCCCACTCGGACATGGGGACATACTCGAAATCGCCGTTGTCCGAGGGCGACTCCGCCTCGGGCGTTGACTCGGGCGCGGTAGGCGCCTCGGGCTCGGTGGCCTCCTCGGCGCCGTTCTGGGACGCAGTTGCGGGCTTCTTCTTACGGTTGCGGCCCCCGCGGGAGCCGCGCCGCGTCTTCTTCTTCGGCTTCGGCGTCTCCTCGCCGCCCTCGGACGCGGGCTCGGACTCGGACTTGGGCTCGGCCTCGGCGGGCGGTTCCTCCGCAGGCTCGGCCGCGCCTTTGCGGCCGAGATCCTCGCCGGGGATGTGGATGGTCACGGCGCGCGACGGCTCTGGGAATTCCTCCGTCGTGACTTCGGTTTCCACTTCTTCGGCAGACGCTGCAAGCGACGCGCGGCCGGCCTCATCCAGAACCTCTGCTGTTACCTCGCTCGCAGGCTTCTTCCGCTTGCGGCCGCCACGCGAGCCGCGCCGGGTCTTCTTCTTGGGCTTCGGAGCCTCCTCGCCTTCGGCTTCCTCCGTCTCCTCGACCTCGGCGTCGCTCTCGGGCTCCTCTACGACCACCGCCTCTTCCAGCTCGCCGGCCTCCTCCGTGTCCGCCGCAGCGGGGGTCGCGCCCTTGCGCGCCGGCGGCTTGCGGGTCGGCTTCTCGGCCTCGCCCTCCGCCGTCAGCGGCTCCGGCGCCTCCTTCGCCTTCCGGATCGGGACGGCGTAGGCGCGCCCGTCGAGCACGCGCTCGACGCGGACCTTGAGCCGCTTGCCGACGAGCGAAGCCGCATCGGCGACGACGACGTCGAGCCCGTCGAGCTTGCCGACGGCGGCGGCCGCGTCGTAGCGGTCCACCTCCACGAGCTGCAGCATGATCTCGGCGTCCTCCGCCACGGGCGCCGGGGGTGCCAGGTCGGCGAGCTTGCCCTCGCTGAGGACGACGAAGTGGTCGAGGTGGGTCTGCGGCTTCCCGTCGAGGAAGAACCGCTTCTTCGTCACCGCCTCGAGCTCGACGAGCCGCCTTGCGCCGGGGCCGACGAGCGCGCTCGCGATCGAGTCGGCGAGCTCGACCCGGAACGCCTGCGCCCGCGAGGCCGCGGCGAGCGCCCGGAGCCGCCGCTCGACGTCGATCGCGGCGGAAGCCTCGGAGTAGACGATCCCGTCACCCGCGCAGGTCGGGCACTTGCGCGTCATGATCTCGCGCGGACCATCGGTCACGTTCTGGCGCGTCATCTCCACGAGGCCGAGCGGAGAGATCTCGACGACGTACGTCTTCGTCCGATCGCGCTCGAGCTCCGTCCGCAGCGCCTCCTCGACGGTGGCGCGGTTCTTCGGGTTCGCCATGTCGATGAAGTCGATGACGATGATCCCGCCGACGTCGCGCAGCCGCAGCTGGCGCACGACCTCCTTGACGGCCTCGAGGTTGTTCTTCGTGATCGTGTCCTCGAGCCGGCCCGCGGCGTTCTTGCCGCGCGAGCCGACGAAGCGGCCGGTGTTGACGTCGATGACGGTGAAGGCCTCGGCGTAGTCGAAGATCAGGTAGCCGCCGGACGGGAGGTCGATGCGGCGGCCGATCGTCGACTTGATCTCCTGCTCGACGCCGAACGCCTCCATGAGAGGCGCCTTCTCCCTGTAGCGGACGACCCGCTCGACCATGTGCGGCGACGTCTTCTTCAAGTAGCCGACGAGGCGCCGGTGCGTGCGCTCGTCGTCGACGTATGCCTTCTCGAAGTCGCCGGTGAAGAGGTCGCGGACGACGCGCAGCGGCAGCTCGGCCTCCTGGTAGACGAGCTCGGGCGCCTTCGCGGTCTTCGCCTTCGCCTGGATGGAGCGCCAGAGCCGCTGCAGGAAGACGAGGTCGCGCTCGATGTCCTCCTCGGACGCGCCCTCGGCGGCAGTGCGGACGATGACCCCGCCCTCCTTCACGTCGAGGCGCTTGAGGATGTCCTTCAGCCGGTTGCGCTCGTCGTCGTCGAGCCGGCGCGACACACCGAGGCCCTCGCCCTGTGGGACGAGGACGACGAACCGGCCGGGCAACGAGATCTGCGTCGTCAGCCGCGCGCCCTTCGTCTTCATCGGGTCCTTGACGGCCTGGACGAGGATCGTCTGCCCGCGCGAGATGAGGTCCTGGATCTTGCGCCCGTGGCCCTTCTCGAGCTCCGGGCTGACGATCTCGTCGACGTAGAGGAAGCCGTTCTTCTCGAGGCCGATCTCGACGAAGGCAGCCTCCATCCCGGGCAGGACGTTGTCGACGCGGCCGAGGTAGATGTTGCCGGCGATCGAGCGGCGCTCCGGCCGCTCGAGGTAGACCTCGGCGACGCGTCCGTCCTCGAGGATGGCGACGCGGCGCTCGCCGACGTCGACAGAGACGAGCAGCTCGCGCTTCGCCGCGGGAAGCGGCGCTCGGCGCTGCGGCTCGCGGCGCCGGCGGGTCGACTGGTCGCGGCGGCGCTCCTGGCGTTGTGAGAGCTCGCGCCGCTGCGGCTGCTTCGGCTCGGCCTTCTCCTTCCGCTCTGGCGCGCCCGCGGCCGTGGTGGAGCCGGTCTTCTTCCGACCGCGCCCACCGCGGCTGCCGCGGCGGCGCTTGGGCTTCGTCGGATCTGTCGGTTCGGAATCGGCCGCCTCGGCGGCCGGCTCGGTCAGGTCTGGCTCGGGGCTCGCCTCGAGCTCGGGTACGTCAGTCGTGCGTTGGTCGTCGGAAGATTTCTTCCGGAAACGGAACCAGGGCAAGTAAAAGCTCCTTCGGATGGGCGGCGCGCGCCGGCGACCCCTTGTGAGGTGCGCGCGCGCTCGATGTGAGTGAAAAGCCTTGTCATGGGCTATGCGCAGGGTAGCAACCGCCTCTGCCGGGGTCCGTCCGAGCCCGGACCTACGATCCGGCCAATCACGACCGGGAGGTGAAGCGGTGGTGGCGAAGCGCGAGGCTGAGGAGCTCCTGATGATCGAAGAGGCGGATGCCTGGTTCGAGTACCTGGAGACCACCCGGAGCCAGTCGGAGACCCGCTACCACGAGATCGAGCCCTGGGCCTGGGCACGCCTGGCGCAGCGCCTGCGCGCCATCAAAGCCCGACGCGCACGTCTGCGTCCCGCCGCCGCTTAGCGAGCGAAGCTGGCGCTTCGCTCGCTCGGGACGAGACGGCTCCCTGGTGCGCTCGCGCGCGGCGGAAACGCGGCTCCGAACCTAGCGTCAGCCCTAGGTGCCCTCAGCACGAAGCCAACGGGAGACCACGCTCTCCCGTTGGCGGTGTTCCTTCTCCGAGCCCGCGAGACCGAAGGTCTCGCGGGCTATCGCAGCCTCGCCTACCGCGCGTGTCCCGCCGTACGCGACGGCGGCCTTCAGCACCCAACCGGCCACGGGAACGAGGTCGAGGAGCTCGCGGGCAAGGGCTCGCAGACCGAAGCCGGCGCCGACGGTCGCCGCGAGCTCGGGCAGCCGGTCGCGACCGCTGTCCACACCGTGGGCCTGGGCCAGGCGGAGCACGAGCCGGAGCTCGTTCAGCGCCAGGACCGGAAGGTCCGCGCCCGGGATCCACACCGCCGCCGCGAGCAGGCCGTTCCTCCGCGCACAGGACTCGACGAGGCGCTCACAGACGGCCTCGCGGAGCAGCGGCACGCGGCCGGCCAGCGGCGCGCCGTCCTCACCCAGCCGGGCGGCGATCGCTCGCGCGATCGTCTCGAGCGGAAAGTCCTCGCCGGCCCGTACGACATCGGTGGCGAGGACGTACGGGATCGCGGCATCCGCGCCCGCGGAGCCCGCGACCACCGCGATCACAGGAACGCGCGCCCGCCGCGCGCGCCTCAGCGTCGCCACGTCATCGTCGCCAGGGCCGCCCGCGAGAACGTGCACGTACCCGGCGGCGCCCTCGGGCGTACCGACGCGCACAGCCGACGGGTCCGCGCCGCCGCGGAGGAACTGCTGTCGCAGCACCGGCGCGAGGTCGTTCGCCCCGCCGAAAGCAAGAACGTGCTCGCCGCGCCCCGCAGACTCGATCTCCGTCAGCAGCCGCCGCGCGGCTGCCGGCGAGATCGGCAGCCTGAGCATCAGCGCCGCCGCGAGTAGCGCGAGACGCGCCCGCGGGCATGGATCGCGAGCAGCACGCCCATCGCAGCGAGGTTCGCGATCAGCGACGAGCCGCCGACGCTGACGAACGGGAGCGGGATGCCGGTGATCGGTGCGATTCCCATCGTCATGCCGACGTTGACGAAGATCTGGAAGAGAAGCGCGACGACGATCCCTCCCGCCACGACGGCCGAGAAGAGATCGCGCGCGACGGTGATCACGCGCAGACCGCGCCAGAGCACGAGGAGGTAGAGCCCGAGCAGGAGCGCGGCTCCGACGAAGCCTCGCTGTTCCGCGAAGCCCGCGAAGACGAAATCCGTCTGGCTCTCGGGCAGGAAGCCGAGGCTGACCTGCGTCGCACCGTTCGGGCCACGTCCCCGGATCTCGCCGGAGCCGACCGCCGTGATCGAATTCTCGAGGTTGTAGCCGGCCGCGGCCGGACACGCCGATGGATGCGTGAAGCAGGTCAGGCGCTGCTGCTGGTAGCTCTTCAGCACGTCGACGCCCGCGGCGGGAGCGGCCCAGAGGACGCCGACCGTGACGAGCACGACGAGGCTCCCGAGCACGGCGAGATGCCGCCAGGGGACACCGGCGATGAAGAGCATCGCGGCGAGCGCCGCCAGATAGACGAGGGCGGTGCCGAGGTCGGGCTGGAGGAAGACCAGCAACACGGGCACGAGGCCGAAGCCGACGACCCGCAGCGTCGTCTCCCAGGTGGCCACCTCGCGCTGACGCTCGGCCAGCATCCCCGCGAGCGCGAGGACGAACAGGAGCTTCCCGAACTCCGACGGCTGGAAGGTGAAGAAGCCGAGGCTGATCCAGCGCGTCGACCCCCGGGCCGCGTGCCCGATGAGCAGGACGAAGGCGATCACCACGACGCTGCCGATGAAGATCGCGCGCCAGTAACGCCGGTAGAGATCCGGATCGACGAGCGCCGCGGCCACGAGCACGACGGCACCCGCGGACGCGTAGAGGATCTGATGGTTGAGGTAGTAGCTCGGATCGTGCGGGACGGCGAACTTCGTGACGCCCGCGACGCCCCAGAGGCCCACGAGGACGAGTCCGGCAACGCCCACCAGAAGGATCCAGTCGAGAGAGCGGACGATGCTGAGCAGCCGCGGAGCCTCGCGCTCGGCGCGCAGCCCCGCTCGTTGTGATCCCGCGTATTCGAGCATCAGCCGGCCATCAGTCTGAGTGGATGAATCCTGTTTGCGTCGCCCGGACGCCGAAGTACTTCGCGAGGACCTGCTCGGCCGCCGGCGCGGCTGCCATGCCGCCCTCGCCTCCGTTCTCGATCACGGCGCAGACGACGATCTTCGCGTCGCTCGCCGGACCATAGCCGCACCACCAGGACTGGCTCTGGTCGGGCGAGTAGCCCGGCAACTGCACGACCTTCTGCGCGGTGCCTGTCTTGCCGGCGATCGGGATCGGGAAGTTGCCGAAGACGCCGTACGAGGTGCCGAAGGGGTCGTTGGCCCCCTCGTAGAGGCCCTGCTGGACGGCCTTGAGATAGGCCGGGTCGAGCCCCGAGATGGGCCGCGGCGCCGGCGGCGCGGTCGTGGGCACGATCGTCCCGTTCGGATTCTGGACGTCCATGAGGACGTGCGGCGTCACGAGCTTCCCGCCGTTCGCGATTGCCGCGTAGAGACGCGCCATCTGGATCGGCGTCACGAGCAGGTCTCCCTGGCCGATGGCGAGCGTGATCGAGTCGCCCGGCTTCCAGAGGCGGTCGATCCGCCAGTTGGTCGGGTCGGTCTTGCGCGTGAACGTCCGGTGCTTCCAGGCGATGGTCGGCACGAGCCCGTTCGTCTCCGGGCCGACGTCGATCCCGGTCGTGCGCCCGAAGCCGAACTTCCTCGCCCAGCGCTGAAGCTGTTGGCCGCGATTGCTCGGCAGCTCGTAGAAGTCGTTACCGGCGCGGTAGAAGTACGTGTCGCAGGATTGGGCGAGCGCAGTCGGCAGGTCCATCCCCTGGTACACGTTCGGGTCCCAGTTGTGGAAGACGTGGTGTGAGCTGTCCTCCGGAGACGTGTACGTGCCGGTGCACGGGTAGAAGGCGTACGGCTTGATCAGGTGCTCCTCGAGCGCCGCGATCGCGGTGACCGGCTTGAACGCCGAGCCGGGCGGATACGTGCCGTCGGTGGCACGATCGAGCGCCGGGTAGTTCCGGGCGAGAGCCGAGCCCGGCGTGAGCCCCTGCGCGGCCAGCTTGCGCTGCGTCACGCGTCCGCTCCAGACCGACGGATCGTACGTCGGCGACGAGGCGAGCGCGAGGATCGAGCCGTCCTTGGGGTTGAGCGCGACGATCGCGCCGCCGTCCGCCGCCCACTGCTTGTTGTTGTGGGCGAGCTGGATGCCGTACTGGAGCGCGTTCTGGGCGGCAATCTGGAGGCCGGTGTCGATCGTCAGGCGCACCGTCTGCCCCGGCTGCGGTTGCGTCGAGAGCGTCCGGGCGCTCCGGGGACGGCCGAGCGAGTCGACACGCACCCGCGCCGTGCCGGGGAGTCCGCGCAGATACGAGTCGTATCTCGACTCGATTCCGGCCTGGCCGATCTCGTCGCCCGGCTGGTAGCCGTCCTTCCCGAGCGTCCGCAGCTCGGGTTGGGAGATCTGGTTCACGTAGCCCAGAAGCTGCGGGGCAAGCGATCCGTGCGGGTAGCGGCGGATGTAGCGCCGCGCCAGCGTCACGCCCGGGAAGTCGACGGCCCGCTCCTCCAGATACGTCAGCATGGCGCCCGGCGCCTCGCCCCTGACGACGATCGGGTCGAGCATGTCGCCAGCGCGCCGCCGCTCCACGATCGACCGCGTGACCTGGCGCACGTCCACGCCCGTCACGTGCGCGAGCGCGCGGAGCTCGGCCACCCGGCGCGCGTAGATCTTCGGCAGGCCCGAGGGCCAGAGCTCGACCGCGGTGACGGACTTGTTCGTGACGAGGACATTTCCGTTTCGGTCGACGATCGGCCCGCGCGGCGCCGCGACGCGCACGGTGCGGAGCTGGTTGGCCTGCGCCCGGGCGGCGTACTGCGACCCGGCGAGCACCTGCAGTGCCCACAGTCGCAGGACAAGAGCCGCGAAGCCGATGATGACAAGCGCACTGAGCAGAGCGACCCGCCGGGCGAGCTTCGGCGTCAGCCGGTAGGGCTCGACCGCGGGCTGCTCGCCGTTCGATTCCTCCGGACGCGCGCGCCGGGGCGGAGGCGACGCCGGGGGCCGAGCGGTGGTGCTAGCCAAGGAGCTGGACCTCCGCGGTCAGCTCGTCCCGCTCGACCGGCCGCAGCAGCCGCCGCACAAGTGCGTAGAGCGGCGCCGTCAGGATCAGGTTGAGGACAATCGCGGGGACGAGGCTGCGCACGACCGCGCCGGCGGGCGCGCTCTCGCCGAGCACGAAATGCACGACGAGCAGGCCGAGCTGGTAGAGAACGGTCACGACGGCGACCGAGAGGAAGGGCGCGTGCGCGCGGTCGCGGCCGGTCGTCTCCCCGTACCGCCCGATCCAGTAGCCCGCGAGCGTCAGCACGAGCGACGTGAGACCGAGCGTGCCGAGCGACGCCGTGTCGACGATAAGCCCAGCGAAGAAACCGCCCACGGCCCCGGCGACGCTGCCGCGCAACAGGGCGAGGGCGACGAGCGTGACGAGCAGAACGTCGGGCACGGCGCCAAAGACGTGCAGCGTGGAGAAGACCGAGACCTGTGCGACCGCCGCCACGAAGAGCAGAGCGGCGGCCTTGACGCCGTCGAGCAAGGTCATCGGTGTCGCTTCGTGGGGACGAGTGCGGCGACCGCTTCGAGCGAGCCGAGATTCGCGAAGGGCTGCACCTGCACCTGGAGGAAGGCCGCCGTGTCGGTGAGGCCAACCGATGAGACCCGGCCGATCGGGATGCCGTACGGATAGAGGTCCGGGTAGCGCGCGCTGTGCGTCCCGGCGGTGACGAGCACGTCACCCTTGTCGACGCGGAATTGCTTCTGGACCTGGCTGAGGACGAGCGTGCCGGCGGCAGCCCCCGGCTGAACGCCACCCCGCACGCCGGTGTGGAGGTCGCGGGCGGCGACGAAGCTCTGCGGGTCGGTGAGCAGCGTCACGAGCGCCGAGTCCGGGAAGACGTTCGAGACGATCCCGACGAGGCCGCCGCCGCTGACGACCGGCGCGTTCCTACGGATCCCCGAGGACGAGCCCGCCGCAATCGTCAACGTGTGGACGAACGGGCCACCCGGGGAGGAGATGACCTCGGCGTTCACGGCGCGGTAGTCGTTCGGGAAGGCCGGGCCCTGCTCGAGGTGGAGCAGCTTCTGGAGATCCGGGTACTTCGCCAGCTTCGCCGCCGCGCTGATCGCAGCCAGCCGGAGTGCCGCGTTCTGCTGCTTCAGGCGCTTGTTCTCGGCCTTGGCGTTCGCGAGGCCGTCGACGTAGTCGTACGCGTCCCGGAACGGCTGCGCGACTCTGGTCGCAGCGATCTGGAAGGGTCGCAACGCCGTCGAGCCGGCGCCCTGCATGTCGTGGAGCGCTCCGGACGTGGGCGAGCGGAAAGCGATCGTGACGAGCGACAAGGCGGCGAGGACCAGGACGACGACGACCGTCCGGCGAATGAGCGCGCTGCGGGCCTTCGAGGGGTACGGCGTCGGCTTCGAGCGCTGAACCGACGAGGCGAGCACCGCCGCGCGCGCGCTGCGACTGGGTGGAGCCACCGCAACAGGTTACCGCGGCTACCAGCCGACCGAGCGGGACGTCCCCAGGTCGAGCACAGCCATCGTCTCGACGAGCGACGGGCGGAAGCCGATCGACTCGTTGAGATGCCGCATGACGCCGTTCTCCTCCGCGTTCGACGTCGACACGACCTCGACGTCGGGATGATCGGCTCGCAGCCGCCGCAGCGACTCCACCTTGACCGCGCGTGCGAGCCCTCTCCCGCGGCGGGCAGCAACAGTGCCGGTGTCGTCGGTGAACCCGAGGGTCGAGCCCTGCGAGACACGGAGCTCGGTGAACGCGCCGATCTCTCCGCCCGCGGCGATCGCAACTGTGAGGCGCATCTCACGCTTGCGCCGTGCGAGCGACTCCTCGGAGACGCGCACCTTTTCGGCAGTCTGGACGATCTCCAGGGATTCGGGCGCCGGCGCGTCGTCCATTGCAGCCCGCGCGAGGACGTACGCGGCGAGATGCTCGTCGGGCACTCGTCCGAGCCACGTGACGAGCCGAAAGCCGTCCGACACCCGTGGTTCCGGCAGCTCAGCCGCTCGCAGGTCGAGGAGCGACCGGACGATCCGCTGCTCGTCGACGGCTCCGAAGCACGCGGCGAACGCCGCGCCTTCGGCGGTCGTGTGCTCGCCGCGGACGGCGTCGACATGGAGCTCCCGGCAGCATTCGAGCACGCGTCCGAGAAGCGCCGTCCCGATGCCCTCTCGCCGCCGCACGGGATCGACGAGCAGCTGGACGAACGCCGCCGTCGGCCCGTGCACGGAAAGCGCAGCCATCCCTCCGTCGGCGAGCCACTGGCAGCGTGTGTGCGTCGTCGGCTGATGGCGGTGGAATGCGAGGACCTCATCGACGCTGCGCTCGGGCTCCCCCGGCTGCAACTCGTCGTGGCAGGCGACCTCGAGCGCGTGGAAGCGTGCGAGCACGTCGTCCGGCGCGGTGCGGGCGTCGACCTCCTGGACGTTCATCGCCGGCCTGGCGACGCCGCCTAGTAGCGGCGGCCGTTGCGCGAGCGCGCTTTGTTGCTGCGGTGGATGGCCTCGAACTCCTCGAGGCTCCGGCCAGAGCCGACGGCGACGCAGGTGAGCGGGCTCTCTGCGAGGTGGACCGGCATCTGGGTCTCGTGGCGGAGCCGCTCGTCGAGCCCCGTGAGGAGGGAGCCACCGCCGGCGAGCACGATGCCGCGGTCCATGATGTCCGCGGCGAGCTCCGGCGGCGTCTTGTCGAGCGTCGACTTGATCGCCTCGATGATCTGCGTGACCGGCTCGTCGAGCGCGCGGCGGACTTCCTCGGACGTGAGGATCACCGTCTTCGGCAGGCCGGTGAGCATGTCGCGGCCGCGCACCTCGGCCTGCAGCTCCTCGCGGAGGTCCCAGGCGGAGCCGATCTCGAGCTTGATCTCCTCCGCCGTCTGCTGGCCGATGAGGAGCTTGTAGTCGCGCTTGATGTGGTTGATGATCGCTTCGTCCATCTCGTCGCCGCCGACGCGCAGCGACTGCGAGACGACGATCCCTCCGAGCGAGATGACCGCGACCTCGGTCGTGCCGCCGCCGATGTCGACGATCATGTTCCCGGTCGGCTCGGCGACGGGGAGTCCCGCTCCGATCGCGGCGGCCATCGGCTCCTCGATCAGGTACGCCTGGCGCGCGCCGGCCGACAGCGTCGCCTCCTCGACCGCCCGCTTCTCGACGCCCGTCACCCCGGACGGGACGCAGACGACGACGCGCGGGTGCGCGAAGCGGTGCTGGTGCACCTTCTGGATGAAGTGACGCAGCATCTGTTCGGTGACGTCGAAGTCGGCGATCACGCCGTCCTTCAGGGGACGGATCGCCTGGATCGTCCCCGGCGTCCTGCCGAGCATCCGCTTCGCCTCGACGCCGACCGCGTGCACCTCGCCCGAGCGCTGGTCGATGGCGACGACCGACGGCTCCGAGAGAACGATGCCGCGCCCGCGCACGTACACGAGCGTGTTCGCCGTGCCCAGGTCCACCGCCATGTCGCGGCCACCGAAGCCGGTCAGTCCCGAGAAGAGCCCCATAGACCCGCCGAGCATAGCCTGAGAAGCTCGCGAGACCTACGGTCTCGCTCGCTGGGTAACGGAACTCCGCGCGGTCGAGAGCGCGGTCTCGACCACGCTCCGTGCTGCTTTGGTTTTCGCTGCTCTGGACGAGATGGCTCCTTCGGCCCTTTGCCTGGTTCTGGTTCGAACGGCTTCGAACCTTCACCGCGGCAAGGGCGGCGGCGTAACGGCACGTTACGACGCCGCCCGAGTAGCGAGCGGACGCGCCGTAGGCGCAGTTCCGTTGACCCAGCGAGCGAGTGCGAAGCACTCGAGAGCTAGTTGCCACACCCACGTCACGTCTTCCCTCCTAGCTTCCCGAGCAACGACGACGGAGGCAAACGTGAACGTGGTGACGCTGATCGGCAACCTCGCGACCGAGGTCGAGCTGCGCGAGGTCGGGCCGGAGAAGAAGGTGGCGAGCTTCCTGTTGGCGGTCGACCGTGCCAACCGGGACGGAGGCGCGGACTTCGTGAACGTGTCGGCGTGGGACCGGCAGGCGGAGCTGTGCGCCGAGTACCTCGGCAAAGGGCGGCGGGTGGCCGTCGACGGGCGGCTGAAGTCCCGCTCGTGGGAGGAGGAAGGCAAGCGGCGCAGCGCGATCGAGGTGGTGGCACGGCGGATCGAGTTCCTCGGCAGCGGTCCGCGACACGACGACGAGGAAGGCGCCGACGTGATCCCGTTCGAGGCACCCGCGGCGGCCGGGCCCGCCTGAAGGGCAGGCGGTCTTCCGCTGCAGCAAAGCTAGCCGAGCGAGTCGACGAAGTCGCGGATCGCGGCGATGCAGGCGTCGGGCCGCTCGCCGATCAGGAGGTGGCCGCAGCCGGCGATCGTCCGTAGCGGGACGCGCAGGCGGCGCGCGTATTCCATCCCATCCTCGAGCCGAACCCAGTTGTCGCCCGCTCCCCAGAGGCAGAGGCAGGGACAGGCGACGCGGTCGAGCTCGATGCGCGGATCCGAGACGAGCAGCGCGCGCCCCGCCTGACGCGTGTCGGTGTGGTGCGCAGGCCCCACGAGGAAGGCCTCGGCGAGCTCGGGCTCGAGCGCGTCGGGATCCGCCACGCCCCACCAGCCGAAGGCAGCCCGGCGGCCGAGCCGCGAGCGCGCCCACGCGTGGCGGTGGGGCGCGATCAGACGTCCCGGGCTGGCGACTCCCAGCACCGCGAGAGTCACTTCGGCGGCACGCGACGCCGAGCCGATGCCGGCCGCCGCGGCGAGGACGATGCCTCGCACCGCGTCCGGACGGAGCACCGCCGCTCGCAGCGCGACGACTCCGCCGAGCGAGTGGCCGATCCACACTGCGCCGCGAATCTCCTCGGCGTCGGTGATCCCGAGGACGGCATCCGCCAGATCATCGACGTCGCGCGCCTCGGGCAGCGGCGACGAGCGTCCGTGGCCCGGCAAGTCGGGGACGAGGACGCGGTGGCGCGCGGCGAGCGCCGGCCCGAGCGCGCGCCAGTTCTCGATCGTCCCGCCGAGCCCGTGCACGAGCACGAGCGGCGGACCGTCGCCGCCGACCGCGTAACGAAGCGGCGTTCCGCGCCACTCGAGCTCGTGCTCCTCGAAACCGTCGAGGCGTCGTTTGCCCTCCGTCGGCATCTAGGCATATTCTTCGCTCAATGGATGCTTCTGCAGGGTGGGCCGAGTGAAGCCCGCAACCATGACAAGCGAGGGTGCGACCTAGCCCGCCAGCGCGTTGCGCGCGGCGGGTTTTTTCGTTCCCGGGGAAGGAGCAGGAGAGGATGGCAAATCACCTCACGCCCGAAGAACTGTCGAAGGAGCTCGGTCTCGACAGGCAGGACGTGATCCGGGTGTGCGTCGAAGAGGGCGTGCCGATCTACCAGGGGAAGATCGACAAGTACCTCTTCCAGGCGCAGCTCCAGGCGCTCAGGACGACGCAGGCCCAGCACTAGGCGGCCTATCCGTCGGCGGCGTCAGGCGGACTTTTTCGCCGGCGCCCTGCGAGACCGGGAGCCGGCCTTCGAGCCGGCTTTCCCGTCCTTGGAGCCGTCTTTGGAGCCCTCCGCCGAGCGGCGGCTCTGCGCGTCGGCGACGCTCTGGCGCAGCGCGTCCATCAGGTCGATCACGGGCGCCTCGGTGACCGGCTCCGGCGCGACGATCTCCTGGCCGGCGAGCTTCGCCTCGAGCATCTGCGCGAGGTCGCGGCGATAGTCGTTCTCGAAGTCCTCGGGCGTCCACTCGCCGGCGAGGCTCGAGATCACCTGCTCGGCGAGCTGTAGCTCGGCCTTCTGCACGTCGGTCGCGCTGACCGCCTCCTCGATCTCGTCCTTCGCGCG
>DASYOZ010000095.1:0-2565 GCA_036007185.1 Gaiellaceae bacterium | reverse complement strand
CGGAATCCGGTAGGGGTTGACGACCCACGCCTTGAGCGCGAGCACGATGAGGATCGCTCCGACGATCGTGAGGATCCAGTCGAGCGTGACCCGCACGCTGTGCGGAAGGCCCGGGAAGAGGCGCGCCAGGGGGTCGCGGTGGCGCTGCGGAAGTGGCGCCGCCGGAGGCGGCGGCTCGGGCCCCGGCTCGTAACGAGGCCCGGGCCAGCTGAACGGATCGTCCCCGGGAGCCTCGGGCTCGTCGCGCGTCGATTCCGTCCCGCGGGAGGGCCAGCCGCCGACCTGATCGTCGTCCTCGGGGCCGCCGGGGTCGTCGTAGTACCCGCTCATCGGCTCACCTTCCCCCGCCGCCATGCCTCGACCCGCGCGTGGTCGCCGGAGAGCAGCACGTCGGGCACTGCCCAGCCCTGGAACTCCGCCGGCCGCGTGTAGTGCGGGTACTCGAGGCCGCCGCCGAGCTCGGCGGAGAAGCTCTCGAGCTCTCCGGATCCCTCGGCAAGCGCACCCGGTAGCCGCCGCGCGAGAGCGTCGAGGACGACCATCGCCGGCAGGTCGCCGTTCGACAGAACGTACGGCCCGACCGAGAGCGCATCCGTCGCAAGGTGCTCGACGATCCGGTCGTCGAAGCCCTCGAAGCGGGCGGAGAGGAGCGTGATCGCCGACTCCGTCGCGAGCTCCTCGACGACCGCCTGGGTCAGCTGCCGGCCCTTCGGCGTGAGCGCGATCACGGGTCCGGCCGGCTTGCCGCCGTAGGCAGCTTCGAGTGCGGCGGCGACGACGTCGACGCGGAGCACCATTCCCGGACCGCCGCCGTACGGCTCGTCGTCGACCTGCCCCGCGCGCAGCGGCGTCGTGTCGCGATAGTTGAAGAGCCGCAGCTCGAGCTCGCCGCCGAGAACACTGGCCATCGGCCGCTGTTCCGTCAGCCAGGCGTAGGCGTGAGGGACGAGAGTGAAGACGTCGATGCGCACAGGCAGGGCTTATTCCGGGTCCGCGAACCCCGCGGCGACAACGATTCGCCCGCCGGCCAGATCCACCTGCCGGACACACGCCTCGACGAGGGGCAGCGACGCGCCGGAGTCGAGCTCGAGCACGTCGTTGCCAGGGTACTCCAGTACCTCCCGCACCCGTCCGAGCAGCCGTCCGTTCTCCTCCTCCACTCTCAGACCCACGAGCTGGAAGACGTAGAACTCGTCCTCGTCGTCGAGGTCAGGCAGGGTCGCGCGCTCGACGGCGAGCTCGGCTCCCCGCTCGACGTGCCGGTCGAGAAGGATCACCGGCCGCCCTCCGGAGCCGTGACGCGAGGCGACGACGGTCGCCGGCTCCCCGCCTGCGTACAGCGTCGCGCCGGCGGAGAAAACGTCCTTCCGCTCGCTCGCGTGCTCGACGAAGAAGCTGCCGTCGAGGCCGTGCGGCTTCCCCACCCGGCCGACCGGGACGAGGTCAGAGCCCACGCTCTGTGAACTCGGCGACGGCTTCCTCGCGTGTCGCCGTCAGCTCGGCGCCGTCGTACAGCGTCCGCCGGTGGCCGAGGTCGAGCAGCCAGTAGGCGCCCGGCTCCTCCTCGTAGGCCATGCCGACGCTGCCGGCATTGACCACGCGGACGCCGGCGACGGTGCGCTCGTACTGCGTGTGCGTGTGGCCGCAGACGACCGTCGCCACATCGAGGCCCTCGAAGAGGAAGGCGATCCGCTCCTCGGGCGTCCGCTCGGTGAAGATGTCGACGTCGTTGCGCGGCGAGGCGTGGCAGTAGAGGACGTCTCCAACGCGCACCGTAGGCGGGAGTTGATGCAGGAACGCGATCTCCTCCTCGTTCAACCTCGAGCGCGCGGCTTCGACGACCTCCTGCGGCGCAAGGCCCGCCTCACCCGGAGACAGCTCTCGGTCGGAGTTGCCGCGCACCCAGCGGACGCGGTCGCCGAGCCCGCGCAGCCGCTCGAGCGTCTCGGAGGGCTGCTCGCCGCCCGCGCAGATGTCGCCCCCGACGACGATCGCCGCGTCGTCCGGCACTTCCGCGAGCACCGCCTCGAGCGCGGCAAGGTTGCCGTGGATGTCGTAGAGCGCCGCGACGGACGGCATCAGTCGACGATCTCGAGCTGGAGCCGGCGTCCCGCCTCGACGCCTCCGGCCCGGACGATCGTGCGCAGCGCCCGGGCGAGCCGGCCCTGGCGGCCGATCACCTTGCCGACGTCGCCCTCAGCGACGTGCAGGCGCAGGAGAAGAGTGCCGTCCTCCTCCTCGACCTCCTCGACCTGCACGGCGTCGGGCTCGTCGACGAGCCGGCGCGCGAGCTCGGCAACGAGCTCCCGCATCGCTCAGCCGATGCCCTTGGCCTTGAGCAGCTTCGCCACCGACTCGGTCGGCTGCGCGCCCTTCTCGAGCCAGCCGCGCACCTTCTCCTCGTCGAGCTCGATGAGCGAGGGCTCCGACTGCGGGTTGTAGCGGCCGACGATCTCGATGAACTTGCCGTCGCGCGGCGAGCGCGAATCGGCGGCGACGACGCGGTAGATCGGGTTCTTCTTCGACCCGACCCGCGTCAGCCTGAGCTTCACTGCCATCTGGCTA
>DASYOZ010000094.1:0-15500 GCA_036007185.1 Gaiellaceae bacterium | reverse complement strand
ACGCCTCGCCTGGTTCACGGGCGCTACCTTGGTGGCAGGAGCGCTCGCGGTGCGGGCGTACTTGACCGCAACATGAGCAGGTTCTTCTCGCGCATCAATCCGACCCTGCGGGGTCTGCTGATCCTGGCGGCGATCGCCGGGTTGATCGTGGCGTTCCAGCTCGAGCAGACGCTGGTGGCGCTGAGCCTCATCGCCCGCATCGTCTTCGTGCTCGCGATCGTGTATTTCATCTTCCTCGTCTGGCGCGAGCGCCGCGAGGGGATCGCGATGTGGCCGCAGCGCGCCCAGATCGTCTTCTACGGTGCGGCGGCCGTGGCGGTCGCCGACGTCGGCCTCTACTGGTACGGCGGCGCGGTCGGCTACGAGATCCTCGCCTTCGTCGCCATCCTCGCCCTGTGCGGCTTCGCGATGTTCCGCACCTGGCGCGACCAGCACACGTACATCTAGCTCGGGCGCTGGTGCCTCTGGCTACTGGGGTTCCTGGCGCTCGCGCGCGTCGTCGGATGCCTCCGCCGGCGGCGGGGACGGACGCCGATTCTGCAGCCGTTCATTCGCCGCGATTGAGGCTGGCGTCGCTTCGGGTGGCGGCGCCTCAGGAACGGCCGCCGTCGCCTCGGGAGCCGGCTCCGGCATCGGTCGGCGGGCCCAGGAGGGCAGGCGAAACACTCTACGAAGTCGGTTCATGCTCGCGAGCCTACGACGTGCGCGGCCGCGCGTCTATGGCTTCGACACGCCTTCGACCGCGGACCTCGTACCTCGTTCGGCCGATGGTCGTCCTCGAGTTCGCGGGTGGCGTCAACCCCGCCCCCGGGGCGTCCGGCTTTGACCAGCGCGTGGCGGTCGACTTCTCCGCCGCGGCGGAGGAGTCGTCCTAAGCTAGTTCGGTTCGTGGAGGAGATTGCTGCGGTCTGGTTACGGCCCGGCGTCGAAGCGTCGCTTGACTCCTTGAAACCTCGACGCGGCCTGGCGTAGGGTGTCGAGTGTCGCCCTCGTTGCGCGCTTCTTCCGAAGCCCGTGTCTCGCAGCGGGGCATCCACCCCGGAGAGGGGGTCAGGTGATGAGCACGGTTGCTGTTGTCCGGCACCGGGTATCGGATTTCGACGCCTGGAAGCAGATGTACGACGGCTTCACGTCGGTCCAATCCGAGCACGGAGTGCGCGCGCACCAGGTGTTGCGGTCGATCGACAATCCCAACGACGTCATCGTCACGCACACATTCGACTCGCCCGAGTCCGCGCACGCCTTCTTCGAGATGACCGAGTTGAAGGACGCGATGAGCGGGGCGGGCGTCGATGCCGGGTCGCTCGAGATCACATACTTCGACGAGGTCGAGAGCGGCACGCTGGTCGGCGCGTAGTAAGAGCGGTAGCCGGGTCGCGTCGCATCGCGGACGCGGTCCGGCTCATCTCTCCGTGTCCAGCCCGCAACTCGAGCAACGAGACGAATGCCACCACCCCCGTCCGACTCCGGGGCTCTCGAGAGACTGCCCTCCGAGATACAAGTCCACGTGGTCGGCGCAGGACCCGTGGGTCTCCTGCTCGCGGCACTCCTGCAGTCGATGGAGAGAGTGTCCGTGCGCCTCTATGAAAAACGGCACGAATACACCCGAACACGCATGGTCCAGCTCGCACAGTATCTCGTTGCGGATTCAGTGGAGGGCTACCGCACCGATCTGATCGACGAAGATAGCGTCCAGGCGATCTTCGATCAACCGGAGCTCGAACAGGGCCTGGCGTTCAGGCAATCCATTCCCTCGGACCTGTCTGCACTCCTGCAGAACTGGGCGCTCGGGTTCTGCCCGCTCAACTCCATCGAGCGGTCAATCAGCGATCTCATCGATGCGCGCGGGCTGAATAGGGTGCAGCGCACCGCGGCCGTCGTGACGGCCGAGGACGCGATGGAGATGCTCGAGCCGGGAGACGTCCTGATCGACGCCACGGGGAGCAGGTCCGTGCTTCGTGATCATTTGGTTCCGAGCTCGGGCGAGGTGGTCGATGGGGCGAACACGGTCAACGTCCGGCTCGAATACGCGCTGGTCATCACCTTCCTGTACGGGCAGTCGTACGACTGCAACGAGTACTGCAAGTACTACAAGAACATCGACAACCCGCAGTACAAGTTCATCCCGATGGTGCATCGCACGCTCTACGACGGCGGCGTCAGCCACGTCACGGGCATCGTGAACATCAGCGCCGAGGACTACGAGGCGATGCCGTCCCGATTCGACGGTCGGTGGTTACGCAGCAACGTCCCCGACGTCGCCGAGTCGATGGACAGATTCATCGACAAGATCAAGGAGGAGACACACGGCGAGATACTCGGCGACCTCGAGATCGTCCGGATCCCGCTCGACCTATACCGGGCACGTAACGCCACCAATCGGCAACTGCTTGCCGCGGGGCCGAGCGACCACCCGTTCGGCAGTTCGCCCGTGTTTCTCGCCGGCGACTCGGCCATCGGCTCGCCGTACTTCCAGTCGATTTCGCTTGGCTTCGAGTGTGCGATGTTCCTGGCGGGGCTCATCGCCCAACGGGACCTGCCACTAAGAGACCTGCTCGATCGCTACGAGCTGTTCATCTACAAGCAGTGGCTTCGCGTATACATGCGCAGCAAGATGATCAAGCACAACAAAGACCTTTTCGAGTCGCTCGACGACCCGCTCGCGCTCCTAGAGAAGCTGCACATCTACTAGCGCAGGGGCCAGGTTCCCGCGTCCACCGCGTCGGAGGTTCAGGAGGTTGGAACTACTCGTGCCGCGTTACACCCCCACGTCGGTCAGGTGATTCGGTTTTCGATGCCAGTGGCCGTGGTTGAACAGTTTCGAGGCACCGCTTGATGCCAATCGGTCTAATCGTTCCGGTCGCCTTGGTGGGCTGGGGCACCGTCTGCGCTCTCACCTCTTGGCGACGGCTCGGTGGAGTGGCGCGAGCCCAGCGTTGGTGCTCAGCGAGCTGCCGTTCATTGCCGGCTACCTGCTGATCGCATCGATTGCCCTTGCACTGGCACAGGGCGATCTGGATTCAGTGGGCGGCGTCATCGTCGGAGTCGTATCACTCGTCGAACTTCTCGGGCTTGTGGTGATCGTCCGGCGAGCGCTTCGGGACGACGCCGCGCTCGACAATCCGACGCCGCCGCGCCGGGCGTGGCGGCGAATTCTGATGGCGCCGTTGCCGGCGTTCCGGCGCGATGTGGTACGTGTCCGGAACCTTTCGTCCGGCGAAGGCTCGCGTCGCGACCTCGACGTCTACCACCGCCGGGACCGGCCGGCCGGTGTACCCGTGGTGCTGCACTTCCACTGGGGTGGGTTTCATTCGGGCAACAAGCGCCGCGAGGCCCGACCGCTGATTGGGCATCTGGTCAGTCAGGGCATGGTCTGCGCGAGCGCCAATTATCGGCTGCGTCCACGCGTCGGCTACGACGAACAGCTCGCCGACGGCCTGGCCGCGATCGAGTGGGTGCGGTCGCATGCGCGCGAATACGGCGGCGATCCGGATCAGATCTTTCTGGTCGGCAGCTCGGCCGACGCCTACCTGTCGATCGATGCGATGAACGCGGGCGCGGATGGGATCGCCGGGTCTGGTCAGGCCGTCACACGTCCGAGAATTCGTCGAACGAGCGCGCGCTGGCTCGAGCCACCCGGCCGAGTACGTGGAGCTATCCGGCGGCCACCACGACTTCGATCTCCACGAGTCAATCCGCTCGAATGCCATCAGCATCGCGGTCGAGCGGTTCATTGTGAGCTCGGGCCGAGACGGAAACGGAGAATCGAGCTAGCACCGCTCGCCTGGGCCAGTGTTCGGGAATGACGCCTGAGCGGCACCGTCCTCTAATGTCTGACTTTGTGTTCGCAATCGCCTGGCGGGCCCTTCGTCGGGTGCGCTGGTGGCGATTGCCATGACCGGAGTCGACGCTTCGACCTCTTCCCCTGCCTTGCCGCGCTGGTTTGGACCTAGAGCCGGTCCAGATGACCTGGCCGTCTCGGCCCTGATCGCCCGCGTCGCGCGAGGGGCCGGATGGGCAGACCTTGGCGGTGGGTTCAACCTCAACCTGCGGATAGACGCTGCGCCGCCGGTTGTCCTCCGGGTTCATAGGCCTTGGGTCCGCCGCGGCCGGGTCGCGGGACTGCGGCGCCTGCGGGAGCGGCTCCAGCGGACGCAAGTCCGCGTCGCTCGGCCGATTCGGATTTCTGGCTGCGACTTTCTCAGGGTCGCTGATCGTTGGGCTGAGATTGAGGAGTTCATCGATCACGTCCAGCCACGGGCGGGCGAGGACTCTTACGTCCGCCTATTCGAGGAGCTCGGATGCCTTCACACTGCGCTCAAAGCAGTCTGGGAGCCCAGTCCGCCCGAACCCCTCGACGACCACAGAACCTTCGGCCAACTGCGTTACTCGGTCGGCTTCACACGCCGTAGGCTCGGACCCCGCAGCGAGCCGGTCGTGCATCGGATGCGCCAACTGACTGGCGAGCTCTCCAAGCTCCGGGAGGGCCTCGAACTGCCATGCACTCCGATTCATGGGGACTACAAATTGGGCAACGCGGGAGAACTGTCAGACGGCTCATGGGCCACCTTCGACCTGGATTTTGTGAGGGTCAGGGAGCGGCTGTACGACATCGCGGGCAGCCTGAACCACGTCGCACAAAGCGGCCCCGATGGCGTGGGCCAGCCCGTTGAATTACTCGAGCCGCGACGACTGCTCGACGCCTACGAAAGCACGGCTCCGGAACCGCTGACTCCCGACGAGCACCGTTGGCTCCCCGGGGCTCTAGCCCTTGTGCCCTTGCACTGGGCCGCCACCGCAGGACTCGTGGGCGACTCGATCCACCAGGCCGAGAGGGCAATGACCGCCGCCGAGGCATGGTGGTCGCGCCGGGCTGAACTCTCGTCGTAGTCCGGCGGCCGCGGCGAACGCGAGCATATGGTCGTCGGAGAGCGCGCATCAAGCGTGCGCATCTGCCGTTTTGCGCTCTCCAAACGCTGGAGTGGGCCAGTGTTCGGGATGTCCCTCGAACGCAGGAGGCGATACTGCGGTGGTGCAAGGGCGTGATGCGAGCGGCCCGTCGGGGAAGGCAGGAGGCGGGATCGTTCTCCGAACAGCACGGCTGATCCTCATCCCGTTGGCTCGGCTCCACGAGACCGAGCACGCACGAGCGTCTGGGAACGCCGCCGACGCATTGCGTGACACCCGCGCCGCCGAGGTGCAGTGGCGAGAGCACGGCTTCGGCCCCTGGGCGATCCGAGACAGGCTGGACGACAGCTTCCTCGGTGGCGCTGAACTGCGCTTTGCCGGCGATGGCATCGACGGAATCGAGCCCGACGAAGTCGAGGCGCGCTGGTGGGTGTCCAAGGACCGCCGGAACGAAGGCGTCGCGGCCGAGGCAATGGAAGCGGCCATCGATGACCTCTGGAGCCGTACCGACGTCGAGAGCATCACGGCGTACATTGAGGAAGGAGAGAACGAACCGTCGCGCCGCCTGGCAGCCAAGCTCGGATTCAAAGTGCGCGGCTCCGGCCGTGGGCGTTCGGCAGAACCAATGGTTGTGTACGAGCTTCGGCGAGGTGATTGGCGTCGACCCTGACTCTGAAATTCAGCGGGCGACAGAAAGGCGCATGAATCGAGGCCTCGACCCGACGCGCAGTGGACTGCGCGAGCGTCCTTACGCCTGGACGTGCGCCGAGGCGCCGTCGAGCGAGGCGAGCGCCTCGCGCACCGGCACGTGGCGGCCGACGAAGATCGGCGTGTCGCGCTCCGTGTAGCGGGACGCTTCGCTGCCCCGCAGCCGGAGCATGAGGTGCATGAAGTCGGCCGGCTCCTCGCACTCGAACGCCGTCATGAACTCCTGGTCGTCGATCCCGAACGAGTACGTCGTGTGGTTCTTGATCCCCGGGAACTCCTCGCGGCCGATGCGAATGTGCTCGTCCATTGCGCGTTGCCGGTCCTCCTCGGGCAGTTCGTACCACGGCCGCACCTTCACGAACGGGTAGACGACGAGGTAGGGAAGGCCGTGCGGCGTGATCTTCCGCGCCTTCCGCGCGCTCGTGTACTGCGACGCCTTCGTCGTCGCGAGGTACGAGTACGTCGTCTCGAGCCAGCCGGCGAGCCCCGTGCCGTTCAGCGCTGCGCCGAGCTCGCCGAGGTCGTCGTAGCGCTCGGTGATCTTCCAGAGGAAGAAGTCGGAGTCCGGCCGCACGCCCGCCGTGGTGTAGGCGCGCAGGTGCTCGAAGCGCTCACCGAAGGAGTCCACCACGTCGGCGAATTCGTCCTTGTGCGCCTGGCGCACGTCGGGAGGGAGGAGCCGCCGCCAGGCCGGATCGAGCCTGTAGAAGGTGTACACGATGTACTGGCCCTCCATCGGCAGGATGGTAGCCGTGCCTACGCGCGTACAGAACCAGCTGAAGTCGCTGCCTGCGAAGCCCGGCGTCTACCTGTTCCGGGACGCGGACGGCGACGTCCTCTACGTGGGCAAGGCGAAGATGCTGCGGTCGCGCGTCCGCTCGTACTTCCAGAAGACGACGGACGGGCGCGCGCAGATCCGCAGCCTGCCGGCGCGCGTCGCGGACGTCGAGGTCATCGTCACCGGCAGCGAGGTCGAGGCGCTTCACCTCGAGCAGAACCTCATCAAGCGGCACCGGCCGCCGTTCAACGTCCGCCTGCGCGACGACAAGTCCTTCCCGTACATCGCGGTCACGATCGAGGACGAGTACCCGCGTGTCATGTTCACGCGCGAGCGGCACCGGCCGGGCGTCTGGTACTTCGGGCCCTACGCGAACGCGAAGAAGGTACGCGAGACCCTCGACGTCCTCAACCGCGTCTTCCGCTACCGGCCGTGCGAGGGGCCGAAGCCGGGTCGCCACAGCGGCATCCCGTGCCTCGATTACCACATCGACCGCTGCCTCGCGCCGTGCGTCGGCTACGTGTCGCAGGAGGACTACCGCGGCATCGTCGACGGCGTGATCGAGTTCCTGTCGGGCGACGTGAAGCCGATCCAGCGCGAGCTCGAACGGCGGATGCAGGAGGCGGCCGTGGACGAGCGCTTCGAGGAAGCCGCGCGCTACCGCAACCGGCTGTTCGCCGTCCAGCACCTCGTCGAGCGGCAGGCGGTGGAGCGGCAGTCGGTCGGGACGGTGGACGTGATCGGTTTCGCGGCTGAGGGCGACCGCGCCGTCGTGCAGATCTTCCCGCTGCGCGGCGGCAAGATGGTCGACCGGCACTCCTTCCACCTCGAGAACGTCGGCGGCCAGGACGTGACGACGATCCTCGAGTCGTTCGGGCTCGAGTACTACGGAAGCGCGCCGAGCGTGCCGCCGCAGATCGTCGTCCCGAACGACGCCGGCGACCTCTCGGCGCTCGCCGAGCTGCTGTCGGAGCGGCGCGGCGCGCGGGTGGAGATCCGCGTCGCCGAGCGGGGCGAGAAGCGGCGGCTGCAGCGGCTCGCCGACGAGAACGCGCTCCACGTCCTCACGAGCGATCTCGCACAGGGGGAGCAGCGGCGCCTGCGCCGCGTCGAGGCGCTCGAGCAGCTTCGGGAGACGCTCAACCTCGAGTCGCTCCCGCTCCGGATCGAGTGCTTCGACGTCTCGACGGCGATGGGCCAGGACAACGTTGGCTCGCTCGTCGTCTTCCAGGACGGCCTGCCGAAGAAGGCGCACTACCGCAAGTTCGCGATCCGCGGCCAGGAGGGGATGGACGACTTTGCCGCGATGGGCGAGATGGTCTCGCGTCGCTTCGCCCGGCTCTCGGCTGGGGCCACGGCGGAGGAGTACGACGAGTCTTTCGCGGCGACGCCGAACCTCGTCGTCGTCGACGGCGGCAAGGGCCAGCTCGCGGCCGCGCTCGCGGCGATGCGCGCGTTCGACCTGCCGCGCGTCGCGGTGATCGCGCTCGCAAAGCGTGAAGAGGAGGTTTTCGTGCCGGGGCGGGCGAGGCCGGTCGTCCTTTCCCGCCACGATCCGGGCCTCCAGCTATTGCAAAGGATCCGGGACGAGGCGCACCGCTTCGCCGTTGGCTTCCACCGCCAGCGGCGGGAGACGCGCGGCTTCTCGTCGCTGTTCGACGAGCTCGAGGGTGTCGGCCCCGCGCGACGGCGGGCGCTCCTCAACCACTTCGGCTCGGTCGAGGCGATGCTCGCCGCGGCACCGGAGGAGCTCGAGGGCGTCCCCGGCGTGCCGGCGAAGGTCGCCCGCAGCGTCTACGCCCAGTTGCACAAAGCCGGGCGCGGTTAGCCGGAGTCGGGCCCGAGGAACGGATAGCGGTAGTCGCGCGGCGGCACGAATGTCTCCTTGATCGTGCGGGGGCTGACCCAGCGGATCAGGTTCCACATCGAGCCGGCCTTGTCGTTCGTGCCGGAGGCTCGCGCGCCCCCGAACGGCTGCTGGCCGACGACGGCTCCCGTCGGCTTGTCGTTGACATAAAAGTTGCCGGCGGCGTAGCGCAACCGCTCGCGCGCCGTCTCGACAGCGGCGAGGTCGCGCGCGAAGACGGCGCCGGTGAGCCCGTAGCTCGTGCCCTTGTCGACGAGGTCGAGCGTGTCCTCGTAGCGCGAGTCGTCGTAGACGAACGCGGTGACGATGGGCCCGAACAGCTCCTCCTTCATCGTCCGGAAGTCTGGGTCGGAGGTCTCGATCACGGTCGGCTGGACGAACCAGCCGTCGCTGTCGTCGTAGTCCCCGCCCGCGACAATGCTGGCGGTTCCTTCCGAGGCCTTCGCCTCCTCGATCGCCTCCTTCTGCGTTGCGAAGGAGCTCGCGTCGATCACGGCGCCGACGAAGTTCGAGAAGTCGGCGACGTCGCCCATCTTCATCTCGCCGATCTCGTCGGCGACCCGCTCGCGCACCTGCGGCCACAGGCTCGCGGGGGCGTAGACGCGGGAGGCAGCCGAGCACTTCTGGCCCTGGTACTCGAAGGAGCCGCGGAGGATGGCCGTGGCGAGCGCGTCGGGATCAGCGCTCGGATGCGCGACGATGAAGTCCTTGCCCCCGGTCTCGCCGATGACCCGCGGATAGTTGCGGTAGCGGGCGATGTTGTCGCCGACCGTCTTCCACATTCCCTGGAAGACGGGCGTCGAGCCGGTGAAATGGATGCCGGCGAGGTGCTCGCTGGCGAGGGCGGGGTCGCCGACGGCGGCGCCGGAGCCGTAGACGAGGTTGATCACGCCGGGTGGGAGGCCCGCCTCTTCCCAGAGCTTCATGAGGAAGTGCGCGCTGACCGCCGCCGTGGAGGCGGGCTTCCACACCACGGTGTTGCCCATGAGCGCGGCCGAGGTGGGGAGGTTGCCGGCGATCGACGTGAAGTTGAACGGGGTGACTGCGAAGACGAACCCCTCGAGCGGCCGGTACTCGAGGCGGTTCCAGACGCCCGGCGACGAGATCGGCTGCTCCTCGTAGATGCGGGTCATGTACTGGACGTTGAAACGCCAGAAGTCGATCAGCTCGCAGGCGGCGTCGATCTCGGCCTGGTGTGCGGTCTTCGACTGGCCGAGCATCGTGCCGGCGTTGAGCGTCTGCCGCCAGGGGCCGGAGAGGAGCTCGGCTGCGCGGAGGAAGACGGCGGCCCGGTCCTCCCACGGTGTCCGCGACCAGTCCTCCCACGCCTCGGCCGCGGCGGCGATCGCGCGGTCGACCTCGGCGGTGCCGCCCTTGTGGACGTCCGCGAGGACATGGCTCCGCTGGTGCGGCATGAGGGCTTCGAAGGTGTCGCCGGTCTGGACGTCCTCGCCGCCGATCACGAGTGGGATGTCGACGCGTTCGCGTGAGAGCTCGTCGAGGCGGCGCCGGAGCTCGTCGCGCTCGGGGCTGCCGGGCTCGTAGCCGAGCACCGGTTCGTTGTAGGGCTCCGGGACGCGGAAGATGCCGTGGACACTCACTGTGGCGATTCTAGGATTCGCGGTCGTGGCGATGACGCAGGTCGGCTATGAAGTCGAAGGCTGGGGCGTGGGGGAGCTCGTGGTCGTGGACGAGCGCGTCGTGTGGCACGAGCTGCCGTGGCCCCGTCCCGGGCCACCGGAGCTCGTCGGGACGGGCGGGCTCGCGGACCCATCCCAAACCCCCACCCACCCGGGGCTCGGGGCAGTCGTATCACAGGAACCATCAAGCGGAGGTCGAGGCTTCGTGGCGGAAGTCGTACGGTTGCTGCAGCGCCACTTCGCGGGCGAGCGAGTGCCGCTCGGCGAGGTGCCGGTCGATCTCGAATACGAGACCTCGTTCTTCGAGCGGTGCGCCCTCGCGCTCCGGGCGGTGCCGCCCGGCGAGGCCGTCTCGTACGGCGAGCTCGCCGCGCTCGCCGGCACACCCGGCGCCGCCCGGGCCGCCGGCAGCTTCTGCGCCCGCAACCGCCTCGGCCTTTTCGTGCCGTGCCACCGCGTCGTCTCCGCGGCCGGCCTCGGCCCCTACGGCTCATACGGAACCGCGTACAAACGCCGCCTGCTCGAGCTCGAAGGCTACGCCAGTGCTCTCTGACGACCTACGGGAGGAGCTGGCGGCGATCGCGCCCGCGCGCGAGTGCGACCGGCTCGCCGAGCTCTCGGGGCTCTTCCACGTCGCCGGTCGCGCCCATCTCCGCGGCCGTGGCAGCGTCGACGTCCACCTCGACGTCTCGAGCTCGACCGTCGCCCGCCGTGCCTTCGCGCTGCTGCGCACGTTCGGCGTCACGTCCGAGATCCGCACCTATCCGCGCAGGGCATTCGACCGGGCGACGCGCTACCAGCTCCACGTGGAGGGCCCGGACGGTGCCTACGTCACGCTTCATCAAGCCGGCGTGCTCGACCGTTCCCATCGGCCACTCGGCCTCCCGCCGCGCCGCGTCGTCGCCCGCCGCTGCTGCGCCGCCGCCTACCTTCGCGGCGCGTTGCTCGGCTCGGGGACGCTCAGCGGTCCGCGAGGCCCGCACCTCGAGATCCGGACGGCGGAGGTCGACGGTGCTCGCTTCCTCGCCGCACTCTCGGAGCGTCTCGGCGGCGAGCTCCACGTCCAGGAGCGGGGCTCTCATGTGACCGCCTATGCGAAGGGAACCGAGGCAATCGCGGACGTCCTGGTCCCTGCAGGCGCCGTCGACCTCGTGCTGGCGCTGGAGGAGCAGGCGGTGCTCGCCGCGACGCGCGCGGACGCGAACCGCCTGGCGAACGCCGACCATGCGAACCTCGTGCGCACGAGCCGGGCGGCGCATGCGCAGCTCGAGGCGCTCCACCGCCTCGATCTCGACTCGCTCCCGGATGACTTGCGCGAGATCGCGCTCCTTCGCCTGCGCCACCCGACGGCGTCGACGGCGGAGCTCGCCCGCCGCTGCAAGCCCGGCCTCTCGAAGGCGGGGGCCTACCGGCGACTCCGCCGTTTGCAGGAGCTTTCCGGTTCCTGAACTGGCTCGTTATCCGTTGCAAGTCTTCTGGCGCGGCAACAGGCCAGGAGTCATACTCGACTCGGCGGGTCTTGCTCGTCCGACGGTGGATTCAGACCCCGTCCGCTGTCGGGTCTCGAGCGGGTGAGGGACCGGGAGGGTCGTCCTCGGAGCTTCCCGGTCCGCCCGCCGTCCGCATGAAAGCCGCGCCGACATTGCGGAAAGGTGCGGATTTTCTCGCGCACCGCCGCCGTTAGACTCGGCTGACAACCGACGACGAGAGAGGCTCAGCGATGGCGAAGACGAGAGTCGGGATTAACGGCTTCGGCCGCATCGGCCGCAACTTCCTCCGCGCCCAGCTCCAGCAGGGCGGCGACTTCGAGATCGTGGCCGCGAACGACATCGGCGACACGACGACGATGGCGTACCTGCTCAAGCACGACTCCGTCCTCGGGACACTCGACCTGCCGGTCGAGGCCGGCGAGGGCCTGATCAGCGTGGGCGGGCACGAGATCAAGCTCCTCTCCGAGCGCGACCCCGCAGACTTGCCGTGGGGCGATCTGGGCGTCGACGTGGCGATCGAGTCGACCGGGCTGTTCACAAAACGCCCGGACGCGGAGAAGCACCTCCAGGCGGGCGCGAAGAAGGTCGTCATCTCCGCTCCGGCCGCGGATCCGGACATCACGATCGTCCTCGGCGTGAACGACCGCGAGTATGACCCGGAGCACCACCACATCGTCTCGAACGCGTCCTGCACGACGAACTGCGTCGCGCCGGTCGCGAAGGTGCTGCACGAGGCGTACGGGATCGAGCGCGGTTTCATGACGACGATCCACGCGTACACGAACGACCAGCAGGTGCTCGACCTGCCGCATAAGGACCTGCGCCGCGCCCGGGCCGCTGCGATCAACCTGATCCCGACGTCGACCGGCGCGGCCCGCGCGATCGGGGTCGTGCTGCCCGATCTCAAGGGGAAGGTCGACGGCATGTCGATGCGCGCGCCGGTGCCGACCGGCTCGATCGTCGACCTCGTGGTCCAGGTCGGCTCGGAGCCGACGGCCGAGCAGGTCAACGAGCTCTTCCGGTCGCAGGCCGACACCGGCGATTTCGAGGGGATCCTCCAGTACACCGATGAGCCGATCGTGTCGAGCGACATCGTCCACTCGTCGTACTCGTCGATCTTCGACAGTGACCTGACGATGGCCAACGGGAACCTCCTCAAGGTCTTTTCCTGGTACGACAACGAGTGGGGCTACAGCTGCCGGCTGGTCGACCTCGTCGTCAAGATCGGCCAGACGCTGCCGTCGCCCGTGGCCGCGTAGGAGGACGAGCGGTGCGGCTGCCGCGCTCCGTCCGCGACGCAGAGGTCGCGGGGATGACCGTGCTGGTCCGCGCCGACCTCAACGTGCCGCTCGAGGACGGCCGCGTCGCCGACGACACGCGCATCCGTGCCTCGCTGCCCACCCTCGAGCTCCTGCTGGAGCGCGGTGTGGCCGAGCTGCGCGTCTGCTCCCACCTCGGCCGCCCGAAGACGGACGAGGACCGCGCGAAGTACCCGATGACGCCCGTGGCAGAGCGACTGCGCGAGCTGCTGCCGGAAGAGCGCGTCCACGTGCTCGAGAACACGCGCTTCGATCCCGGGGAGACGAAGAACGACGAACGCTTCGCGCGCGAGCTCGCCGAGGGCTGCGACCTCTACGTCGACGACGCCTTCGGCTCAGTGCATCGTGCCCACGCCTCGACCGAGGCGGTCGCCCATCTCCTCCCGGCGTATGCCGGCCTCCTCCTGCTCGCGGAGCTCGAGCATCTCGGGCGGCTGCTCGGCGATGTCGAGCGACCGTTCGTGATCGTCTCGGGCGGTGCGAAGGTCGAGGACAAGCTCGGCGTGCTGCGCAACCTCGGTGGCCGGGCCGACACCGTGCTCATCGGCGGCAAGATGGCCGAGGACCTGCGGGTCGAGAACCCGCTCGACTTCGAGGTCGAGTTGCCCGTGGACGTCGTCGGCGCGGCCGAGTTCGCGGCGGACGCGGAGAGCCGCGTCTGCCCCTACGACGAGCTCCCGGACGGGTGGCTCGGCCTCGACATCGGGCCGGAGACGCGCCTGCGTTTCGCCCGCCGGCTGACCGAGGCGCGCACCATTTTCTGGAACGGCCCGATGGGAGTGTTCGAGTGGCCGGGCTTCGCGGACGGGACGAGGGCGGTCGCCGAGGCGGTGGCCGCGAACGGTCCGGCGTTCTCGGTCGTCGGCGGCGCCGACTCGGTGCGCGCGCTGAACGAGCTCGGCCTCGCGGACCGCATCTCGTGGGTCTCGACCGGCGGCGGCGCGAGCCTCGAGCTGCTCGAGGGCAAGCAGCTCCCCGGTGTGGCCGCCATCCCATCGGCCTAGGATCCTCCGATGCTGATCGCCGGCAACTGGAAGATGTTCCGCGGCCCGGATCCGGCGGCGCTCGCCGGGCTCGACGCGGTCGTCTGCCCGCCGTTCACCCGGTTGCGCGACTGCGTGGACGCGGGCCTGACGACGTACGCACAGAACGTCCACTGGGAGAAGGAGGGCGCGTACACGGGCGAGATCTCGGCACCGCTGCTGCTCGAGCTCGGCGTCACCGGCTCCCTCGCCGGCCATTCCGAGCGGCGGCAGTACTTCGGCGAGACCGACGAGACCGTCGCGAAGCGGACGCAGGCAGCGCTCGACGCTGGCCTGCGCGTGATCGCCTGCGTCGGCGAGACGCAGGAGGAGCGCGAGCGCGGCGAGACGGAGGACGTCCTCCGGCGCCAGCTCTCCGTGCTCGAGCCGCATCCAGATCTCGTGCTCGCGTACGAGCCGGTGTGGGCGATCGGCACCGGCCTCAGCGCCACGCCCGAGATCGCGCAGGAGGCGCACGCTTTCATCAAGTCCCTCCTCGACGCGCCGGTCCTGTACGGCGGGTCGGTCAAGCCGGACAACGCTGCCGCACTGCTCGCGCAGCCGGACGTCGACGGCGCCCTCGTGGGCGGCGCGTCGCTCGAGGTCGACTCCTTCAAGGCGATATGCGAGACGGCCGCACGTATCCCCTCGTAGCGCTCGTCATCCTCGACGGCTGGGGGATCGCGCCGCCCGGGCCGGGCAACGCGATCGAGCTCGCCGAGACGCCCGTCTTCGACCGTCTGTGGCGCGACTGTCCGCACGCGCAGCTCGCCGCCTCGGGCGAGGCGGTCGGCCTGCCGGAGGGCCAGATGGGCAACTCCGAGGTGGGACACCTGACGATCGGCTCGGGTCGCATCCTCGACCAGGACCTCCAGCGGGTCAATCGCGCTGTCGCCCACGGCTCGTTCCCCGAGAACGAGGCGCTGGTCTCCGCCTTCCGGCGAGCGCGCGAGCGCGGCGGCGACGTCCACCTGCTCGGCCTGGTCTCGTACGGCGGCGTCCACTCGCACATCGACCACCTGCGTGCGCTGCTCGAGCTCGCCCGGCGGGAGGGGATGGAGGAGCGGACGTGGATCCACGCCTTCACCGACGGGCGGGACGTGAGCCCGACCTCGGCCGTGCACGATCTCGCGGAGCTGCCGGACGAGCGGATCGCGACCGTCGCGGGCCGCTACTACGCGATGGACCGCGACCGTCGCTGGGAGCGCACGCAGCGGGCACTCGGCGCCATTCTAGAGGGGACGGATCCGGCCGCCGAGCACGCGACGGACGCCGTCCAGGCGAGCTACGACGCGGGGGTGACGGACGAGTTCGTCGTGCCGGTGGCGCTCTCGAGCCGGCCGCGACTCGCTCCCGAGCGCGACGCCGCGATCTTCTTCAACTTCCGCCCCGACCGCGCGCGGCAGCTCTCCGAGAAGCTCGGCGGCCTCGGCGTCGACCTGACGACGATGACGCGGTACCGCGACGACTTCGACTTCCCCGTCGCTTTTCCGGAACGCGTGGTCGAGGCAGTGCTCGCGGACGTGCTCTCCGCCCGCGGCGTCCGGCAGCTCCACGCGGCGGAGACGGAGAAGTACGCGCACGTCACGTATTTCCTCGACGGAGGACGCGAGGAGCCGTTCGCCGGCGAGGAGCGGATCCTCGTGAGCTCCCCGCGCGACGTGCCGAGCTACGACCACAAGCCCGAGATGTCGGCGGAGGAGGTCGCCGGGCGGGTGGTGCGGGCGATCGAGGAGGACGGCTACGGCTTCGTGGTCGTCAACTTCGC
>DASYOZ010000093.1:0-2308 GCA_036007185.1 Gaiellaceae bacterium | reverse complement strand
CGTCTACGCCTCCGTGCCGCGCGAGTGGCGCGAGGAGGAGATCGAGGCGCTGCTCGCCGTGGCAGCCAGCACGTCGGCTGCGCTCTCGAACGCCGAGCTGTACCAGCGCGTCGCGCTCGAGCGGGAGCGGTCGGTCGCGATTCTCGCCAACATCGCCGACGGCATCGTCGCCGTCGATCGCGACGGCGAGGTCGTCCTCTGGAACAGCGCCGCGGAGCGCATCACCGGCGTGCCCGCCTCCGTCGCTCTCGGCCGTGCACCCGTCGACGTCCTGCAGCGGAGCCTCGAGGGGCTCGAGGAGGGCGCGCGCGGCAACCGGCTCGTCTCCATCATGCGCGGGCGCGAGGAGGTGTGGCTGTCGGTCACCGAGGCAGTGATGCGCGACCCGGTCGGCGCTGTCGCGGGTCGCATCTTCGCCTTCCGCGACATCTCCGGAGACCGGCTCGTCGAGCAGGTCAAGTCCGATTTCGTGAGCACGGTGTCGCACGAGCTCCGCACGCCGCTCACCTCGATCTACGGCTTCTCCGAGACGCTTCTGCGCCAGGACGTCATGTTCGGCGAGGAGGAGCGGCAGACGTTCCTCCGCTATATCGCCTCCGAGTCGCAGCTGCTGACGTCGATCGTCGACACCCTCCTGAACGTCGCCCGGCTCGACACGGGCGACCTCCAGGTCAACCTCGCCGAGACGGACGTCGGCGACGTCGTGGGCCAGGTGCTCGAGACGGTCGCCGCGGCCGACCTCAACGGGCATCGCTTCGTCGTCGAGTTGCCCGAGGAGCCGCTTGCGGCGACGGCGGATCCCGAGAAGCTGCGCCAGGTTTGCGCGATCCTCGTCGAGAACGCGCTCCGCTACTCGCCGGACGGAGGCCGGGTGACGGTCGGCGCGGCCCGACGGCAGGACAGGGTCGAGGTCAGCGTCGCAGACGAGGGGATCGGCATCCCGCAGGCGGACCAGGAGCAGATCTTCCGCAAGTTCTACCGGGGCGCAGACGCCGAGCTGCGCGCCGGCGCCGGCGGCACCGGGCTCGGCCTCTTCATCGCCCGCGGCCTCGTGACCGCGATGGGCGGCCGGATCTGGGTGTCTTCGGAGGAAGGGGAAGGCTCCCGCT
Source organism: Gaiellaceae bacterium (assembly GCA_036007185.1). Classification (GTDB taxonomy): domain Bacteria; phylum Actinomycetota; class Thermoleophilia; order Gaiellales; family Gaiellaceae; genus Palsa-739. The sequence continues at coordinate 1,199 of DASYOZ010000093.1, read as the reverse complement.
TCGCCTTCGAGCTCCCGGCGGGACGGGAGTGAGTCCGCGATGGACGGGTATACGCGGCCGGTGAACGCTGTGGGCGAAACGCGGGTGCTCGTGATCGACGACGAGGCGCCCATCCGGTTGCTCTGCCGGGTCAACCTCGAAGCGGAGGGTCTTCACGTGCTCGAGGCCGCGGACGGAGCGAAGGGGCTCGATCTCGCACGCGAAGAGCGGCCCGACGTCGTGCTCCTCGACGTGATGATGCCCGGCCTCGACGGCTGGCGCGTGGCCGAGGAGCTGCTCGAGGACGACCGCACGAGCGGGATCCCGATCATCTTCCTGACAGCGCGGGCCGAGTTTCGCGACCGCGCGCGCGGGCTCGACATCGGCGGGGTCGACTACGTGACGAAGCCGTTCAACCCTCTCGACCTCGCGCCACTCGTGCGCGGGCTGCTCGACCGGATCGACCGCGGCGAGCGCGATGAGCTTCGCGGCGAGAAGCTCGCCGAGCTGCGCGCGCTCATCGAATCCGAATAGCGGCGCCATACACTGCGAGCGGCGGGACGTAGCTCAGCCTGGTTAGAGCGCTGCCTTTGGGAGGCAGAGGCCGAAGGTTCGAATCCTTCCGTCCCGACTCGTCGCGCAACCCGGGCGGGCCGGAAGGCGTTTCTCCAATATGGCCCAGGTGCGCGTACGTGACGATCGGGCTGCGACGCCGCGGCCGGAGCCGGACGAGGCGCAGCTGTCCGATCCGGGCCTCCGTGACTTCTCTTTCCCGGATTGGCGGGAGATCTTCGTCCGCGCGTTCAAGGGGTTCCTCGACGACAACGGGACGATGCTCGCCTCGGCCCTCGCGTACTCGACGTTCTTCGCGATCCCCTCGGTCCTGCTCGTCGTTGTGGGCGTCTTCACCCTCGTCGTCGGGCCGGCGACGATCTCGACTCTGATGGCGCACTTCTCCCGGGTGATGCCCGCTCAGGCGACGAGTCTGCTCGGCGGGAGCCTCGACCGCCTCGACCAGCACCCGGCGACCGGTATCGCGATGACGATCGTCGGCCTCGTGCTCGCCGTCTGGTCGACGACCAGCGCGATGACGACGTACATGACCGCCGTCAACCTCGCCTACAAACGCAAGGATGGGCGGGCGTTCGTCCGCAAGCGGCTCGTCGCGCTCGAGCTGGTCGCGGCGATCGGCGTCGCATTCCTCCTCGTGGCCGTCCTGC
>DASYOZ010000092.1:0-9174 GCA_036007185.1 Gaiellaceae bacterium | reverse complement strand
CGACTCGTCTGGGAGAAGGTCACCGGGCTGCTCAAACGAGGGCCTGCGGGGCTGGTACGTCTCGTCCGGAACGCCTTGCGCATCCTGCTCGGCCGCTGGGAGCAGCCGGCCAGGCCCGAGACCTGGGAGGAGATGCTCGTGGCGCGCGGATTCGAGCACGTGCGGATCGAGTTGCTCGAGCACGAAGCGGCCGTGGCTGTTGCGTGCCGGCCCGAGGTCAGTACCCGGGCAGCTCGAGCGCGCGCCGTCCGAGGATCTGCCAGCGGTAGCTGAAGAGCTCCTCGCCCCAGCGCTCCCGCCTGCCGGTCAGCGGGTTGTTCACCACGACGTAGCCGGGCCCGGCGCCGACCAGCACGATCGCGTGCTCATTGAGGTTCACCGTGGTCTCGCGACCGGACGGCGTCAGCCAGCTCAAGTACGGCCCAGGTGCGAGCCCGACCCAGGCGAGGACCGGATGCCCGGCGAGGACGGCGGCTCGGACCGCCGCGACGCCGCGTCCGTGCAGGTCGCGGAGGTGGACGCCGTACCGACCGGCGAGGGTGCGGATCGGCGGCTCGTAGACGCCGAACCCTCCTTCGGTGCCGCCGCCCGCCGGGCGTCCGACGAAGCCGCGCTCCGGGTCGCCCCAGCGGAAGAGCCGGCTGCCCGGCACCGGCTCCGGATCGATTGGGCCGCTGCGTGGCAACCGGCGTTGGAGCGCGAGTTGCCCCGCACGCACACCGGCCGCGGCGAGAAGCATCGACAGCGCCGTCGCCTCGCAATCGTTGTGCAGTATCTGGCGGACAGGCCGAAGCGCGATCGTCGTCCAGAGTGGCACGACCGGCAGGTCGACGCGCGTCTCGTGCGCGGCGAGTGCCCGCCGGACGGCGCGCAGCGCCCGGTGGCGGGGGACTGCGAGGCTCATACTCGCCCGTCCACGCCCTGTCTCGACCCGGTCCGGAAGGCCGATCCTCCGCTGGCCCGGGTGAAGCGTCTCGATCCGTTCGCCTGCCGCGTAGACGGCGAGAGTGGTCGGCTGCGGCGCGCGCGCTCGCGACGTCGTCGGTCCGCCGCTGCCGCAGCCGGCGAGCACCGCGGCAAACGAGAGCACGGCCAGGAACCCCACGGCCCGCATCGCCGTCACCGTACCCCGTGCGAATGACAGGCCGAGGAGTGCTTCACCGCCCTTTCATCGAGGGGTCGTAACGTCCGCCGCAATGTCACGACCAGCCGTTGCCCGTAGTGCGATGCGGCCGCTGCGCGGGCCGCTCCGATTGCGCTGGTTGATCCCGGCCATCCTGCTCGCCTTCCTCTCGCCGGTGATCTACTCGTGGGCGCGGATGGCGACGATGCCGTCCAGCCTGCCGCTCGGCGTCCGCACCGTCGAGTGGCTGAGGATGCACCATATGAACCGGCTCGTCGACGAGGCCGAGCACGTCTACTACACCTGGCAGACGCCGGCGAAGGGAGGCCGGCAGCTCGAGACACTGCCCACGGTCGGGCTTCGGGCTGAGCCGAAGGCGCACAAGAGCGCTCCGTGGCCGGCGCGCGTCCGGCCGGTCTTCGCGCATCCGCTGCCAGGAGAGGGAGCTTGGAAGCCGAGTGGACCGCCGGTTGGTGGCCGCGCGGCCGTCCTGGTCACGACCTTCAGGACGGAGCGCGACTACCCGCGCATCGTCGCGTACGTCGCCTGGTTCGACCATACGCGCACGGCGCTGGCCTATTATCCCGGCCGCTACGAGCCGCCGAGCGCGACGCTGCGCGGCCCGATGGAGGTCCCGTGGGGCCAGCGCTGGCGCCTGCTCGCCACCTTCAACAGCGGCTTCATCTACAGCGACGGCCTGAACGGGGACGCGCTCGACGGGCACGTGAACGAGCCACTGAGGGACGGCCTCGGGACGCTCGTCGCCTATCGGAACGGGGCGGTGAACATCGTCGACTGGCGCGGAGGCCCTCGCCCTCGGTCTGTGATCGCGTTCGCGCGCCAGAGCCTGTCGTTGATCATCGAGCACGGGAGACTCAGTCCCGCTTTGAACGACAGCAGCCGGTGGGGGTTCACGCTGGGCAACGCCGTCCGCGTCTGGCGCACCGGAATCGGCATCGATCGCCGCGGCAATCTGATCTATGCGGCTGCAGACTTCCAGACCGTGACCTCGCTCGCCGAGATTCTCAAGCGTGCGGGTGCCGTACGTGCGATGGAACTCGACATCAATCCGGAGTGGCCGACGCTGATCACCTACAGGCACCGGCACGGGCTGCTGCCGACGAGGGTTGTGCCGAACGATCAGCAGCCGACCACCCGCTACCTCGTGCCCGACGACCGGGATTTCTTCGCCGTCTACCGGCGCCTGCCGGGGCCCATCGGCGTCCCGTTGAAATAGGGCACGCTTCGTCCACGATGCAGCGGTCGATGGCTCCAGGAGAGGGTCGCGAAGGTCGGGTGAACCCCGCCGGCAACGAACGCTTGACGGCGGCCGTCGGGCTGCTCGTGGTCGTGCCGGTCCTCGTCGAGGTCACGACCATCCTGCTCGGCGTGCACACGTTCATGTCGCTGCACGTGTTCGTCGGTCTCGCCCTGATCCCGGCGGTGCTGCTGAAGCTGGCGAGCACCGGGTGGCGATTCGCGCGCTATTACACGCGCAGCCGCCCCTACCGCGCCCTTGGCCCGCCGCAGATAACGATGCGACTGCTTGCACCACTGTTCGTCGCAGCGACCGTCGTTCTCTTCGGCAGCGGCATCGCCATGGGGCTCCTCCACGGGCACGCCCTCCAGACCGCTCGCCGCGCCCATGGCCCGGCGTCGGTGATCTGGCTCGTACTCCTCGGACTGCACGTCCTCGTGTACCTGGGCCGCGCCTTGCGAAGCACCGCCGAAGATGCCCTGCCGGCGAGGCGCAAGCCCATGCGCGGCACCACCGGGCGAGCAACCGCCCTGGCGACCGTCGTGCTCTTCGGCCTGGTGCTCGGCGGCGCAACGGTGCCGCTGCAACACCACTGGGTCAACTTACGACGTGACCACCACGAGCGAAGGGGGATGGGGCGGCCGGCTCAGTCGACTGGCCGAAAAGCGCCATTTTCGCAGGCGCAGGCCCAGCGGCCGCAGTTCTCGACGACCGGCATCGCCATCCCGAGCGTCTCGGTTTGCACGCGGCGCATCGAGCCGCCGTGCGTGACGACGAGGACACGCCCGCCGCCTGGATGGCGCTCCGAGATCCGCCACAACGCGCGCAGGATCCGCTCCCGGTGGGCCTCCGTGGACTCCCCGACGAACTCGACCCGGTCGCGCTCGACGGCGGTCAGCCCCTCCCACGTTCCCCAGTCCTTCTCGCGGAGGTCCCGGTCGAGCACGACCGGGAGCCCAAGCCGCTCGCCGACGATCTCCGCCGTCTCGCGCGCTCGGGCGAGGTCGCTCGCGTAGAGCGCCTCGAACTCCTCGTCCTCGAGATCGCCCGCGAGTTGCCGCGCCTGCCGGCGGCCGAACTCGCTCAGGGGCCGGTCGGTGTGCCCCTGCAGGCGCCCGTCGGCGTTCCAGTCGGTCTCGCCGTGGCGAACGAGCAGCAGCGTGGTCACGACTGACTACGCTAGCCAGCCATGGATCTCGGTCTTGCCGACAGCGTCTGCCTCGTCACCGGCTCCACGGGTGGGATCGGCCTCGAGACGGCGAAGCTCCTCCGCGCGGAGGGCGCCATAGTCGTGACGACCGGGCGCAGCGGCGGCGATGTCCGTGCCGACCTGGCGCGACCTGGAGAGCCGGAACGCGTCGTGCGCGAGGCGATCGAGCGGCACGGGCGGCTCGACGTGCTCGTCAACAACGTCGGCTACAGCGAGATCCGGAAGCTCGAGGACGTGACGGACGAGATCTGGCACGCGTCGTTCGAGATCAATCTCCTGAGCGCCGTCCGGGCGACGCGAGCTGCGCTGCCTGGGATGCGCGAGCGGGGGGCGGGGACGATCGTCAACGTCTCCTCGACCGCGGCCAAGCGCCCGTCGACCGGCATGCCGGACTACTCCGTGATGAAAGCGGCGCTGCTCTCCTTCTCCCGGCTCGTGGCCGACCTCTACGCGAAGGACGGGATCCGCTGCAACGCGGTCACGCCGGGCCCGACTGCGACGGACGCCTGGCTCGGCGAAGGCGGGCTCGCCGACCAGCAGGGCGAGCGCGACGTGGTGCTCGCCAAGGTTGCCGCGGGTCGCCCGCTCGGCCGGCTCGCGGAGCCCGAGGAGATCGCCGCCGTGATCGCCTTCCTCTGCTCGCCGCGCGCGAGCTACGTCACCGGCGCCGCCTGGAGCGCCGACGGCGGCACTGTCCCGATCATCGTCTAGGCGCGAGCCGTAGCGCGGGCTAGGCTGGCTTGACGATGCCGGAGATAGCCGGAAAGGTCGCGGACGGCTTCGCGGACGCGGTTCGCGAGCACGAGGAGCGGTGGCTCTCGCCGCTCGCCGTGCGCTCCTACGAGACGCGCGGCCGCGAAGCGCCCGAGGAGGAGTGCCGGCTGCGGACGCCGTTCCAGCGCGACCGCGACCGGATCGTCCACTCGAAGGCGTTCCGGCGCCTCCGCCACAAGACGCAGGTCTTCGTCGATCCCGAGGGCGACCACTTCCGCACGCGGCTGACCCATACGTTGGAGGCCTCGGGCATCGCGCGCGGGGTCGCGCGTGCTCTGCGCCTGAACGAGGACCTGACCGAGGCGATAGCGGTCGGGCATGACGTCGGCCACCCGCCGTTCGGCCATGCGGGGGAGGAGGCGCTCGACGAGCTGTTGCGCGAGCGTGGCGGCTCCGGCTTCCGGCACAACGAGCACTCGCTCCGCGTCGTCGAGCGACTCGAGCGCGATGGGCGCGGGCTCAACCTCACGTGGGAGGTTCGCAACGGCATCCTCAGGCACACGGGCCCGGAGGAGCCGGAGACGCTCGAGGGACGGATCTTCCGGCTCGTCGACCGCTTCGCGTACATCAACCACGACATCGACGATGCCCTCCGCGCGGGGCACCTCCAGTCCGCCGACCTCCCCGCCGAGGCGATCGAGCTGCTCGGCGCCACGGGCTCGCGCCGAATCGACACGCTCGTCCACGACGTCGTCGAGCGTTCCGCGCGCGCCGGCGACATCGTCCAGAGCGACGAGATCGGCGAGGCGATGCTCGCGCTCCGCGCCTTCATGTTCGAGCGCGTCTACCTCACCCAGGATCACGGCCCGGCGCGGGCCGCGGTACGGCGGATCTTCGACGAGCTCGTCGGCCGGCGGGGAATGGACGTCGAGGACGCGACCGACTACCTCGCCGGAATGACGGACCGCTTCGCGCTCGCCTACGTCGCCGAGCTCGACTGACGCGAGATGGCGCGGATCAAGGACGAGTCGGTCGAGCGGGTCAAGGCGACGATGGAGATCCTGCCGCTCGTCGAGGACGTCGTACGCCTCCGCAAGGCGGGGGGCACCTACAAGGGGCTCTGTCCGTTCCACCAGGAGCGCACGCCGAGCTTCACCGTCTCGCCCGCGCGCGGCACCTTCAAGTGCTTCGGCTGCGGGGAGGGCGGTGACGCGATCACGTTCGTCGAGAAGATCGAGAACGTCGACTTCGTCGGCGCGATCGAGCTGCTCGCGCAGAGGTTCGGCGTCGAGCTCGAGTACGAGGAGGCGTCGCCCGAGCAGGAACAGAGGCGGCGGCGCGACGAGCGGCTGCGCGCGCTCCTCGAGCGGGCAGCCGAGTTCTACGCGCGCGTGCTCTGGGAGTCGGAGGCAGGTGCCGGGACACGCGAGTACCTCGCCTCCCGGGGGCTCGGCGAGGAGGTGTGTCGCGAGTTCCGGCTCGGCTATGCACCGGGCGGCGCTCGGCTCGCGTCCCGCGCTGTGGAGGAGGGGTACACGCAGGAGGAGCTGCTCGCCGTCGGGCTCGGCAACCGGCGCGGCAACGACTACTTCCAGCGCCGCATCGTCTTCCCGCTCGCCGACGCACGCGGCCGCGTGCGCGGCTTCCAGGCGCGGAAGCTCCACGACGACGACCCGCTGCAGGCGAAGTACGTCAACTCGCCGGAAGGCGAGCTGTTCCGCAAGGGCGATCTGCTCTACGGGCTCGACACGGCGCGACAGGCGATCGCCCGCGAGGACAGGGCCGTCGTCGTCGAGGGAAACACCGACGTGCTCGCGCTGCGGCAGGCGGGGTTTGCGCCGGTCGTCGCCTCGATGGGCACGGCGCTCACCGAGGCGCAGCTGCGCGAGCTCGCCCGGCTGACGAAGCGGCTCTTCCTCTGCTTCGACTCCGACGCCGCGGGACAGGACGCCACGCTGCGCGGCATGGAGCTCGCCGTGCGCGACGGCTTCACGGTCCGCGTCGTGCCGCTGCCGCCGGGAACGGATCCCGCAGACGATCCGGCCGCCTTCCAGGAGCGGCTGGCGAAACCGGTCAGCTACCCCGTCCATCGCGTCCGGCTCGAGCACGCGCGGGCGAGCGACCGCGAGAGCGCGTTCGCGGCGATCCGCTCCTTCCTCACCTTGTTGCCCGACTCGCCGGAGCACCTCGAGGCGATCCGGGTCGCCGCAGACCTCCTCGATCTGCCGCCCGAGACGCAATCGGGCCTCGCGCCCGCCCGTGGCAGCGCGCGCACGGCCGGGGTCGTCTCGCCGCGACTCCTCGACGCCGGCCCGCGGCTCGAGCGCAGCGCCCTCGCCGGCGTGGCCGCCCACGACACGCTGCTGCCGGAGCTCGAGCTGCTCGGCCCCGAGCACTTCGACGACGAGCTGCACCGCCGCGCGCGCGCATACCTCCTCGGGCAGGAGGCCGCCGACGGCGACCTGACGGCGCTCCTCGCGGAGATGTACGCGCTACGCGACGAGGAGGAGATCACGCTCGAGACGGCGCGCCAGCTCCTCCTCCGCTTGCGCGAGCGCGGGGTGCAGCGGGAGCTCGCGGCCGCCGATGGGGAGCGCCTCGTAGAGCTCCAGCAGGCGCTCGCGAAGCTTCGCGACGAGATCCGAGCTTTTGCTTGAGGTCGCGAACGGCCCGGCTACAATGGCCGCCGCCGATCCCCGGTAGCTCAATTGGCAGAGCATCCGGCTGTTAACCGGAGGGTTGTTGGTTCGAGTCCAACCCGGGGAGCTTCGCAACGCCACTAGGCAAGCGAGAAACGCGACGGACCGGAGGCGAGGCGACGGAACTTTCTACCGGAGTCTCTACCGGTCGACGTTGCACGAGAGCGAAGTCAACAAGCGCAAGAAGCGGATCGCGACGCTCCTACACGCCGCGGACGACATGATCGAGGCTGAGGTCGCCGCCTCGTGGCTCGCCGAGATCGACCACCCTTGGCGCAAGCGCGTCGTCGTGACCGGCATGGTCGTCGCGTATGCGCGTGTCTTCGTCACGGGCGACTACACGCTCGACCGCGAGGAGTACAAGCCGACCGGTCCGGAGCTAGCTGACTTGCATGAACTGCTCATCCGGTGGCGACAGAAGGTTTACGCGCACACGGACAAGGAGAGCGGTCGAACGGCGGACGTCACACCCAGTAGCGGCGGCGTCGGCCGCATCATCTCGTGGCAGCGCAGCGACTTTCCGGTCGGCCGGATGGCCGAAGCGCTCACGCTGTTTCGGGCACAGCGTAAGCGCTTCGAGTCCGAGGCTGAGGAGCTTCAGCGCGCGCTCGACGAAGAGCTTGGCGCCTCGTCAGCGTAGTCCAGATCGCGGAAGATGCGCTCCTCACTGCGCTCCGCGGCTCCTGGGAACGCGACCGCTGCCGTGTGGATGTACCGCTCGGTGATGGTGAACTGCGAGTGGCCGGCCCGATACTGGACGTAGGCGTTCGGTGATCCGACCGCGGCGTCGAACGTCAGCGCTGTGTGTCGCAGGCCGTGCCAAGGCTGGATCGGCTTGTCGATCTTCGCCCGGTTGAGCGCCTTCCGCGCGTAGCCGCCGAGCTTCGACGCATCGAGCGGCGTGCCGAGGTGCGGGTGCCCGAAGACGAGGTCCTCGTCGAAGCGGCGGAGCGTCGCGTGCCACTGCTCCTCGAGCGCCGCGGCCGTCTTCGGCCCGAACGTCACGACGCGCCGGCTCGCCCGCGACTTCGGCGAGGAGAAGCCGCCGCGGGTGAACTGCTGCCGGACGCGGAGGAGTCCCTCGAGCAGCTCGACGTCGCACCAGCGGAGGCCGAGTAGCTCGCCACGCCGGAGCGCGGTGCCGAGGCCGACGACGACCATCCGCCGCACGACCGGGAGCCACACGTCCTTCGGGGCCGCCTGCTCGAGCTCCCGATACGCAGTGAGCAGCCGCGCGATCTCCGCCTCGTCCAGCACGACCGTCTCCGGCTGCTCGACCCGCGGCTTCTCGATCGCGTCGACCGGATTCGAGCGGATGAGCCGCCAACGGCGTGCGACCTCGAAGACGCGATGCAGCGTCGAGACGTGGTTCGCGCGTGTCTTCGCTGAGAGCCTCTTCGCGGTGGCGAGCTCGGTCAGGTAGCCGTCGAGCAGCTCCGGCCGCTGCTCGAGCTCCGTCAGCGTGTGGTCGCCGAGGATCGGGACCGCGTGGCCGCGGAGCGTGTTCGTGTAGTCGAGCACCGTCGACTTCTTGAGCCCCTTCGTCGGCAGATAGACGTCGAGGAACCGGTCGACGAACGCCCCGAACGTCTCGCCGCCGACTGTGAGGCCCTCGCGTTTGACGTCGACGAGCCGCTCGCGGAGGACCGCTTCGGCGTCGCGACGAGTGAAGCCCTCGGCTGCGCGACCGGCGGTCTCCATGATTTGGCGGCCGGTCGCGTCGGTGAACTTGATCCGATAGACGTCGCCGCGGGCTCCGTGGTAGACGATGACGCCAGCGCCGCTAGGCATGGTGTCTCCTCTCAGCGGGGAAGCCGGCGGCGCAGCCCTGATTGGCCCAGGGAGCGCACGCCGGCGCCCCGCAGCTTAGAGCGGTTATCCGATGTTGCGGCCGGGGGCCAATCCCACGCCACGAACTAAGCATATGCCTCGGGTCGGTCCGCATCAAGCGACCTCGCGGCGAAGCTTGACGACGCGCCCAGGCTTCGCGCACGACTCGAGCCACTCCTCCACGTCGGTCCAGCGGTAACGCGGATAGCGGCCCAGCTGGACGTGCGGGATCGTGCCCGATCGTGTCGAGGTCCGCACCCACGACACCGGGAGCGCGAGACGCTCCGCAACCTGCTCGGCGGTGAGCAGCTGCTCGCTCACGCCGCCCTCCTGAAGCTGC
>DASYOZ010000091.1:0-3116 GCA_036007185.1 Gaiellaceae bacterium | reverse complement strand
CAGGCGGTGTAGCCGGAGCCGTCCGCGTAGATCCCGCTCGTGTCCAGCTTGCCCAGGCTGCAGCCTCGAGGCGAGCCGCCCTTGGGGAACGGATCGTGGTCGCGGATTACATTGCCCCGCGCGATGTTGTAGCTGATGCTCCCGTTGCTGCCGGAGTACTCGGTCGCCGTCGAGAAGACGTTCGTGTTGGTGCCGCTGGCGGCGGCGACATCCGCCAGGTACTGATTGATGAGGTTCCTGTAATCGCCGGGATTGAAATAGCCCGTCGGCTCCCAGTAGATCGGGGTGATGGTGGTCGGGCCGGGCATCACAGGGCCGCCGTGGAAGAGCAGAGGCGGCGAGGCGCCGAGCGGGCTGGTCGGGTCACACGAAGGGCCTGCAATGGCCTGCGCGCTAATGATGCCGCTGAACCGGCCCATCTTCCCAGGCAGCTGAGACGCACAGGCACCGGCTTGCGCGGTTCCCCCAGCAGCCGACCCTGTCGCGGTCAGCACGCCCGCCGCCGCCATGGCCGCGGCGAGCAGTAAGAACAGCTTTCTCATCAGTCCTCCCCCTTCTCGATCCTTCGCTTGCGCCATCTGGCGCATATGGGCGGGCGGATCCTGCCAAATGCCAGGGCGGCGTGAGTCGTTACGATCGGCGCATGTCCTTCCCCATCCGCGTGCTCGTCGGCTGTGCGGTCGACGCCGCCTCGCTCGCGGTCGCGGCCTGGATCTTCTCCGGGATCACGGTCGGCGGATCGGCGGGGACGCTCATCCTCGCCGCGCTCGTCTACGGGCTCCTCGCCACGTTCGTCAAGCCCGTTCTCAAGCTCCTGACCTTGCCGCTCGCCATCGTCACGCTCGGCATCGCGTGGTTCTTCGTGGCGATGTTCATCCTTTGGCTCACCGACCTGATCGTCGGCGGGATGCACATCGACGGCTTCTGGGACCTCGTCGGCGGCACGATCGTCGTGTGGGCCGTCGGAGCCGTGGCCGACTTCTGGCTGTTCCCGAAACGGCGGCCCCGGAACGCCTGAAGCGAGCGTTGTCGCGTTTCGGACGCGCCTGAACGGAAAACACCGGCGGAGCATGCGGTCGGCTCCGGTGGTGCGCGTGCGGGACGCTGCGTCACAGGAGCCGGCCGCGGCCTAGATTGCCGCGATGCGCCTCTTCCTCCTCGCGCGGCACGGGCAGTCGCTCTTCAACGTCGACAAGGTCGTGAACGGCGACCCGGCGCTCGATCGCGGCCTCTCGGAGCAGGGGATCGAGGAGGCAGAACGGCTCGCCGGCCAGCTCGCGGCGCTGCCGCTCGTCCTCGTCGCCGTCTCGCCGTTTCCGCGCGCGCTGCAGACGGCGAACATCGCGCTCGCCGGCCGCGACGTCCCGCACCTCGTCGACGAGGAGCTCGGGGACGTCCGCATCGGCGAGCTCGAGGGCCAGTCGCTCGACGCGTATCGCGCCGCGCCTGCGCACTCGAACCGGAAGGAGCGCTTCCCCGGCGGCGAGAGCCTCGACGACGCGGCGCTCCGCTTCGCCAGGGCGTTCGAGCGGCTGCTCGCGCGCGACGAGCCGGCGACGCTCATCGTCTGCCACGAGTTTCCCGTCCGCTACCTCGCGAACGCCGCCGCGGGCAGCCGCGAGCTCGACAGGCCGCTCCGCTACGTCGCGAACGCGGCTCCGTACCTCTTCGACGAGGCATCGCTGCGCCGCGGCGTCGAGCGCATGCGGGAGCTCGCGGGGTAGCGTCGGGTCATGGCCGCCGCCGACACCCTGGCGCTGCTCGACTGGAAGCGGCGCGTCTTCGCCCTCTACGCCGCCGTTCGCGCGACGAGCCCCGAGGCGGGCTGGGAGCTGTGGCGGGAGACGCGCGACGAGCTGTTTCGCTCGCACTCGCAGTCCCCGCATCCCGGCTACACCAACCTCACGTACTTCCCGTACGACCCAGCTGCCCGCGTCCTTGCGGATCTCGAGGACGTCGCGGCGCCGCCGCAGCCGGTTGCAACGAGCGGCATGGAACCCATGCTCTTTCGGCCGTTCGCCCGGGCGCATTTCCAGGTCGCCGGCGAGCCGCTCTCGCTCGAGGTCTACTGGCTCGAGGGCTACGGCGGCGGGATCTTCCTTCCCTTCCGCGACACGACGAGCGGACCCGAGACGTATGGCGGCGGCCGCTACGTGCTCGACACGGTCAAGGGTGCGGATCTCGGGGAAGAGGACGGGCGGCTCGTGCTCGACTTCAACTTCGCCTACGACCCGTCGTGCTCGTACGATCCGGGCTGGGTCTGTCCGCTGGCGCCGCCGGCGAACCGGCTGCCGGTCGCGGTGGAGGCCGGGGAGCGGCATGTGACATGACCGACCTGGAGTCACTCAGGAACGAGATCTCGGCGCTCGACCGCCGCCTCCTCGAGCTAGTGAACCGGCGGCTCGAGCTCGTCGCGTCCGTCCGCGATTACAAGGACGCGGCCGGCGAGCGCTGGATCGATCCCGAGCGCGAGGCGGAGCTGTTGCAGGCTCTCGTCGCCGCGAACCCCGGGCCACTCTCCGAGCGCGGCGTCACGTCGATCTTCTCCGCGATCCTCGACGTGCTCAAGCAGGAGGTCGCGGCCGAGCGGCGCGTGCCGACGACGCCGGGGGCCCCGACCGAGCGCCGGAGCGCCGTCGCACGCCTCGCCGTTGTCGGCACCGGGCTCGTGGGGACGTCGGTCGCCCTCGCCGCCGGCCGCACAGGCACGCGTAGTCGTGGCTTCGACCTCGACTCCGGCGTGCTCGAGAGCGCCGCGGCGCGCGGCGCGCTGGAGCCGGCGACGTCGCTCGCCGAGGCCGTCGCGGACGCGGAGCTCGTCGTCGTGGCGGTGCCGGTCGGCGTTGCTCCCGCTGTCGTGCGCGAGGTGCTCGACGCCACTGCGCATGCCGTCGTCACCGACGTCGCGTCGACGAAGCGCCACCTCGCGTCGATCGCCGATCCGCGCTTCGTCCCGGGCCATCCCGTCGCAGGCGGCGCCACCGGCGGCCCCAGCCGCGCCACCGCCGACCTCTTCGACGCGGCCACGTGGTTCCTGACGCCGACCGACGACTCCGCGCCGGAGAGCGTCGAGCTCGTGGAGCGGTTCGTCGGCTCGCTCGGCGCCCGCGCGGTGC
>DASYOZ010000090.1:0-2208 GCA_036007185.1 Gaiellaceae bacterium | reverse complement strand
GATGTGCTCGTCGCCACGACCACACAGGTCTCGGGCTTCTTCGACAACTTCAACAACATCGACGAGCCGAACAACTTCGTGATCGCCATCTGCGCGAAGGCGGCCTCTGTCAGCGATCCATCCGGTTTCTAAGGCGAGGTTGCTTACTACTCACGGGGCGGCGTTTCAGCGCCGCCCCAAGGCGCCCGCCCGGGTTCAACCCCTGTGTGAATCCTTCGGCCGCACGCGGTGCAGCAGCCGCCGCAGCACCTCGATCGCGTCCCGCTCTCCACCGCAGAGGCTCGCCAGCGCAGCGAGCGCGAGCTGCGACTCCGCCAGCGTCAGGAACGTCGCCTCCGTCTCTAGCCGGCCGTGCCAGCGGACGCAGGCGCGTTCGAGCTTCTCGGGCTTCTGCTCGGCCAGCAGGTCGAGGCAAGCGGGTGGCGGGGATCGAACCCGCATAACTAGCTTGGAAGGCTAGGGCTCTACCATTGAGCTACACCCGCGGAGCGCCCGTTACGGTAGCGGGGTGCATCCCTCGGCGGAGGCGATCGGGCTCGCGCCGGCGCTCGCGGCCGGGCTCGCAATCGGCGCTCGCGGCGGCCGGATCTCGGGGCCGCGCCTCGCGGCCGGCGTTCTCGCCGTCGGCCTGGTGTTCGCCGCCTTCTTCACGCAGCTCGAGCCGCTCGCAAACCACACGTTCCTGTGGGCGCACCTGCTGCAGAACGTCCTCCTCGCGGAATGGGCCCCTGCACTGCTCGTGCTCGCCGTCTCGCCGGGACTCGCCTCGCGAGCGGCCGGGTTCCCGCTCTTCCGGCCCTTCGTCGCACTGCCGCTCTGGCTCGCCGCCTACTACACGTGGCACCTGCCGTGGATCTACGACGCGGCGCTCCGCCATCCGCACTCGCTCCTCCACGTCGAGCACCTCAGCTACCTCGCCGCGGGCGTCTGCGTCTGGTGGCCCGTCGTGCACGGCAGAAGCTCGGCCGGCGCGAAGGCCGCCTATCTCTTCGCCGCCTTCGTGCTCGCGTCCCCGCTCGGCCTGCTCCTCGCCCTGATCCCCCGCGCGATCTATCCCTTCTACGTCCACGCGCCGCGCACCTGGGGCCCGAGCCCGCTCGCCGACCAGCAGATCGCCGGCGTGACGATGGCGGCCGAGGAGGCAGTCGTCTTCTTCGGAGCGTTCGCTGCCTACCTGCTGCGCTTCCTCGCCGACGAGCAGGCGGGAGGAGTGTTCAGAGCGAGCCCGCCGGCGGGCCTGCCAGCTGCGCGCGTCTCCGCTCGGCCTCGGCATTGATCTCGGCGCCGAGGAGCAGCGCGATCGCAGCGAGCCACAGCCACGTGAGCATCACGATCACCCCGGCGAGCGTCCCCCACGTCTTGTTGTAGGAGCCGAAGCTGGACGTGAAGACGGCGAAACCGCCCGAGGCGGCGAGCCATACGGCCGTCGCGAAGAGCGAACCGGGCGTGACGAACTGCCAGCGCGGATGCTCGCTGTCCGGCCCGAGGTAAAGGAGCAGCGCGAACGCGAACATGAGTCCCCCGAGAAGGATCGGCCATTCGGCGATCCACCAGATCCACCCGATCGCGCCGGAGGCGCGGCCGGCGTGGGACGCGACGAGCTGCTCGAGCGGCGGCTCGAAGATGAGCAGGACGGCCACGAGGAGGAATGCGACGCCGATCGCCGCGACCAGCTCGAGCGCGACGAGCCGCTTGCGGACGAACGCCCGCCCATCCTTGCGTTTGTAGGCGAGGTTGACGGCGGTCATGTACGTCGTCATCGCGGCGGTCGTCGACCAGACGGCGAGCACGAGGCCGACGATCGTCATCGCGATGCCGGTCGCCGGGTGCTGGTCGAGGCGGTCGAGGCTTCCGCCGAGCAGACTCGCCGCCTGAGCCGGCATCACCCGGGAGAAGAGCGCCATCAGAGTCGAGATCGTCGCCGGCCCGACGACGAGGGTGAAGACGCCCACAACGACGAGCAGGACCGAGGGGATGGCGAAGAACGTCGAGTACGCCAGGGCCGAGGCGAGCATCGTCCCGTTGTCGTCGAGAAACCCCTTGAACGCGCGGACGAAGATCTCCCGCCAGTCCCGGAAAGAGAAGTCACGGAGGCCGGGATCGGACAGCTGCGCCTCGTCCGGCTCCGGCCGCGGCGTCGCAGCCCGATCGTCACGTACGCGCACCTGGGCCATATTGGAGAAACGCCTTCCGGCCCGCCCGGGTTGC
>DASYOZ010000089.1:0-1592 GCA_036007185.1 Gaiellaceae bacterium | reverse complement strand
TCGGCCCCGGCCCGGCCGCTGCTCGAGAGCTTCTCCGACATCGCCGTGAAGCCGGAGATGTCGATGAACGCCAACGTGCCCTCGACCTCCAGCCAACGCAGCTCGGGGCTCTTCTTGAGCCATTCGAGCGTCAGCCGCGGAACGAAGGGGACGAGTTCGCCTACCCTCGCCGACACCGACCCGGCATCCACCGTCGCCACCCCCGGGATTGTGCGGGAAAAACCCTGCTTTCGGAAGGGATTCCTACACGAGTATCGAGACGGCGCCGCGCTCTGCCTCGAAAACCACTTGCTCGACGTCGCCGAGATCCTCGCCGTCGGCGAGGAGTGGGAGCGGGAAGTCGCATGAGACCTCGATCCGGTCGAGATCGTGCCCACGGAGAAAACCTTCGCCGCCGACACGGCCGCTGAGAACGCGCGCGACCGTGACCGGCACGGACACCGGAGCCAACGAGACCGGCGCGACTAAGTCGAGTCCGAGCTCGAACTCCGCCTCCCGCGCCATCGGTAACGCCAGCCTGTTCGCGTATGTATAGGGTCGCCCGTTCGCGACGAAAACAGCTGCTGCCCGGCCGAAGCCGGCGACCTCGAGCTGAGGCTCCAACCGGCCGCGCCGTGCCGCGAGCGCGCGCCCGACCGAAGCGACGAACGCGAGATCGCCGGGGCGCCTGCCGTCGTCGCGCCGCCCGAGCGCATCCACTCGCCGCACGACCTCCGCCGGCAAGCCGATGCCCGCAGCGAAAGAGAACCGCCGGCCGTTGACGCGGCCGAGCGAGATCCGGCGGGTGCGTCCGGCGGCCAGGGCTGCCGCCAGGTGCTGAGCCGCGGCAACCGGATCCCGGGGCAGCCCCAGCGCGCGCGGCAGCACGCTCGTCCCGCCGCCGGGCAGGAAGCCGATCGGGACGTCCGACTCGAGGCCGTTCAACGCCTCGTTGAAGCCGCCGTCTCCGGAAAAGACGACGACCGCCTCGGCGCCGCCGCGGCAGGCACCGGTCACGAGCTCCGCCGCATGTCCCGGGCGCTCGGTCAGCACGACGTCGAGGTCGGCGACTCGCTCGAGCTCTGCGCGCACGTCCGCGAGTCGCTCCTCGCTCACCCGCGTCGCGAACGGATTGACGACGAGTACTACGCGCACGTCACCGGCTGGCGTAGCCGCGCATGCCGTCGAGCAGGAGCGCCGTGAAGCGGTCGGCCAGCTCGTCCGTCTCGCCCCCCGGTCTCAACCACGTGTACGCCCAGTTGACGGCCGAGAGGGCGACGAGAGCGGCGGCTGCGTCGTCGAGGTCGGTGCGGAGCTCGCCCCGCTCGCGACCCTCGCCGAAGAGCGCGCGAAAGCGCTCCTCGTATCGGCGCCGCTCGGCGACGAACTTCTCCCGCCGCTCCCCCTCGAGGTAGCGCCACTCCCGCACGAACACCGTCGCGATGTCGAGCTGCTCGGAGACGACGCGGAGATGCGCGCGGAGCGCAGCCCGGATCCGCTCGACGACCGGCCCTTCCTCGGGCACCGAGTCGAGAGCGGCGTGAAAGGCGGCCGCGCCCTCGCGGGCGACCTCCCAGAGCAGGTCGGCCTTCGACTCGATGTGCGCGTAGACC
>DASYOZ010000088.1:0-8591 GCA_036007185.1 Gaiellaceae bacterium | reverse complement strand
CTGGCAGCACGGCAACCGGGATGCCGGTGGGCCGGGGTGTCGTCGCGGTCGATCCTTCCGTCATCCCACTCGGCAGCCGGATGCGCATCCCCGGCTACGGCAACGGCGTCGCAGCGGACGTCGGCAGCGGCATCAAGGGGGAGGTGATCGACCTCTGGTTCCCGACGTATGCCGAATGCGCAGCCTGGGGTCGCCGCACCGTCACCATCACGACTTACTGAGAGCTCGCGAAGCTGGCGCTTCGCTCGCTGGGATAAGGAACTCCGCCAACCGGAGAGCGCGGTCTCCGGCTGGCTCCGTGCTGCTCTGGCTTTCGATGCTCTGGACGATCTGGCTACCCGGTGCGCTCGCGCGCGGCGGAGGCCGGCGCGAGCGCAGTTCGGCCTGCGGCTAAGCCCCCGCTAAAGCGGATGTCCTAGCCTCCGGCCCTTCACCTGGTTCAGGTTCGAGCGGCTTGCAGCCCTCATCGCGACGGAAGCGCGGAGACCACGCCCTCCCGTTGGCGCAGTTCCTTCAACACCGGGCGACGAGCGGAGCTCTTCGCCCGCTTCTCGACTAGACTGAGCGCCGCGAGGGGGGATTCGGGGTGACGGAGCTCGTGGAGACGGCCGAGGAACGGCAGGTGGAGGCGCTTCGTGTCCTCCTCGTCGACGACCACGACCTCTTCCGTACCGGATTGCGGAACCTGCTCGAGGAGCAGGGCCTCGCGATCGTCGGCGAGGCCGCTACCGGCGGCGAGGCCGTTGCGCACGTTCGCGAGCTCACACCCGACGTCGTCGTCATGGACCTCAACATGCCGGCGATGGGCGGAGTCGAGGCGACCCGCCACATCGCGGAGGTCTCGCCGCTCACTCGGGTCGTGATGCTCACGATCTCCGACGAGGACAGTGACGTCACCGACGCGATCCTGGCCGGCGCGTGCGGCTACCTCCTCAAGGACGCCTCGATCCAGGAACTCGTCACCGGGATCCAGGCGGCCGCACGGGGCGAAGCGCTCATCTCCCCCCACATCGCGGCGAAGGTGCTGCAGCGGATCCGCGCGACGAGCGCGCAGCCCGAGATCGAGGAGATGATCCGCGCGGAGCTCTCGGAGCGGGAGATCGAGGTGCTGAAGCTGATCGCGAGCGGCAAGGACAACGCAGTCATCGCAGCCGAGCTCCACATCAGCCCGAAGACCGTCAAGAACCACATCTCCAACATCCTGATGAAGCTCCAGATCGACAACCGCATTCAGGCGGCCGTCTACGCCGTCCGCAGCGGAATCGTCTAGACGGCGGAGCGACGGACGACCCGGGCGCGGTCCTGGAGCGACCGGAGGAGCGAGCGGAGCCGTGTGAGTTCCCCGTCGGCCGTCTCGAGGCGCTCGGAAAGCGCGGCGAGCTCGGCAGCGACACAATGTGCCGACACCTCGCCGGCGTCCCGCGCGATGGCGCCGAGCCGCCGTTCGATCCGCAGCCGCTCGGCCTCGAGCGCGAGCGCCGCGGCGTAACCGTCGGTGAGCGTGGACTCGATCACGGCGACGCTTGGCGCGCCGTCCCCGTTCTCGGGCAGCCTGAGCAAATCCGCGATCTCGTCCCGCAGCGGCATGAGCCAACGATTATCGGACGGCGAAGCGTCCACGGGAATGGGCCTTACGGCCCATCTTCGAAGGCTGATCGACCCATCCGGCTTGACGTTTGCAGGCTCGCTTGAACAATGGAAAGACCGTGCGTCTCCGTATCGTCGCCGCGGCGGTGGCAATCGTCGCCTTCTTCCTCGTGCCCGCCGCGCAGGCCGGGTCGCGCGACGCGTTCCAGCAGGCGCTGGGGCGGGCTCTGCGCGTCCGGCTCGTAAGCCCTGCGCAAACGGGCGCGATCGTTCTCGACCTCAGCACCGGCCGGACGCTCTTCGCGGCCCACGGGCACCTGCCACTCCGGCCCGCGTCGAACGAGAAGCTCGCGACGACGTACGGGGCGCTGATGGCGCTCGGGCCGTCCTTCCACATCGAGACGGACGTGCTCGGTGACGGAAAACAGGCCGGAGCGACGTGGCAGGGGAACCTCGTGCTCAAGGGATACGGCGATCCGGCGCTGTCGGCCGCCAAGGTCGGCTCGCTCGCGCGCCAGGTCGCCGCGGCCGGTATCCGGCACGTGACCGGTCGGATCCTCGGGGACGAGAGCTGGTTCGATGCGCGCCGCACCGGGCTCGGCTGGAAGGCGCAGTTCTACCTCCACGAGTCGCCGGCCCTTTCGGCGCTGATCGTCGACCGCGGGTGGACTGGACGCTACGAGACGGGCCATCCGGCGCTCTGGGCGGCTCAGCTCTTCCGGCTCGACCTGCGCCGCGCCGGGGTCACCGTCGGCGGTGCGGCCGGGGTCGGCACGGCTTCGGCCGGGGCGGTGCCTCTCGCTGATGTCGAGTCGCCGCCCGTCGACGCGCTCGTGCGTCACATGGACGTCTACAGCGACAACTTCTATGCGGAGATGCTGCTGAAGGAGATCGGCGCCGTCCAGGGCACCGGCGGCTCGGCGGCGTCCGGGCTTGCGGAGACCCGCCGGCTGCTCAGCGCGGCCGGCGTGCCGCTCGCCGGCGTCCGCATGGTCGACGGCTCCGGCCTCTCGCTCATCGACCGCTGGACGCCGCAAGCCATGGCGACGCTCCTGCGGACAATGTGGCTGGACCCCGATCTGCAACCGTACGTCGTCCCCGCTCTGCCGGTCGCCGGCGTGACGGGCACGCTCAAGCACCGCATGCGCAGCGGCCCCGCGCACGGCTTCGTGCGCGCCAAGACGGGCACGACCGACAACTCCTCAGCGCTTTCGGGCTTCGTCGGCGACCGCTACGTCTTCTCCATCCTCGAGAACGGCCGCCCGGTCCGCACGCGCAACGCGGAACAGTCACAGAACCGTTTCGCGCAAGTACTCGCGCGGGCGGCCTCCTAGCGCTCGCCGAGCAACGCAACGAGGTCGCCCTCGGACAGGATCGGCACCTCGGCCTTCTGGGCCTTCGTCAGCTTCGACGCTCCCGGCTCCTCCCCGACGACCAGTCCCGTCGTCTTCGCCGAGACGGAGTCGGTCACCTTCGCCCCGAGCGCCTCGAGTCGCGCCTTGGCGGCGTCTCGGGAGAAGCGCTCTAGCGTGCCGGTGATGACGTAGATGCTGCCCGTCAGCGGCCCCTCGCGCGGCCGCTCCTCAGCGCTGAGCTCGAAGCAAAGGTCTAGGTCACGGAGCTCCTGGACGAGTGCGCGGTTCTGCTCGTCCGCGAACCATTCGACCACGTCCTCGGCGCGGTCCGGACCGAAGCCCTCGACCTCGGCGACCTCCTCAGGGGTCGCCGCGATCAGCCGGTCGACGTTGTCGAAATGGCTCGCGAGGTTACGCGCGAGTACCCAACCGATCCCGGGGATGTTCAGGCCGAGGAGGACACGCGAGAACGGCACCTGCTTGGAGCGCCGGATCGACTCGATCGCCGCGTTCGCGGAGATCTCCGCGAACCCGTCGAGCTCCACCAGCTGCTCCTTCGTCAGGCGGTAGAGACCAGGCAGCGAACGGACGAGGCCTTTCTCCCACAAGATGCGGACCGTCTGCTCGCCGACGCCTTCGATGTCCGCGACGCCCGTCCAGTTGATCAGCGTCTCGAGGCCGCGTGACGGGCAGGCGCGGTTCGGGCAGCGGTGCATCGCCTCGCCCTCCGGCTTCACCACCTCGAAGCCGCAGAGCGGACAGTGCGTCGGCATCCGGAACTCCTTCGTTCCCCGGCGATGCGGCCCCGCGGGACCGACGATCTGCGGGATGACGTCGCCCGCGCGCTGGACGATCACGTCGTCGCCCTCGCGGATCTGCTTGCGGTTGATGTCCTCCTCGTTGTGCAACGTCGAGCGGGTCACGGTGACGCCCCCGACCTGGACCGGCTCCATGATCGCCCAGGGGTTGAGCGCACCCGTGCGACCCACGCGGACGCGGATCTCGAGCAGCCGGGTCACCGCGGTCATCGGCGCCCACTTGTAGGCGCGCGCCCAACGCGGGCGGGAGTGCAGAGCACCGAGCCGGCGCTGCTGGTCGAGGGAGTCGACCTTGACCACGACGCCGTCGATCTCGTAGTCGAGCTCCAGCCGCCGTTTCTCCCACTCGACGCAGGCGGCGGCGACGTCTTCGATCGATTCGAGCCGCTCGGCGTACGGATTGGTGCGCAAGCCGTGCTCGCGCAGCCACTCGAGCATCTCGAACTGCGTCTCGAACTCGACGCCTTCGCGATACCCGGCTCCATAGACCCAGATCGAGAGCGGGCGGTCGGCGGTGATCGCGGAGTTCTTCTGGCGGAGGCTTCCCGCCGCCGCGTTGCGTGGGTTCGGCGCGAGCTTCTGATTCGTTCCGGCGAGACGCTCATTCAGCTCCCGGAAGCCGGAGAGCGGCAGGTACACCTCGCCGCGAACCTCGATCACGGCCGGCGCGTCGCCCTCGAGGCGCAGCGGGATTGCCTTGATCGTGCGCAGATTCCGTGAGACGTCTTCCCCCTGGACTCCGTCCCCCCGGGTCGCCCCGCGCGCGAGCACGCCGTTCTCGTAGGTCAGATTGACGGCGAGCCCGTCGATCTTCGGCTCGAGGACGTATGCAACCGGCTCACCGGTGCGTAGGCGCTTGCGGACGTCGTCGTCCCACTTCCGCAGGCCCCCCTCGGTGGTCACCTTCTCGAGCGAGCCCATCGGCTCCAGGTGCTGGACCTTCTCGAACTTGTCCGACAGGCCGCCGACGCGCCGGGTCGGCGAGTCGGGCGCGACGAGCTCGGGATGCTCGGCCTCGAGCTCGAGGAGCTCGTCGAAGAGGACGTCGTAGGCCGCGTCCTCCATGATCGGCTCGTCCTCGACGTGGTACGCGATGAGCGCGCGGTTGAGGATGTCCCGCAGCTCCGCGGCGCGCGCCGCCACAGTTGCCGTCTTAGAGGACGCCAAGGAGCTCCTCCGGGGTGTCGACGATCGCGTCCGGTTGCTCGGCCTCGAGCCGCGCGCGGTCGTGGATCCGGCCCCAGGTCACCGCGACGGCGAACATGCCGGCCGCCTTCGCCGCCCGGACGTCGAACGGCGAATCGCCGACGTAGGCCGTCTCCGCAGGCTCGGCTCCGAGCCGCTCGGCACCGAGCAGGAGCGGCGCCGGGTCGGGCTTGTGCCGCTCCGTCTCGTCTCCACCGACGATCGTCTCGAAGAGGTGGCCGAGCGGCACGCGCGCGAACGCGAGCTCGACGGTCGCCCGGCGCTTCGCCGTCACGACGCCGAGACGCCGCCCCTGCTCCCGCAGCCGCACAAGGACGTTCTCCATCCCAGCGCATGCCTCGAGCCCATCGTGGAGCGGCTCGTTGTGCGCCCGGTAGACGTCGACGAGCCGGTCGACGTGGTCCGGCGCGAGCGCCGACATCTGCGCCTCGAGGCCGGGGCCGCCGACCGCCTGCAGCAACTCCTCGTCGGAGTAGTCGCGGCCGAGCACCTCGCGCGTCGCGTGCCGCATCGAGGCGAGGATGATCGCGCCCGAGTCGACGACGGTGCCGTCGAGGTCGAAGAGGACGGTCTCGAAGCGCATGCGGCGATCGTATCGGCGGGGTCAGTAGGCTCCGGCCCCGTGGCCGAGGTGTCCGATTTTCGTTTCCTCGTGGTGCCCCACACGCACTGGGATCGCGAGTGGTACCTGCCTTTCGAGCAGTTCCGGCTGAAGCTCGGCGCGGTCGTCGACGGCGTCCTGGACACGCTCGAACGCGGCGCGTCCTTCACGTCGTTCACGCTCGACGGGCAGGCAATCGTCCTCGAGGACTACCTCGAGGCACGACCGGAGAACGAGACACGGCTGCGGGCGCTGCTCGCGGCAGGACGCCTCGAGGTCGGCCCGTCCTACGTCCTTCCCGACGAGATCCTCGTGGGCGGCGAGTCGCTCGTCCGCAACCTCCTGCTCGGACGACGCGTCTGCCGCCGCTTCGGGGTCGAGCCGAGCGGCGCCGGGTACATCCCCGACAGCTTCGGCCACCCGGCACAGCTGCCGCAGATCCTCGCCGGCTTCGGCATCCGGACGTTTCTCTTCTCGCGGGGGCTGGGCGACGAGATCGACGATGTAGGGGTCGTCTTCCGCTGGCGTGCGGGGCCGCAGGAGGTCGTCGCCTGCCAGATGCTGCCGCACTACGACAACTTCGCGCGCCTGACCTGGTACGACGACGCCGAGCAGCGGGTTCGCGCGATCGTCGAGCGGTTCGGCGAGCTCGTGCGCCGCGCCGGCGGGGACGAGATCCTGCTCGCGAACGGCTCCGACCACCTGCCGATCGAGCCGGAGCTACCGGAGATCCTCACCGGGCTCGAGGGGACGTTCGACGCGGCGTTCCGGATCGGCCGCTACGACGAATACGCGCCGGACAAGACATCGCTACCCGAGCACGCGGGCGAGCTCGTCGGCAGCCGGCTCCAGAACGTCCTGCGCGGCGTCAATTCGGCGCGGATCTACCTCAAGCAGGCGAACGAGCGCGCCGAGCGGCGGCTGCTCTCGATCGAGACCGCCGCCGCGCTGCGGACGCTGCGCGAGGACGGGCCGTATCCCGCGGCTGACCTCCGGCTCGCGTGGCGCGATCTGCTCCGCAACCACCCGCACGACTCGATCTGCGGCTGCTCGTGCGACGAGGTGCACCGCGACATGCTCGTCCGGTACGAGCAGCTCGACCGGACGCTCGACCTCGTCGAACGAGAGGCGCTCGGGGTCGGCGGTGCACTCGTGAACACGCTCCCGTTCCGGCGTCGGCGCGTCGTCGACGGACAGCTGTACGAGCTGGACGGCTTGTGCGGACGCCGGCCCGAGCCGCTCGTCGAGCAAAGGGCGACGTTCGAGCTCGAGGCGGTGGCCGAGTTGCTCTGTTTCGAGGACGAGCCGGACATCGGCGACCTCTACACGTTTTGCCCCTCGGGCACGAGCACGTCAGCTCATCTGGTCGGCTCGCGGCACCACGGCAATGTGCTCGTGCTTGAGCACGAGCTGCCGGGGATCCGCATCGAGACGACTGTGCGGGTCGTCCCCGGGCTCGACCGAGTCGAGCTGACGAGCGTCGTCGAGAACGAGGGCGAGGACCACCGGCTGCGCGTGCTCGTCCGTTCCGACCAGGGCGCGAACGAGGTGCGAGCCGAGAGCCAGTTTGCGGTCGTCACGCGCCCGCTCGTGCCGCCGTCCCCGCGTGCGGACTGGGCCGAGCCTCCCGTGCCCACGGCACACACACTCGGCGCCGTCGCGCTCGGCCAACTCGTCCTGTTGACGCGAGGGCTGCCGGAATACGAGCCGTCCCCGGACGGGCTGCGGCTGACGCTGCTGCGCTGCGTCGGCACGATCTCGAGGCCGCCGGGCCTGGCGACGCGTCCCTTTGCAGCCGGCCCGGACATCGCCACTCCGGACGGCCAGTGCAGCGGCCGGCACGTTCTCGAGTACGCACTCCGCTTCGACGGCGACCGGCTCTCGAACGCCGCGCTCGTCCGGACGAGCCAGGACTACCGCACCGACTTTCTTCGCGGCGACCCGTTCGAGCCGCCGCTCGAGCTCGCCGGCGGCGTCGTCTTCTCCAGCCTCAAGGAAGCCGAGGACGGCACCGGCCTGGTCCTGCGCGTGTTCAACCCGAACCCGCAGCCGGAGACCCTGACCCTCAGCCTCCCGGCTCGGCGCATCCGGCTCGACGAGGAGGACAACGTCGAGGACGGCCTCGAGCTCGCGCCCGGCGAGATCGCGACCTTCCTAATACGCGACTGAGACGAGATACAGGCCCCACGGCGGTGCTGTGGCTCCCGCCTCGGAGCGAGCGCTGCCGTCGAGCAACTCTGGGATCGCGCCCGGCGCCTCGATCATCGTGCCGACGAGGCTGCGCACCATGTGGCGCAGGTAGCTGTGAGCGGTGATCTCGAAGTCCAGGTGGTCGCCGTTCCTGACCCACTCCGCCCGCTCGACGACGCGGACGAAGGCCACCTGCTCCGTCTGCGTCGGCGTGAACGCGCGGAAGTCGTGCTCGCCGGCCAGCGCCGCGGCCGCTCCGGCGAGCGTGGCCTCGTCGAGCGGTCGTGGCAGCCACCAGCTCCGGCGTGTCTCGAACGGCGACGGCGCCGATCGGGTGAAGAGCCGGTAGCGGTAGGTCCGCGAGCGCGCGGAATGACGAGCGTGGAAGCCGTCGGGCGCAAGCACAGCCGACAGAACGGTGATCTCGTCCGGGAGGCGCGGGTTGAGCGCCGCGGCGGCACGTTCCGGCGGCGGCCCGCCGGTGACGTCGACGGAGACGACCTGGCCGAGCGCGTGGACGCCGGTGTCGGTGCGGCCTGCGACCGCGACGTTCTCCACCGAGGAGAAGGTCTCGGCGAGCGCGTCCCACAGAGCCGACTCAACGGTCGGCAGCCCGGGCTGCGCCGCCCATCCGTGGAACGGTGTGCCGTCGTACTCGAGCGTCAGGATGAGCCGCACGTCAGGGCATCCTGACTCGGTTTGTCAGGTGTGCCTTATGCTCTATTGATTTGCACAATATTTGTTATACTCTAACGAATGTCGGATGAGCATGCCTTTCTCCTTCAGCGCGTCCAGCCGGCGATGGTCGGCCTCATCGACGGCTCGCTCTCGACG
>DASYOZ010000087.1:0-2566 GCA_036007185.1 Gaiellaceae bacterium | reverse complement strand
AACGTCGTCCTCGACCAGATCCGGCTCGGCTCCGGCGAGATCGCGACGTACACGACGAACAACAAGTTCACCGTCCAGACCCCGATGCCGGCGCACCTCGTGACGGGCCAGGATGCAATCGACGTCGCCGCCTACGTCGCCTCGGTCGCCGGCACCAGCGGGGTCGGCGTGACGCCGGCGAGCCTCGGCACGAACGGAGTGGCGATCTTCAAGGACGAGTGCGCCGGGTGCCACACGCTCGCCGCGGCGGGCGCAACTGGAAACGTCGGTCCCAACCTCGACCAGCTCACGCCGGCCATGGCGATCGTTGTCAAGCAGGTGACGAACGGCGGCCAGATCATGCCGGCGTTCAAGGGGAAGCTCAGCACCGCGCAGATCCAGGCGGTCGCGAAGTACGTGTCCTCCTCCGCGGGCAAGAAGTAGCGCGGCGGACCTCCTAGGCGCGGCTGACGGGGATCGCGACCCGCGCCCGGATCGCGTCCACCATCCCCCCGTCGCCCACCACGATCACCTCGTCCGCGCCGAAGACGCGCAGCGCGTCCTCGACCGCGAGCGCGGGATCGTCTGCGCCGACTTCCGCCCGTATCCCGGGCAATCGCGCCTCGAGTGCCGCCGCAGTCGTCTCCGCGTCGGCGCGGCGATCGTCCACCGCTCCCGTCAGCGCTTCCATCGTCGCCGAGAGCGCCGGCACGACGACCAGCACCTCGGCGCCGTCCGGCACGGCGACGCTGTCGGTTCCGGGGGGAGCGACAACCAGCACCCGCCGCATGCCGGGCGGCGTCCCCGAGGCGAGCACGGGCGCGGAGTCATGGGCGCCGGGCACCGGCTCCTTCACCAGCCACCACCCGAGCGCCGCGAAGGCGACGACCGCCATGGCGACCCCGAGCCACGTGTTGATGACGGAAGCGACGACGATCACCGCCGCCCCGACGATGACGATGATCAGGAAGCGGAAGGCCTCGGCCTCGCTCCGGAGCGGGTTGCGCACGAGCCGCTCCTACCCAGAAATCAGAGGATGTAGACCGTCGTGAAGACGACGATCCACATCACGTCGACGAAGTGCCAGTAGATCCCCCCGATCTCGACCCCGTGATGGTGCTCGGCGGAGAAGTGCCCGCGGAAGGCGCGGGTCGTCATGATGGCCAGGATCGTGAGGCCGACGAACACGTGGAAGCCGTGCAGGCCCGTGAGGGAGAAGAAGATCGTGGGGAAGGCGCCGTCCGACAGGTTGAAGCCGGCCCGCATGTACTCGAAGAGCTGCGACGTCAAGAAGGCGAGTCCCATGAGGAACGTGAGCAGCAGGCCCGCCCGCATCCCCCAGACGTTGCCGCGCTTGATCGACGTCGTCGCCCAGTGCATCGACGCGCTCGAGGTCATGAGGATGAACGTGTTGATCGTCGCAACGAAGACGGGCAGCTGGTAGGGCGGCGTCGGCCACGGGACCCCGTTCACGATCCGGACGAAGAAGTAGGCCGTGAAGAACGAGCCGAAGAGCATGATCTCGGACGCGATGAAGAGGTACATGCCGAGGGTCTCCGGCTTGATCCGCGAGCTGTAGTGCGGCGCCGGCGGCCCGTGATGCTCGTGCTCGGTATGCGAGTAGGTGGTCACGCCGTGACCTCCGCCTCGGCCTTCGCGACGACGACGTGCTCGACCGGCAGGCGCGTCTCCTTGCGCAGCCGCTCGACGACGTCCTTGCGCAGCCAGCCGGAGCTGAGCGGCTCGAAGGTCGAGACGACGATCTCGTCGACGCGCTCGTCGTGCACGGCCTCCATCGCCGCGCTGAACGGATCCGGGTGGGACACCTGGCCGTGGACGTCGATCCCCTCTCCGCGCAGCTGGGAGAGCGCGCGCTTCAGCCGCCGGTCGGCCTCGGGATGGTCGCCGGCCGTCGGGTCGCTCTGCGGCGAGACGATGAGGAAGCTCGCCGGGCTCTCCGCCGCGCGCTCGCGAATCTTCGCCAGGAGCGGCTCGCCAAGCACCGTCTCGTTCGCGATCACAAGGACGTTCTTCTCGCTCGGGCCGTCTCCGCCCGAGACGAGGTGCTCGACGGGAACCGAGCCGGCCGAGGCGCGGATCCGGTCCACGACGTTGCGGCGAAGCCAGCCGGACTTCTCCTCCGGGTGCGTCGAGACGAGGATCTCGTCGACCGGCGGCTCGAGCTGAGCGAGCGCGTCGCGAACCGCGGCCGCCGGATCCGCTTCGACGACGTAGCCGTCGGCGGCAATGCCGGCCTCGCGCAGGTGGCCGAGCGCCCGCTCGAGACGCCGGCGCGCCGACGCGCGACGGGTGTCGGTGTAGACGACGTAGCCCCGCTGCGGCTCGTTCACCGGCGAGACGACAGTGACGTGGAGATCGTCGCCGCGGGCGCGCAGGGCCTCGCGCAGCGTCTTCGCGTCGACCGTCTCGTTCGCCACGACGAGCAGGTGCGTCATACCTGGACCTCCTCCATCTCGCGGGCCTTGGACGGAGCGAGGATGGCGTGCTGCGCGCCGGGGACGCCGTACTCGTACGGCGAGCCGACGACCTGCGGGATCTCGTCGAAGTTGAAGGTCGGCGGCGGCGA
>DASYOZ010000086.1:0-6074 GCA_036007185.1 Gaiellaceae bacterium | reverse complement strand
CGGCTCGCCGTTCGCGGCAACGACGACGGCCGCCTCGATCTGCGGCGAGATCTCGACGAGATCGGCGAGCGCGCGCGCCGCGTCCACGGCTGCTGACGGTATCAAGGTGCAGACTCTTCCTCGTGCAGGTCCGACGGCGTCACCTCGTGCACAAGTTCTTCGCCGACCGCGGCACCCACCTCGCGGCGATGGTCGCGTACTTCGCGCTGCTCTCTTTCGTGCCGCTCGTGTTCCTCGCCCTCTCGCTCTTCGGTCTCACACACCGTGCCGAGGCGTCGGATTTCTTCGTCCGCGAGCTCAAGCACGCGTTCCCCGGAACGTCGCTCGACAGCATCATCAAGCTCGTCCACCGAGTGCAGGACAACGCCGCCGCGCTCGGGATCATCGGCGGCGTCGGCCTGCTCTGGTCGTCGCTGTCGTTCTTCAGTGCGCTCGAGTCCGCGCTCAACATCGTCTACGGGCTGCCAAACCGGCGCTTCCTGCACGGGAAGGTGCTCGCCGCCGCGCTGATGTCGAGCGTGCTCGTGACGCTGTTCGCGAGCCTCGTCGTCGGCGGGCTCGGGGTCACCGTGCTGAAGCACCACCTTGGGGCGTTCGCGGACAGCTCCGCGCTCGCCTACGGCGTCTCGATCGGCGCCTCGCTCGTCGGCGTGTTCGTCTTCCTCCTCGCCGTCTACCGCTGGCTGCCCAACACGCAAATCCAGCTCGGGGAAGCACTGCCGGGCGCGATCCTCGGCGCGCTCGTGCTGGAGGCCTCGTTCCAGGCGCTGCCGGTCTTCGTCCGCTTCGCGGACGTCAACGTGACGCTGCGGACGCTCGGCGGGCCTGCGATCCTGCTGATCTGGCTCTATGTGATGGCGAACGTGATGATCTTCGGCGGCGAGCTCAACTGGTGGTGGCGCGAGCGACATCGCGAGAAGCAGGCGCTGGCGTCGGCCGGACCTGAGGAGCCCCGTCCGGCGTAGAAGGAGGGCGTTCGCCTAGGCGAGCGCCGTGAGCAGCGCGCGCGCGGCGCGGGCACGGTGAGAGTTGGCCGCCTTCCACTCGTTGCCCAGCTCGGCCACCGTCCGCTCCTCGCCGTCCGGGACGAAGACCGGGTCGTAGCCGAAGCCCTCGCTTCCGCGCGCCTCTGCCGCGATCTGCCCCTCGAGCGTGCCCGTGCCGCGGAGCTCCTCGCCGTCGGGTGCAAGGAGAACGAGCTCCGAGAGGTAGCGCGCGCCGCGATCCTCGTGGCCTGCGAGCTCGTCGAGGAGCTTCGCGACGGCCGGCGCCCCTTCCGGCGCGTACCGCGCCGACAGGACACCCGGGCGGCCGCCGAGTGCCTCCACCTCCAGGCCCGAGTCCTCCGCCAGCGCCCAGGAACCGCCGCCCCTGACCGCGCGGCCGAAGCGGGCCTTCAGCGCGGCGTTGTCGTAGTGCGTCGCGCCGGTCTCGGGCGGATAGTCGTCGCGGTCGAGCAGCTCGAGCGTCCAGCCCGGGAGGAGCCTCTCGAGCTCGCGTACCTTGTGCGCGTTGCGCGAGCAGAGGACGGCGCTACGGGAGCTCACGCGCGACCGCCTCCGCCTGGAGTGCCGCGATCTCGCCGATCCCCGCCGTGGCCAGGTCGAGCAGCTCGTCGAGCGTCTCCCGCGCGAACGGGTCGCGCTCGGCGGTCGCCTGCACCTCGACGAGACGCCCGTCGCCGGTCAGTACGACGTTCATGTCGGTGTCGGCGCTCGAGTCCTCTGCGTAGTCGAGGTCCAGCAGCGGCACGGCGTCGACGACGCCGACGGAGACGGCCGCGACGGAATCGCGGAAGGCACGCGAGAGACCGAAGCGCGCGAGCGCGCGCATCGCGGCGACGTACGCGCCGCAGATCGCCGCGCAGCGCGTGCCCCCGTCCGCCTGGAGGACGTCGCAGTCGAGCCAGAGCGTCCGCTCGCCCAGCGCCTCGAAGTCGACGACCGCGCGGACGGCCCGCCCGATCAGCCGCTGGATCTCGACCGTCCGTCCCTGCTGCTTCCCCCGCGCCGCCTCTCGCTGGACGCGCTCCCCGGTCGAGGCGGGCAGGAGCGAGTACTCCGCGGTGATCCAGCCGCGCCCCTGGTTGCGCATCCAGCGCGGCACCTCCTCCTCGACCATCGCCGTGCACAGCACCTTCGTCCGCCCCTGGGTGATGACGACCGAGCCGTGCGGGTTCTCGAGGTAGTCCGGCTCGAAGGAGATCGCGCGGAGCTGGTCCGGCTTGCGTCCGCCTTCTCTCACGCTGCCGCCTCCAGCGTCGCCACGGTCACGTGCTCGACGTCGCGCACAGGAAGCTGGAGGAAGCGCCGCCCGAGCTCGCGGAACGCGGCGGGGTCGCCCGTCGTGAGGAAGCGGTAGGCGCCCTCGCGGCCGCGCTCGTTCTCGACGCTCTTGCGGGCCAGCGTCTCCGCCACCTCGCGGGCCGTCTCCTCCGCCGAGAAGACGAGGGTCACGTCGCGGCCGAAGACTCGCTCGAAGATCTTGCGGATGAGCGGGTAATGCGTGCAGCCGAGGATCACGGTGTCGACTCCCTCCGCCTGCAGCGGCGCGGCGTACTCGCGCACGGCCCGCTCCGTCTCCTCGCCGTAGGGGTCGTCACCTTCGACCAGCGGCACGAGCCCGGGACAGGCGACGGGATGGAACGAGATGCCGGCATCGAGCGCGTGCACGAGCTCGGCGTAGCGCCCGCCGTCCACGGTCGCGGCGGTGGCGAGGAGGCCGACGCGCCGGTTCCGGGTCGCCTGCACGGCGGCGTGCGCCTCGGGCGTGATGACGCCGACGACCGGCACGGTCAGCTCCTCCTGCAGCTGCGGCAGCGCGGCCGACGTCGCCGCGTTGCACGCGACGAGGATGAGCTTCACGTCCTGCTGCTCGAGGTAGGCGCCGATCTCACGCGCGAAGCGGCGGATCTCCTCGAGCGGCCGCGGCCCATACGGCAGGCGCGCATGGTCGCCCAGGTAGACGAAGTCCTCGTTCGGCATCGTCACGAGACACTCGTGGAGGACGGTCAGCCCTCCCACGCCAGAGTCGAACACGCCGACCGCACGCGAGTCCATGGCGCGCATCGTAAAGGCGCGCTAGCGTGCGACTGGTGCGTCGGGCCTGTGTCGCCGTAGCCTTGTGCGTTGCAGCCCTCGTCTGCGCGGGAGCCTCTGCCGCGTCGCGCGCGACCACCACGGCGACGCAGGAGCTGACGATCACGGCCTCGGACGGCACGAAGCTCGCCTGCGGGCTCGTCCTCCCCACCGGATCGCCGCCCAGCGGCGGTTGGCCCGGGCTCCTGCTCTTCCACGGCCTGGGCCAGACCCACGCGAGCATGGAGACGATCGCGAACGCCGCGTTCGCACCGACCGGATTCGCGTCGCTCGCCTGCGACGCCCGCGGCACCGGCGCCTCCGGCGGGACGTTCGGGCTCGACGGGCCGAAGGAGGTGCAGGACGCGCGCGACCTCTTCAACTGGCTCGCCTCCCGGAGCGACGTCTCGGACACGGAGATCGGAGCCTTAGGCCTCTCGCTCGGGGGCGGCGAGGTCTGGAACGCGGCGGCCGCCGGCGTCCCGTTCAAGGCCATCGTCCCGGCGATCACGTGGACCGATCTCACTCTTGCTCTGGCTCCCGCCGGCGTTCCGAAGGGAGGGCTCGTCTCCCAGCTCCAGCAGCTCATCCCGGGCCAATGGGATCCAGCGCTCGCGCAGGCGCGCGATGACCTGAGCACGGGCTCGGTCACCCAGGCGGCCAGGACCGCCTTGGCGGCGAGATCGTCGAGGGCGAAGCTGCACTCGCTCACGGTCCCGACGCTCCTGCTGCAGGGCCGGCACGACTTCCTGTTCGACATCGACCAGGCGCTCGCGGCCTACCGGCTCCTCGCCGGGCCGAAGCGGCTCTACCTCGGCGATCTCGGCCATCCGCCCGCCACGAACCCGCCGGCGGAGCAGCTGACCTACCTCGGCGAGGTCGTGGGCTGGTTCGAGGAGTACCTCGCGGGCGGGCCGAAGGTCAGCGGGGGCATCAAGCTCGCACACGACCCGTGGGACGGGTCGACGAGCTCCCTCAAGACCCTGCCCGGCACGCGGCACCTCAGCGTGAACCTGCCCGGGACGAAGAAGCTCGGCTCGAAAGGCAGCACCAGGCGAACGGCGCGCCTCACGGGCGGTCCGCTCGAGACCTTCGGCGACGGATACCTCACAGTGCGCTACTCCGGCCAGCACCTATACGGAACGCTCATCGCAACGGTGGCGGTGAAGGGGCAGTCGACGCCGGTGACCGTCGGCGCAGCACCCGTCACGAAGCTCGCAGGGGTGGTACGGATCCCGTTGAGCAATCAGGCCGTCCTCCTCCCGCGGGGGAAGCGAGTCGTGGTGACTATCGGCAGACAATCCGCCGACGGTGTCTACGTTTTGCCTGGCCTAGCCGGACCGCTTGCCGAGCAGATCACGATCCAGCGCATCACCCTCACCCTGTCCCTGCTCACACGCGCCGTCTCGCGCTAGCGTCCGCCGCATGGCGGCGACGGTTCGGATCGGCACCTGCTCATGGGCGGACGAGGCGCTCTCCAAGTGGTTCTATCCGCCGAAGCTGCCGGCCAAGGAGCGTCTCGCCTGGTACGCCGAGCACTTCGACACGGTCGAGGTCGACTCGACGTTCTACCGGCTGCCGAGCGAGTCGATGGTGCAGGGGTGGGCCAAACGGACCCCGGACGGCTTCACGATGCACATCAAGGCCTTCGGCCTCATGACGCGGCATCCCGTGAAGGTGGAGGTGCTGCCGGAAGACCTCCGCGCCGAGATGCCCGTCGACGAACGCGGCCGCGTCGACCGGCCCCCGCGCGAGCTCCGCGCCGAGGTCTTCCGCCGCTTCCTCGCCGCGCTCGAGCCGCTCCACGCCGCCGGCAAGCTCGGCGACATCCTCTTCCAGCTGCCGCCATACGTCGTGCACAAGGACGCCTCGCTCGAGTACCTCGAGTGGGCGCGGGAGCAGCTCGGCGAGCACCAGATGCTCGTAGAGTTCCGCCACCGCTCGTGGCTCGACGACGAGCACCGCGCCGCGAGCCTCGCGTTTCTCGAGCGGATCGGCGCCGGATACGTCGTCGTGGACGCGCCGCGCTCGGAGACGGCGCGGAACCTCGTTCCGACCGTCGTGGCAACGACGTCCCCCACGGCCTACGTCCGCTTCCACGGCCGCAACCTCGCGACCTGGAACAAGCGCGGCGGCTCGGCGGCCGAGCGCTTCGACTACCTCTACTCCGACGATGAGCTCGGAGAGTGGGTCGAGCCGCTTCAGGAGCTCGCCGGGCAGGCCGAGCAGGTCTTCGCCTTCTTCAACAACAACGCCTCGTCGGAGGATCCCGAGAACCCGCTCGGGCGCGTCGCGCAGGCAGCGACGAACGCCCGGCAGCTGCGACGGCTCCTCGACGTGAACCGGATCGCGGCGAGCGGGGGCACGTAGTGGACGTCCTGGCGCTCGTGCACGGCGAGGACGCGCGGGCAGAACTGTTCGCTCCCCTCGTCGCGGAGTCCGGCCACGGGCTCGACGAGTGGAGCTTCGGCTGGGGAACGCCGCCGCCGCGGCCGCTCGACGGGTACGACGCCGTCTTCGTCTTCGGCGGCTTCATGCACCCCGACCAGGACGACGTGTATCCGTGGTTCCACGACGAGCTGGACTGGCTACGCACGCTGCTCGAGGGGCCGGTGCCCACGCTCGGCATCTGCCTCGGTTCGGAGCTCCTCGCGCGGGCGGCCGGGGCGTGGGTCGGGCAGCTTGCGGTGCCCGAGATCGGCTGGGACGAGGTCGAGCTGACGGATGCCGGAACCGCGGATGCCGTCTTCTCGACGCTACCGCGGCGGTTCGACGGGCTCCTGTGGCACCACTACGCGCACGACCTGCCCGAAGGAGCGGTCGCACTGGCCCACAGCGCGGCGTCGTTGCAGGCGTTCCGGCTCGGCGAGGCGTGCTGGGGCGTCCAGTTCCACCCGGAGGTGACGGAGCCCCAGCTCGAGCGCTGGATCGCCGACGAGAGCGACCCGCCGCCGGATCCCGC
Source organism: Gaiellaceae bacterium (assembly GCA_036007185.1). Lineage (GTDB taxonomy): Bacteria > Actinomycetota > Thermoleophilia > Gaiellales > Gaiellaceae > Palsa-739. The sequence goes on along the minus strand of DASYOZ010000086.1, from coordinate 35 downwards.
GCGGCTGCTGACCGAGACGCGCGAGCGGATCGGCG
>DASYOZ010000085.1:0-2758 GCA_036007185.1 Gaiellaceae bacterium | reverse complement strand
AGCCGGTCACCGGCCGCGTGATCGAGGTCGTCAAGGGCGGCCTCATCCTCGACCTCGGCGTGCGCGGCTTCCTGCCGGCGTCGCTCGTCGACATCCGCCGCGTGCAGGACCTCGACGAGTTCCTCGGCCAGGAGCTCGAGTGCAAGGTCATCGAGCTCAACCGCTCGCGCAACAACGTCGTCCTCTCGCGCCGCGCCGTGCTCGAGGAGGAGCGCAAGGAGCAGCGGCAGCGGATCCTCGACCGGCTCAACCCCGGCGACGTCGTCGAGGGGACGATCTCCAACATCGTCGACTTCGGCGCCTTCGTCGACCTCGACGGCATGGACGGCCTCATCCACATCTCCGAGCTTTCGTGGAGCCACGTCAACCACCCGTCGGAGGTGCTCGAGATCGGGCAGACGGTCAGGGTGCAGGTGCTCGACATCGACCGGGAGCGGCAGCGCATCTCGCTCGGCCTCAAGCAGACGCAGACCGACCCGTGGCAGCAAGTGCTCGAGAGCTACCAGGAGGGCGACGTCGTGCAGGGCACCGTGACGAAGGTCGTCACATTCGGCGCCTTCGTCGAGATCCTGCCGGGCGTCGAGGGCCTAGTCCACATCTCCGAGCTTGCCCAGCACCATGTCGAGAACCCGCGCGAGATCGTTTCGCAGGGCGACCAGGTCAACGTCCGCATCCTCGAGGTCGACGCCGACCGGCGGCGCCTCTCGCTCTCGCTCAAGCGTGTCGAGGACGGTATGCCCGTGCAGCCCAAGCCCGGCGAGGAGGGGGAGCCGCCCGCGCTCGGGTTGTCCGACGAGGTCTTCGCCGACGAGGTTCCCGCCGCCGAGGCGCTCGAGGCTCCTGTCGCCGAGGCCGAGCCCGCTGCTGAGCCCGAGCCAGAGGCGGCGGACGAGGAGCCCGTCGCCGAAGTCGAGGTCGAAGTCGAGGAGCCGGTCGCCGAGGTGGAGCTCGAGGAGCCGGTCGCAGAGCCCGAGGCCGAGGCGGAAGCTGAGGAGCCGGCCCCCGAGGCAGAGGCCGAGCCCGAAGCAGAGGTCGAGGGCGAGGCCGAGCCCGAAGCAGAGGTCGAGGTCGAGGCCGAGCCCGATGCCTCCGACGAGGCCGAGCCGACGGAGTAGTGAAGCGACCGCTCGCGGTCGCGCTCACGGGCGGCATCGCGGCCGGGAAGAGCGAGGCGCTCAGGGCGTTCGGGCGTCACGGCGCGGCCGTCATCTCGAGTGACGACGTCGTCCACCGCCTCTACCGCGAAGACGAGGGGCTGCAGGCCGCGCTGCGAGCGCGCTGGGGTGAGCGCGTCTTCCGCGACGGTGAGGTCGACCGGACAGAGATTGGCCGGATCGTCTTCGCCGACCGGGCCGAGCTCGCCTGGCTCGAGGCAGAGCTCCATCCGCGGGTCCGCGCGGCGGTCGACGACTGGCTCCCGGCGCAGACGTCGGACGTCGCGGTCGCGGAGATCCCGCTCCTCTTCGAGACTGGGGGCGAGCAGCGGTTCGACCGCGTGGTCGTCGTGACGGCGCCGCCCGAGGTGAGGGAGTCCCGGCGCGGTGCCCTCGCCGAGAGGGAGGGCCGGCTCGTGCCCGAAGAGGAGAAGGTGCGGCGGGCGGACTTCAGCTACGTCAACGACGGCTCGCTCGAGGAGCTCGACGCCTTCGTCGCCGGGGTGCTGGAGGAGCTACGACTGTCAGTCTGAGACGCTGGCTCGTCGCGGCCGTCGTCGTCTTCGCGGTGCTCGGCGCGTTCCTTTACCTGCAGCGGACGAAGCCGCCGTGGTACGAGCGGCTCTGGTACCCGCTCAACTACGCGACGATCGTGCGCGTGCACGCCCGCGAGAACCGTCTCGATCCGGCGCTTCTGGCGGCGGTGATCGAGTCCGAGAGCAAGTTCGACCCGAACGCCCGCTCTAGCGCCGGGGCCGTCGGCCTCATGCAGCTGACGCCGACCACGGCAAAGGGGATTGCGCTGTACACCGGCGGCAGCCGTTTCCGCGTCTCCGACCTCACAGACCCGGACATCAACGTCCGCTACGGAGCGTGGTACCTCCGGCACCTGCTCGACAGGTACGGCAACAACGAGCGGCTTGCCCTTGCCGCCTACAACGCCGGCGAGGACAACGTCGACCGTTGGCGGCAGGCGCACGAGGGGATCCAGTTCGGCGAGACACGGGACTACGTCGCGCGCGTCGAGCGGCTCAAGAAGATCTACCGCCGCGCGTACGCGTCCCAGCTCGGGTACTGATTCCGGAGTGAAGATCCGTGCCGCGGTGCTCGAGGAGTTCGGTCGGCCCCTCGAGCTTCAGGAGCTCGACCTCGCCGAGCCGAAGGCGGGCGAGGTCCTGGTACGCCTCGTCGCCTGCGGTGTCTGCCACACGGATCTGTACACGGCGTCGGGCGCGGACCCCTCCGGCTACGCGCCGACGGTCCTGGGACACGAGGGCGCGGGTGTCGTCGAGCGGGTCGGCGAGGGTGTCGGCTCGCTCACGCCGGGCGACCGCGTTGTGACGCTCTTCTCGCCGCAGTGCCGGGAGTGCATGCACTGTCGGGACCCGCGCACCAACCTCTGCCTGGCGATCCGCGAGCAGCAGAGTCAAGGCTTTCTGCCCGACGGGACGACGCGTTTGTCCCGCGGCGGGGAGCCGATCCGGCACTTCATGGGTACCTCGACGTTCGCCGAGTACACCGTGATGCCGGAGATCGCGCTGGCGAAGATCTCTCCCGAAGCTCCGCTCGACCGTGCGTGCGTCTTCGCCTGCGGCCTCTCGACC
>DASYOZ010000084.1:0-1882 GCA_036007185.1 Gaiellaceae bacterium | reverse complement strand
ACCCAGATGGTGCGCAAGCCGAGGGCAGCCGCCGGCGCGATGTCGTGGAAGAGGCTCGCCGCGACATGGACATGGCGATCGGGCGCCGCCCCGCTGCGCGCGAAGAACTCGTCCCAATGACCCCGCGCCGGCTTGTACGAGCCGATCTCGGAGGCGACGACGGAGAGCTCGAAGTCGACGCCGATCCGCGCCAGCGACGCGTCAAGGAAGTCGCGGTCGGTGTTCGAGAGGACCGCCAGCTGCCAGCCATGCGAGCGGGCCTCCTCGAGCGCATCCGGCACCTCCGCGAACACGTCCCAGCTCGACAGCGAACGGCCAAGCGCATCCTGCTCGTTTGCGGAGGCGCCGAGGCGAGCAAGGGCAGTCGCCATCACCTCGCGGTAGCTCCGGCTGGGATCTTCCCGCTGGATCTGCGGCTCGAGCTCGTGGTAGGTGTGCAAGAGCTCTCCGGCGCGCGCGGCGCCGAACAACCGCTCGAGCTCCCGGCCGATGCCGGCGCTCCAGTCGACCAGCGTCCCGTAGCAGTCGAACGTCGCCCATCGCTCGCCGCCGCCCGCAGCCATGACGCGAGCCTATACGCGCCGTGGCTACTCGTCGAAGCGGCGGAAGACGACGCAGGCGTTGTGCCCGCCGAAGCCGAAGCTGTTCGACACTGCCACCTTCACGTCGGCGTCGCGCGCTTCGTTCGGCACGTAGTCGAGATCGCAGGTCGGATCCTCGACCTCGTAGTTGATCGTCGGCGGCAGCTTGCCGTCGCGGATCGAGAGGATCGTGAAGATCGCTTCGATCGCGCCGGCCGCCCCGAGGCAGTGGCCCGTCGCGCCCTTCGTCCCGGAGACCGGCGTCTTGTAGGCGTTCTCCTCGCCGAGGGCGTACTTGAGCATCTGCGTCTCGGACGAGTCGCCGATCGGGGTCGAGGTCGCGTGCGCGTTAATGTAGTCGACCTCGTCGGTGCCGACACCGGCTTCGCCGAGAGCCATCTTGAAGGCGGCGACCGGCCCAGTCGGGTCGGGGTCGGTGATGTGCTTCGCGTCCGAGGAGAGGCCGTAGCCCGCCACCTCCGCGTAGATCTTCGCGCCCCGCGCCTTTGCGTGCTCGAGCTCCTCGAGCACGACCAGTGCGCCGGCCTCCCCCATCACGAAGCCGTCGCGCTCGGCGTCGAACGGCCGCGAGGCGCGCGCGGGATCGTCGTTGCGCCGCGAGAGTGCGCGCATTGCGCCGAAGCCGGCGATCCCGACCTGGGTCACGGCGGCCTCGGTGCCGCCGCAGAGCATCACGTCGGCGCGGCCGAGCCGGATCGCGTCCGTCCCGTCCCCGATCGCCATGTTCGAGGCCGCACACGCGGTGCATTCCGAAAGGAGCGGCCCGCGCGTGCCGAGCTCGATCGAGACCCAGCCGGCGCCGAGGTTCGGGATGATCGCCGGGATCGAAAACGGGTTCACCCGGTCCGGCCCGCGCTGCAGGAGTACGTCGTAGCAGTCCTGGAACGACTGTAGGCCGCCGATGCCGGTCGCAATCGAGGCCCCGATCCGGCCGGGCTCCTTTTCGATCTCCAGCCCGGAGTCGGCGACCCCCTGCCGCGCCGCCGCCAGGATCAGGTGCGTGAAGCGATCCATGCGCCGCGCCTGCTTGCGGTCGATCCACTCGGTCGGGTCGAAGCCCTTCACCTCGCACGCGAAGTGGACCGGATAGGCGGTGTGGTCGAACTGCGTGATCTCGCCGGCGCCCGAGTTGCCCGCGAGCAGGCTGGACCACGTGGACTCGACATCGAGCCCGAGGGGCGTCACAGCGCCCAACCCAGTGACCACGACGCGCCTGCGACCGTTGAGAGAACCGTTACCTGCGCTCACTACATTCCGAGTCCGCCGTCGACGAGCAGCAC
>DASYOZ010000083.1:0-1884 GCA_036007185.1 Gaiellaceae bacterium | reverse complement strand
TGCCTCCTTCAGGATCTCGAGTGCCTCCTCTCCGAGACCCTGGAAGGCGTAGGGCGAGGTGCGGGGCTTGAAGGCGCCTCCGCGCAGCATCGTCACGCCCTCGGCGGCGACCGCGCGCGCCGTCTCGAGCGTCTGCTCGCGCGTCTCGACCGTGCACGGGCCCGCGATAAAGCCGAAGTAGCCGTCGCCGATGCGGCGGCCGCGCACCTCGATCACGGTCGGATCGGGCGACAGCTCACGCGAGACGAGCTTGTAGGGCTTGAGGATCGGCAGCACCTGCTCGACGCCCGCGAACCCTTCGAGCGGCAGCGTCGCGAGCAGCTCTCGCTCGCCGATGGCGCCGATCACAGTCGCCTCGCGGCCAGGCGTGACGAGCGCTGAGCAACCGGCCTCGTCGAGCCGCGCGACGACGTCGTCCACCTGTTCCTGGGTAGCGCCCGCACCCATCACGATCAGCAGCTCGGGTGCTCCGGTGATCGCCATCGAGACAGCTTAGGCAGAATCACGCTCCATGACCGAGGCCCGCATCTTCTCCGGCATCCGCGCGTCGGGCGACAAGACGCTCGGCAACTACTCCGGCGGCTACCGGCAGTACGCCGCGACGCAGGAGCAGGGCGAGGCGTTCTTCTGCATCGTCGACCTCCACTCGATCACGACGGATTTCCAGCCGGAGGAGCTGCGGGAGTACACGCTTGCGGGCGCGGCGATGTTGTTCGCGACGGGGCTCGACCCGGAACGCTCCACGGTCTTCGCGCAGAGCCACGTCACCGCGCACGCGGAGGCAGCGTGGCTCCTGAGCGCCGTCACGAGCTTCGGCGAGTTGCGCCGGATGACGCAGTTCAAGGAGAAGTCGGAGGGCCAGGACTTCGTCTCGGCCGGGCTCTTCAGCTACCCGGTGCTGATGGTCGGCGACATCCTGCTCTACCAGACGAACATCGTCCCGATCGGGGACGATCAGCGCCAGCACCTCGAGCTGACGCGCGACGTCGCCGAGCGGTTCAACTCCCGCTTCGGTGAGACGTTCACGGTCCCGCGCGGCGTCTATCCGGAGGAGGGCGCGCGGATCAAGAACCTCCAGGAGCCGGAGCGGCTCATGTCGACGACGCGTGGCGCGCCGCAGGGCGTCGTCCGCATGGTCGACGAGCCGGACGTCATCCGGAAGAAGTTCAAGACGGCTGTGACGGACTCGGAGAAAGAGATCCGGCACCTGCCCGACGAGAAGCCGGGCATCTCGAACCTGCTCGAGATCATGTCCGTCGCGACGGGCGATCCCGTAACGGAGCTCGAACGCCGGTACGACGGCGCCGGCTACGGGCAGTTCAAGGAGGACGTCGGCGATGCGGTGGTCGCCCTCCTCGCTCCGATCCAAGCGCGGTACCGCGAGCTACGCGCCGACGAGCGGGAACTGCAGCGGCTGCTCGCGGTTGGAGCGGAGAAGGCACGGCGGGCGAGCGAACCGACGCTCGAGACGATGTACGAGCGAATGGGCTTCGTCAAGGCCGAGGCCGGCCGGTTGTTCGGCGCAGCCCGCCCACGCGGTTTGTAAGTCTCCCGCCGGCGGCTTTCACAGCTTCGTTTCGACCGCGTCACCACGGCGACGCCCATGCCGTGACTCGTGGCAGGGAGGCTCGCCCCGCCAAATGCGGCATTGCCGTCAACCGCAACCAGAGGGGGAAGCCCGGATGAAGAGGATCACAATCGTGGCGGCGCTCGCAGCCACCGGACTCGCGGCGCTCGTCGCTGTCCAGGTGGCCGGCGCGACGGGGTCACGAAGCACGGCACCCGATCCGCCCGCCTCGTGCCAGCTCGGGAACGGCGTGCAGCACGTCATCAACATCGTCTTCGACAACGTCCACTTCTCGCGGGACAACCCGAACGTGCCGT
>DASYOZ010000082.1:0-10401 GCA_036007185.1 Gaiellaceae bacterium | reverse complement strand
GGCCTCGGCGGCTGTCCCTTCTCGCCGCGCGCGACGGGCAACGTCGCGACCGAGGATCTCGTCTACCTGCTCGACGGGGAGGGCATCGAGACCGGCGTCGACCTCGACGCGCTCGTCGAGATCTCGCAGTGGCTCGAGGGCGTGCTCGGCCGCACGCTCGAGGGCTACGTCTACCGGGCGGGAATCTGGCCGCCGTGAGGCGACTGCCGTGGGAGGTGAGCGCCGTGCTGGCGCTCGTCCTACTCGACGGCGTGGCGGTCACCGCGACGTACTCGCGCTTCCCGGCTGCCGAGCTGTACAACGTCCACCACAGCGGGCTCGCCGCGGGCTTTGGCCGGGAGCTCGTCGCGCTCAACTTCCCGTTCGCGTTGATCGGGATCGCCCTCGTCGGCCTCGTGTGGCCGCGGCTGCACGGATGGCTGCGGGTGGCCGGCGTCGTCGCGATAGCGCTATGCGCCGTCGTCTATTTCGCCGTCGACCAGTCGAACCTCGACGCGAAGCCGCTCAACGCGGTGCCCGCGCTGGGCCTCGGGCTCGCCGTCGCGCTCGTGCTCACGGTGGGTGTGCGGTCAGCGCCGAGGAGCGTGCGCGGCGACCGGCTCCGGATCGCGCTCGCCGCGCTGCTCGTCTTCTTCGCTGCGCCGCTCATCGCAGCGGAGCTCGGCTTCTTCCTCGACGGCGTGCCGGTGCTCGGCTGGTTCTTCGAGACGGCCAAGCTCGCCAGCCAGCCCGGGGATCCAGTGCTGCATCACGCCGTCCACCACGGTCAGCACCACGGGTGGGAGGCCACGATGCTGGCGCTCACCGCTCTTGCCTTCTCGCGCCTGCCGCGGCCCCGCGTGCTGGACGCGTACCTCGCACTCATGCTCGCCTACGGCGTCGGCAACCTCGTCAACGACGACTGGCTCGAGCAAGTGGTCAAGCGCGGCTGGACGAATCGCGAGGTGCCGAGCGTCCTCGTGCCGACGGCGAACTGGGGCTGGGCGGCGGTGCTCGCCGGCGCGGCCGCCGTCTGGTGGCTGTGGTTCCGTCAGCCGAGGCCGACGACGCCCGAATCGGCGAGCACTGCGATCACTCCGTCGGCGTAGCCGAGCTCGCGGAGGACCTCCTCGCTGTGCGCGCCGAGCAGCGGCGGCGGGGCGTGGTGGCGTACCCGCTCGCCGTCGGCCGAGAGCGGCGCCGCGACAGTGACGAGGTCCGCGACCGCACCGCCCGGCAGCGACTGCAGCATCCCGAGCGCCTCCGTCTGCGGATGGCGGGCCGCCTCGCCCACGTCGCGCACCGGCGACGCCGGCACGCCCGCCGCGACGAGCGCCGCGAGCAGCTCCTCGGACTCTCGCTCCCTGGTCCGCTCCTCGAGCAGCCCGATCAGCTCCCCCCGGTGCGCGACCCGGTCCGGGTTCGTGAGGAAACGCAGGTCGCCGGCCAGCTCCGGCATCCCGACGACGTTGCAGAGCGCAGCGAAGAGCTTGTCGTTCCCGGCGACGATCATCAGCTCGCCGTCGCGCGTCGGAAACATCTGGTACGGGACGATCTGCGGGAACGCGCTCCCCTCACGACCCGGCACGACGCCCGTGCCGAGGTAGCCGATGAGCTGGTACGAGAGCAGGGAGAGCGCGGTCTCGTAGAGGGAGATCTCGAGCGTGCGGCCGGCTCCGGTGCGCTCGCGCTCGTACAACGCTGCGAGCACGCCGAGTGCCGCCCAGACGCCGGTGCCGAGGTCGATCAGCGACACGCCCACGCGCACCGGCGGCCGGTCAGTCTCGCCGGTGACGCTCATGATCCCCGACGCCGCCTGCAGGAGCGGGTCATAGCCGGGCTCGCTGCTCAGCGGGCCGTGCGCGCCGAACGCGCCGATCGAGCAGTGAACGAGGCGCGGGTTGCGCGCGCGAAGCTCGCTTGCGCCGAGGCCGTGCCTCTCCGCGGCTCCCGGCCGCAGGCTCTGGAGGAACACGTCGGCGCGGTCGACGAGCCGCAGCACGATCTCGCGGCCGCGGTCGTCCCCGAGGTCGACGGCGAGCGAGCGCTTGCCGGCGTTCGCGGCGAGGAACATCGCGCCCTCTCCCTCCAGAAACGGCGGGCCCCAGGCGCGGGAGTGGTCGCCGGCGAGCGGCTCGACCTTGACGACCTCGGCGCCGAGGGCCGCGAGCAGCTGCGTCGCCGTCGGCCCCGCGATGGAGGCGGTGACGTCGACCACGCGCGTGCCGACGAGCGGGCGCAGCTCCGTCATGTCGTCTCGAGTGCGTAGAGCGGGTGCTCCCAGACGACGTGCGCGCCGCCGTCGTACAGCTCGACGGTCTCTCCGGGCCTCGCCCCGAGCCGTTGCGCGAGCAGCTGCGAGCGGACGTTCGCCGGCGCGATCAGCGAGACGAGCGGCCCAACGCCACGCTCTGCGTACGCCCACTCACGCACCGCGAGCGCCGCCTCGGTCGCGTAGCCCTTGCCCCAGTGCTCTCGGGCGAGGGCCCACCCGAGCTCCGGCTGCGCGTGCCCGCCGGCGTTCGCGAACGTCGTTTGCGTCCAGGTCCGCACATCCCACACGAGCACGCCGGTGCGGCCGAGCCAGCGCCCGTCCTCACGCCGGACGACAGAGAACGGGCCGCAGCCGTTGTCGTCCCAGCGCTCGAGCCAGCGGCGCACGACGAAGCCCGGATCGCTGCCGGCGTGGGGATGCACGCCGCCGATGAACTCCATCGCGACCGGGTCGGTGATGAGCTCGAGCACCGCCTCCGCGTCCTCGGCAACCGGCATCCGCAGGAGCAGCCGTTCGGTCTGGATCACAGGGGAAGCATGATCGCCCGCTCGAACGCGATCACGACCTCGTCGCGCTGGTTGAGCCCCCGCGTACGGACGCGAACGATCCCGAAGCCGGCCCGCGACTGCGACTCGCGCTTCGACAACACCTCCGTCTCGGCGCTGATCGTGTCGCCGGCGAACACCGGTTTGAGCAGGCGCACCTCGTCCCAGCCGAGGTTGATGCCGCGCTCGGACACGTCCGCAACCGACAGGCCCGTGACGAGCGCGAGCGTGAAGGTCGAGTCGACGAGCGGCCGTCCCCACTCGGTCGTCGCGGCGTACTCGGCATCGAAATGGATGGGGTTCGTGTTCAGCGTGAGCAGCGTGAACCAGACGTTGTCGGCCTCGAGCACGGTGCGCCCGTGGCGCCTGCGGTAGACCGCCCCGACCTCCAACTCCTCGTACGTCCGACTCATCGAAGGCTGCTCAGAAGAAGACCGTCTTGACGAGCAGCACGATCGCCACGATCACGACGACCAGCATCAGCAGCACGCCGAAGCCGATCGCAGCACCGCCGAAGGCAAGCTTCGCCGGCACTTTCGGAGTGCCGCCCTCGTCGAACGCAGAGTCGAGCTGGCGCTCGACGTAGCGCGTGATGCGGTCCTCGAACCGCGCCGCCATGTCCTCCTGCCGCGACTTCGGCGTCTGCGTCTTCAGCGGCCGCGCGGAAGCAGCATCTCCGTCGATCGTCAGCTCGTAGATGTGCTCGTGCTGGACGTCCTTCAGGTCCTGCTGTCCGAGGTCGTGGACGGCGACCCCATCGGGAAACTGATTGCCGAGCAGCGCACGCGTGGTCTCCGAGATGAGGATCTGGCCGCCGTGGCCGGCGGCTGAGATGCGCGCGGCGCGGACGACGTCGAGACCGAGGTAACCCTCGTCGCCGATGTGCGGCTCGCCCGTGTGCAGCCCCATGCGCACGCTCACCTCGACCCCGTCCGGCCACCCGTGATCGCGCAGGGCCCGCTGCGCGTCGACCGCGGCGGCCACCGCGTCGCGCGCCCGGGGGAACGAGAAGAAGAACGCGTCGCCCTGTGTGTCGATCTCGGTACCACCACGCCCGCCGAACGTCTCGCGCACGAGGCGCCGGTGGTCGCCCGAGACGTGCCCGTAGCCCTCGTCGCCGAGCTCTTGCAGGAGGCGCGTCGAGCCTTCGATATCGGTGAACACGAACGTGACGGTGCCGACGGGAAGCTCGGGCATCGCGCCTACGCTACCCCGGTGAACCGGCTCGCGCAGGAGACGAGCCCGTACCTCCTCCAGCACGCCGAGAACCCGGTCGACTGGCAGCCGTGGGGAGAGGAGGCGCTCGGCCGAGCCCGCGCAGAGGGCAAGCCGCTGCTCGTCTCGATCGGCTACTCCTCCTGCCACTGGTGTCACGTGATGGAACGCGAGTCCTTCGAGGACGAGGCGACGGCCGCGCTCATGAACGAGCTCTTCGTCAGCGTCAAGGTCGACCGCGAGGAACGGCCGGACGTCGATGCCGTGTACATGGACGCGGTCGTCGCCCTCACCGGCCAGGGTGGCTGGCCGCTCACCGTCTTCCTCAACCCCGAGGGCGAGCCCTTCTTCGGCGGCACGTACTTCCCACCCGAGCCGCGACATGGGCTGCCCTCGTTCCGGCAGGTGCTGCGCGCGGTCGCCGACGCGTACCGGGAGCGGCCGGAGGACGTCGCGGCGCAGGCGGAGGCGCTCGTCGGCGCGCTGCGGCGGTCGGCGGAGGCCCAGCCGTCGCGTGAGCCGCTCACGGAGGCGCTGCTCGCTGAGGCCGAGCGTGTCCTGCTCGGCCAGCTCGACTCACGCTGGGGCGGCTTCGGGCACGCGCCGAAGTTCCCGCCCGCGTCCGCGCTGGAGTTCCTCCTGCGGCGCGGCTCGCTCGATGCGGTGCGACTGACGCTCGACGGGATGGCGGCGGGCGGGATGTACGACCTCGCCGGCGGCGGCTTCCATCGCTACTCCGTCGACAAACAGTGGCTCGTGCCCCACTTCGAGAAGATGCTCTACGACAACGCGCTCCTCGTCCCGGCGTATCTCCACGCCTGGCTGCTCACCGGCGAAGAGGGCTATCGCGAGGTGGCCGAGCGGACGCTCGACTACATGCTCCGCGAGCTGAGGCTGCCGAGCGGCGGCTTGGCGTCGGCGCAGGACGCGGACACGGACGGCGTCGAGGGACTGACGTACACGTGGATGGAGGAGGAGGGAGCGCCCGCTGAGCTTTTGCAGCCGTTCGAGCACGGACGCTCGATCTTGCGTGGAAAGCTCGACGAGGAGACTCGGGCGCGGCTGCTGGAGATCCGTGCCCGCCGACCGCAGCCGGCCCTCGACGACAAGGTCATCGCATCGTGGAACGGGCTCGCGCTCGCCGCGCTCGCCGAGGGGGCACGCCGCCTCGAGCGCCCCGACCTCCTGGCGGCTGCGATCGAGCTGGGAACGCTCCTGGCGGTCGAGCCGCTCTGGCGGACGCTCCGTGACGGTCACGCCAAGTACCCGGCCTTTCTCGACGACTACGCGAACGTCGCGCACGGCCTCTACGAGCTGCACGTCGCGACGGGCGACCTCCGCTGGCTCCGGGAGGCGCGCCGGGTCGCGCTCGCCGCCGCCGGGCTCTTCGGCGACCCGGAACACGGCGGTTTCTTCCTCACGCCGGCGGACGGGGAGCCGCTCGTCGCGCGGCAGAAGGCGTTCGACGACAACCCGACGCCAGCGGGGAGCTCGATGCTCGCCTTCGTCCTCCTTCGGCTTGCCAGGATCTGGGGTGACGACGAGCTCGAGCGAGAGGCGGTGGGCGCGCTGCGCCTCGTGCGCGACCTGCTCCCGCGAGCGCCCACGGCGTTCGGCTGGGCGCTCTGCGCGCTCGACCTCCACCTCTCGCCGCCGCGGGAGCTCGCGATCGTCGGCGGCCTCGGCTCGGACGTTGCCCGCGCCGCACTGCGCGGCTTCGACCCGAACGCCGTCGTCGCCTTCGGCCGAGCCGACGACGTCCCGCTGCTCGAGGGCAAGACGCTCGTCGACGGCAGGCCGGCGGTCTACGTCTGCGAGCGCTTCGCCTGCCAAGCTCCGGTCACCGACCCGACCGAGCTCGCCTGAAACGACGAGGGGGAGCCGAAGCTCCCCCTCGTGATCGTCCTGTCTACGGCTCTAGTGCACGCCGCTGTAGATCTTGCCGAATGCGTGCCAGTCGCCTCCCGCGCCGCCGCTCCACTTGATGAGCTTGAGCTGCTCCATCGGGAAGGTGCGCTTCTTCGACGTCTGGACGGTCATCCCCGGGTAGATGAAGGGGTTGTTGGTCTCCTTCATGTTCCGCAGGGCATGCATGAGGCCGGCGCGGGTCAGGTTCTGGCCGGCGTGCTTGAGCGCGTCCGCGAACGTCCAGGCGGAGGCGAGCCCGTAGATGATGTTCCCGTCTCCCGCCGCGAGGCTCTGGTCGAGGGCCGGTGCGTACTTGTGGATGATCGCCACGGCGAGTTTCATCCCCGGCAGGTTCGGCTGCACCGTCGGGCTGGCGGTGTAGGTCGACGAGATGATGCCGTTCAGGCTCGCGCCGTTCTTGCCCGCTGCGAGCTCGAAGAGGCGGTTCGACGACACGTTGTTGACGTACGTGTCCGGGCTCCAGCCGATCAGCGTCCTCGCCACGAGCGCCTGGATCGTCGCCGTCGGCGTCGCGAAGATGGCGAACGTGTCCGCGCCGGCTGCCCGGAGCTTGACGACGTGCGCCGCGATCACCTGCGCGGAGTCCCCCAGGCTGTAGGACTCGGCGTCGACGATCTGGTTCGCGTTGGAGCCGAGGCCGCTCTTCAGGCCGCCGAGGTAGTTCTTTCCGTAGGCGTCGTTCTGGTAAAGGACGCCGATCTTCGCCTTCGAGTTGTGCCCGAGGATGTAGTGGGCGTAGATCTTCGCCTCACCCGGGTAGTCGGGCTGCCAGCCCAACGTCCACGGCTTCGTCGAGCCCTGGCACTTGTGGTGGACGCAGTTTCCCCAGTAGGCGTCGCCGGTCGCGACGAGCACCTGCGGGATGTGCCGTTGGTTGAGGTAATTCCATGTCGCCAGGATCGGCGCGGTGCCGAGGCTGCCGACGATGGCGAAGACGTGATCCTGCTCGACGAGCTTGGTGGTCGCCGGCCCCGTCTGCGACGGATCGTACTGGTCGTCGACGGTGATGTCCTTGATCTGGCGGTGGAAGACGCCGCCCTTGGCGTTGAGGTAGGCGTAGTACGCCTGCTCTGCCACCGGGATCGTCTTGTAGAGCGCGGCCGGACCGGAGTACGGGAACGTCCCGCCGATCACGATCTGCTTCTTGGTCACGCCCGGCGTGCCCTGGGGCGAAGCCCCGGCGGCGCCGGCCACCACCGCTGTGACAAGAAGCGCGCCAAACACCGCTCCGAGCTTCCTACGGTTGAAAGCCATTCTTCCTCCTGCGTGTTCGTCGGTCAGGTTGTGTCCAATGAGACGAATTCTGCTGCAGTTTGATGGACGTTGACTGGCGATTCAAGCGCGTGCGAGCCGGCGTATTCGCGCGAGCAGGCCGGCGAAGCCACCGGGGAGCAGAAGCATGACAAGGATCACCGCCGCACCGAAGACGACGTCGCGCCCGTGATCGGAGCCGATCACCGGCACGCTGGTCGAGACGGACGGCAGGAGGCCGACGAACGCGGCCCCGGCGAGGATGCCCCACAGCGACCCGAGTCCCGCCACGGCGGCGCCGACGAGGAGCTGGAGGGAGAGGACGATCGAGAACTCGTCGGGCGCCGCAAAGCCGTTCGTCGCGAGCACGAAAAGCGAGCCCGCGACGCCGGCGTAGGCGGCCGAGATCCCGAAGGCGAGCGTCTTGTAGACCGGCAGCTCGACGCCCGAGGCGACGGCCGCGATCTCGCTGTCACGGACCGCTCGGAAGGCACGTCCGACGCGGCCGCGCAGGATGAGCCACGCGAGCACGAAGAGGATCGCGGAGGCTGCCCAGGCCACTCCGTAGAGCCAGACGTGACTGACCGTCCGCGACGTCTGGACGCCGTCCCTGCCGCCGAGGAACTTCGACCACTTGAGCGGCAGCTGCGGCACCGAGACGGCGAGCGCGAAGGTCACGAGTGCCAGGTAGACGCCGGAGAACCGGAGAGCGGGGAGGCCGACGAGCACGCCGAAGACGAAGCAGAGCGCGAAGGCCGCAAGCATCGTCACCACCAGGTTCGTGTTGTGGTCGCGCGACAGCACCGCTGTCGTGTAGCCGCCGATCGCCATAAAGGCACCGTGGCCGATAGAGATCTGTCCCGTGTAGCCGGTGAGGATGTTGAGGCCGAGCACCCCGATGAAGAAGATCCCGACCTGCGCCACGAGCGAGACGTTGTAGGCGCTGAGGAGGAACGGGAGCACCGCGAGCACTCCCGCCACGACGAGCAGCGAGACGAGTGCGGGGAGACGGCTCATACGCGCCGCACCTCGCGGTGCCCGAAGAGGCCGGACGGCTTGATCAGGAGCACGACTATGAGCACGGCGAAGGCGAACGGCAGCTGCAGCTCGGAGGTGATTGCCGGCACGTACTGCACGATGAGGTTGAGCGTCACGCCGATGATCAGCCCGCCGACGACAGCTCCCGCCGGGCTCTCGAGGCCGCCGAGCACGGCCGCGGCGAAGGCGTAGACGAGGATCGGCTGCATCAGCGTCGGGTCGAGGATGTACTGCGACGGCGCGGCCATCAGTCCCGCTACGGCGCCGAGCACCGTGGCGAGCCCCCAGCCGATCGCGAGCATCCGGTCGACGCGGACGCCGACGAGGGCTGCCTCGGCCGGCCGGATCGCAGCGGCGCGCATCCCGAGGCCCAGCTTCGTGAACCGGAAGAGCACCCAGACGAGCACCACCGACACGAGGACGACGACGATCATCCCGACGTAGAGCCGCGCGATCGCGACGCCGCCGACGTGGTAGATCTTCGTCCCGAACGGCGGTGGCAGGGACTTGAAGCCCCCGCCCCAGAGCCAGTTCACGACGCCGTCGACGAGGATGAACAGGCCGACCGTGACGATCACGGCCGCGATCTCCGAGCGATGCAGCACCGGCCGGATGAGCACGATCTCGAGCACCAGGCCGAGCACGAACGCGATCCCGAGCGTCGCGAAGAACGCTTCCCAGTACGACAGGCCCCACTGGACGAGCTGCCATGCGATGTAAGTCGTCGCCATGGCGAGCTCTCCCTGGGCGAAATTGATGACGCGGGTCGCGCGGTAGACGAGGACGAGCGCGAGGGCGAGGCTCCCGTAGACGGCGCCCAGGGCCAGCCCCTGAACGGTCAACTGGGCGAAGGTCACGCTGCGCAGGGAGCCGACGAGGAGGAACGCCGCGGCTGCGACGAGAAGCACGACGACGACCGGGAAGCTGCCGACATCGGTGCCGCGGCTGCGGAAGGTGGGGCGCGGGGAGCTCTCGGCCGTCGCCATCAGTAGCCGAGGTAGCTGCGGCGGACGGAGTCGTCGGACTGGAGCTCTTCGCTCGTGCCGGCGAGAACGACGCGGCCCGCCTCGAGCACGTAGCCGGCGTGAGCGGCCTGCAGCGCAAGGTGGGCGTTCTGCTCGACGACCAGGACGGTAAGGCCTTCCTTCTCGTTCAGCTCGCGGACGATCCGGAACAGCTCGGCGACGAGTACCGGCGCGAGTCCGAGCGACGGCTCGTCGAGAAGCAGGAGCCGCGGTCGGAGCACGAACGCGCGCGCCAGCGCGAGCATCTGCTGCTCGCCGCCGCTCAGCGTCCCGGCCTGCTGCCTGCGCCGCTCCGAGAGCCAGGGGAAGTACGAGAACACCCGCTCGAGCTCGGGGTGGATCGAGCCGCGTCGCGTGTAGGCGCCGAGGCGGAGATTCTCGGAGACGGTCAGCTCCGAGAATGTGCCGCGCCCTTCGGGCACGTGCGCGACGCCGAGGCGCGCGACGCCGTCGGGGCCGAGCCGGCCGAGCGAGCGGCCCGCGAAGACGATGCGTCCCGAGCGACGCACCGTGCCGGAGACGGCGCGGAGCGTCGTCGTCTTGCCTGCGCCATTCGGCCCGAGCACCGCGACGATCGAGCCCTCCTCGACCGCGAGCGAGACGCCGTGCAGCACGTGCACGGGGCCGTACCGCGCCTCGACGTCCGTCAGCTCGAGAAGGGCTGTCACGCGGCGAGCTCTCCGCCGAGGTAGGCCTGGATCACGGCCGGGTCGCGCTGCACCTCGGCCGGCGCACCCGCTGCGATCGTGCGTCCGAAGTCGAGGACGTGCACGTGCTCGCAGACCTGCATCACGAGCCGCATGTGGTGTTCGACGAGCAGGATCGTGAGCTCGCGCTCGTCGCGCAGCCGGCGGATGAGGCCCACGAGCTCGTCGACCTCCTCGTGGTTGAGCCCGCCCGCGGGCTCGTCGAGGAGGAGCAGCCGCGGCCGGCTCGCGAGCGCGCGCGCCAGCTCGACGCGCTTCAGCGTGCCGTACGGGAGGCCCGAGGCGGGCCGCTCCGCGTGCTCGGCGATCCCGACGTCGGCGAGGATCTCGAGCGCGTGGCGCCGCTGGTCGCGCTCGCGGTGGAGCCGGGTGGCGGGATGGGCGCCGACGAGAACGTTCTCGAGCACGGTCATCCGCGTGAACAGCTCGAGGTTCTG
>DASYOZ010000081.1:0-3628 GCA_036007185.1 Gaiellaceae bacterium | reverse complement strand
GACGCTGCTCGCCGCCGGGATCGGTCTGTTCGCCGTGCTCGTCTCGGTCTACGTGGTCTACGTGCTCGAGATCGTGAAGCTCGGCAACCGGATCCAGCGGCGGCGCAAGGCCGGGGATCCGCTGCGGAAGTCCGCCTAGTGTCCTAGCCGGTCCCGGCGCGCTCGACGAAGCTCGTCACCAGGTCGTTGAACGGCTCGCCGAGCCGCTGAACCGAGTGACCTGCGCCCGGCAGGACGGCCCGCTCCGCGCCGAGCCGCTCCTCCAGCACGTCGCACACCGCGTCGAAGGCGGCGCTGTGCCCGCCCGAGACCACGAGCTTCGGTAAAGGCGCCGAGGCGAGCTCGTCGAACGGGATCACCGCCTCGGCCGGCGATCGCTCGACCATGAGCGTCCGCGCGCCCTGCAGGAGCTCGGGGGTGAAGTTCCCGGTCGGCGTGGTCGAGCCCACGAGAGCGAGGAAGCCGCGGAGGAACTCGGCCGGATCGCGCGTGCCGCTCGTCCAGTGCTCCTCGATTCGAGCGATGAACTCGTCGGCAGCGGGAACGCCGCGCGCGACGCCGAACGCGGGCGGCTCGATCACCGTGAGTGATCGCAACAGCTCGGGGCGCCGCGCCGCGGCGAGCAGCGAGATCACGCCACCGTATGAGTGCCCGACGAGGTGCGTTCCCGGCTCCAGGAACTGTTCCAACCAAGCCGCCTCGTCCTCGAAATCGACCCGCTCGACGTCCGGTCCGGGCGGGAAGCCGCGCCGGTTCGGGGCCACGACTTCGAACCGCTCCGCGAGCGGCTCCTGGGCGTTCCAGGTCAGCTCCGCATTGACGACGGAACCGTGAACGAGCAGAAGGCGAGGTTGGCTATCCATACGGGATTCCGGTGTCACAAAGTCGCCCTTCCGACGCTGCTATTCTCGCGCCGGATGCAGGGGACCTCATCGTCGCAGTTCAGCGCCGCTGGTGCCGGTGGCGTTCTCCTCGCCGTTCTCGTAGTCAGCATCGGCATCGGCGTTCTGATCGGGCAAGCTGCCGGGTCGGGCGCGATCGGCGCGCTTCTTGGAGCGGTCGTCGGAATCCTCGGCGGAATCTTCGCCGTCTACCGTCGCTACGGGGTGTGACCTGATGCTCGGCACCCTTTTCTCGACCCCTCGATCCGAACCGGGTCATCTATTGCCGACGGCCGGCGGAACGGTCGTGCTCGCGCTCCTGCTGCCGGTGATAGCGCTGCTCGGCTGGAGCATCACTGGCTGGGGCCTGGCCGCGGTGCTGTGGCTCGGCCTGCACCTGCTCGACCTCATGGTCGTTCGAGCGCGCGCGAAGCCGGACGGCGGCGTGGCGAGCTCGGGCGTTCAGGCGTTCGCGCTCTTTTTCAAATTGATCGCGCTTCTCGTCGTCCTCTTTGCGGCGCTCGCCGCCGACCGCGATGTCGCCCTGACCGCCGTGCTGACGTACGGGCTCGCGTACACGTTCGAGCTCGGCCTCTCGCTCGTCTCCTACTTCGCCACGCCGTCGCTTTGACGCGGCTCCGGATCCTGCTCTTCTTCGTGGCGCTTGCGCTCCTTGCGCCGCAAGTAGCGTTTGCGCGAGGGAACTTCGACCCGACCACCGAGTTCGAGCAGCACGAGTGGATCCCGATCCATCTCGGCCCACTCAACCTCTCGATCACGAAGGCAGTCGTCTACCTGATGATCGGGACGCTGTGCACGATCGCCCTCGGGATCGGGACGATGCGGACCCGGCTCGCGCTCTTGCCCGACCGCAGGCAGACGGTCGGCGAAGCGCTCTACGAGGTCGCACAGACGCAGGTCGCCGAGCAAGGGCTGCCGACGAAGGCGA
This sequence comes from Gaiellaceae bacterium, assembly GCA_036007185.1. Lineage (GTDB taxonomy): Bacteria > Actinomycetota > Thermoleophilia > Gaiellales > Gaiellaceae > Palsa-739. Next base: position 1,798 of record DASYOZ010000081.1, on the reverse strand, counting down.
TCGGCCGCTGGTTCCCGTACGTCACGACCCTGCTGCTCTTCATCTTCGTGGTCAACCTGCTCGGTTTCATTCCTCTCCCGCTGACCGGGGAGAAATGGCACGGCGTGCCGACGTGGGGGATCTATGCGGCGACATCGTCGCTCTCCGTCACTCTCGCGCTGGCGTTGTTGACGTTCTTCTTCACCCATTTCGAGGGGATCAGGTGGAACGGGGCACGCCGCTACTTCAAGAGTTGGATACCGGAGGCGCCGAAGGGACTGCTGCTGCTGATCGTGCCGCTCGAGGTGCTCGGTCAGTTCATGCGGCTGATCTCACTGAGTGTCCGGCTGTTCGCGAACATGCTCGCGGGCCACATCCTGATCCTCACATTCCTGGGGCTGATATTCATCTTCGAGTCGTTTGCGCTGGTGTTCGTGATCATCCCTGCCACCGTCTTCTACCTCTTCGAGGTCGTCATCGTGGTCGGGATCCAAGCGTTCATCTTCGCCGCCCTGTCCGCCATCTACATCGGCTCGGCCATCGAGCCGGAGCACTAAGGAGGAAACGGAAATGATTGGCTACATCCTTGCGACGACAGGCGACGTGACGAAGGCCGGCAAGGCGATCGGTCTCGCCCTCGGCGTCGGGCTCGGCGCAGCCGGCGCCGGTGTCGGCATCGGGATCATCTTCGGCTCGATGATCCAGTCCGTCGCTCGCCAGCCAGAGCTTCGGAGCGAGCTGCAGGGCATCCAGTGGCTCGGGTTCGCGCTGACCGAGGCGGTCGTCTTCTACGGCCTGCTCGGGTCGATCCTCGCGTACGTGCTCGTCAAGTGACGGTCGCCGCCAACCCGCTGATCTCGGTCACGCCGGGGCTGATGATCTGGACGATCGTCTGTTTCCTGATCGCGCTCTTCGTGCTGAAGCGCTACGCCTTCGGCCCGATCCAGCGGCTCATCGACGCACGTCGGGAGGCCATCCAGCACTCGATCGAGGCCGCGGACCAGGCGCGCGACGAGGCGCAGCAGCTGCTCGAGGAGCACCGGAAGCTGATCGCGGAAGCGCGCGGCCAGGCCGAGTCGATCCTCGCCGAGGCGCGGAAGACCCGCGAGTCGATGGAGCAGCGGATGCGCGAGGAGACCGAGGCCGAGCGGCAGCGGCGGCTCGAGGAGACGCGGAAGGAGATCGCGGCGGAGACGGCGCGCGCGCTCGAGCAGATCCGCTCCGAGGTCGCCGATCTCACGCTCGAGGCGGCCTCCCGGGTCGTCGGCCGCACGCTCGATGCCAAGAGCGATCAGGCGCTGATCGAAGAGGCGATCGCAGGCCTCGACTTCTCGCGCCTCGAAGAGAGCGCCTAACCGCCATGGCCGTCGCGCACCGCATCTACGCCGAGGCCCTCTTCGGCGCTGCAAAGGACGCGGAACGGCTCGCGCAGGTGCACGAGGCGCAGGCCGACTTCGCGACCGCGGTGACCGAGTCGCCGGAGCTGCGCGCCGTCCTGCGCAACCCGCAGCTCGAGTCGAGCGCGAAGGCCGCGATCCTCGCCGACCTCGCGGGCGACGCAGAGCCGCTCTTCACGCACTTCCTCCAGGTCGTCGCGGAGAAGGGACGCGCCGCCGAGCTCGAGGAGATCGCGAAGGAGTTCGAGCGGCTGATGGCGCGCGAGGAACGGCGGCTGACCGTCGAGCTGACGACGGCGCGCGAGCTGACCGACGCCGAGGCCGACGGAATTCTGAAGCAGATCGAGGATGCGGCCGGCCGCAAGGTCGAGGCGACGCGAAAGGTCGACCCTGATCTCGTCGGCGGGATCGTCCTGACGGCC
>DASYOZ010000080.1:0-9569 GCA_036007185.1 Gaiellaceae bacterium | reverse complement strand
TTGTCGTCGGCGAGCCGGTCGAGCGGCCCGACGAACGCGACGAGGGTCACGCCGAGCCCGGCGGCGAAGAGCGCGATGCGATCCCAGCCGGCGAGATCGGCGCGCCCGCGGCGGCGGAGGCGCACGACCCCCTGGGCGAAGAGAAGCGCGGCGACAGCCGCGGCGAGGGCCGGAATCACGCCTCGGATTGTGCCTCGGATGCGTCGCGGTCGGCGCTAGAGGCCCAGATGCTTGGCGATGACCATGCGCTGCACCTCGTTCGTTCCCTCGCCGATCTCGAGGACCTTCTGGTCGCGGTAGAGGCGTGCGATCGGGAACTCCTCCATGAAGCCGTAGCCCCCATGGATCTGCAGAGCCGCGTTCACGGCGCGGTTGGACAGCAGCCCCGTGAAAAGCTTTGCCTGCGCGGCGGCGAGCGCGAACGGCCGGCCGGCATCCTTCAGCCACGCTGCTCGGTGGACGAGCTGGCGCCCGGCCTCGATCTCGGTCGCCATGTCGGCGAGCTGGAACTGGATCGCCTGGAAGCTGGCGATCGGCTGCCCGAACTGCTGCCGCTCCTTCGCGTACGCCGTGGCGAGGTCGTATGCGCCCTGCGCGAGCCCGACGCCCATCGCCGCAACCGAGATGCGGCCGCCGTCGAGGATCTCCATGAACTGCCGGAAGCCGCGGCCGCGCTCGCCGAGGAGGTTCCCCTCCGGCACGGCGCACGAGTGGAAGGAGAGCTCGCGCGTGTCGGAGGCGCGCCAGCCGAGCTTGTGCATCGGGGACGAGATCTCGTAGCCCGGTGTGCCGTTCGGGACGATGAGGTTCGAGATCTCGTCGTCTCCTGTTCGCGCGGTGATCGTGACGCACGCGCTGATGTCGGTGCCCGCGTTCGTGATGAAGATCTTCGAGCCGTCGATCACCCACTCGCCGTCGTGAAACGCGGCCTTCGTGCGCGTCGCGCCCGCGTCCGAGCCCGCGTCCGGCTCGGTCAGCCCGAACGCGGCCAGACCCTGGCCCGAGGCGAGCCGCGGCAACCACTCCTGCTTCTGTTCCTCGGTGCCGAAGAGGAGGATCGGCATCGTCCCGAGCGACGTGTGGGCCGCAACCGTGATCGCGACGGACGAGTCGATGCGCGCCAGCTCCTCGATCGCGATCGCGTAGGAGACCGTGTCGCCGCCGGCGCCGCCGTAGTCCTCCGGAACCGGGAGCCCCATCAGGCCCAGCTCGCCGAGCTCAGCCACGAGCTCGTACGGGAAGCGGGCCTCGCGGTCGAGCGCCTCGGCGACGGGGGCGACTTTCGTCTCCGCGAACTCGCGGACGGTCTTTCGGATCAGTTCCTGCTCGTCGCTGAGCTCGAAATTCAACTCAACATCCGGCCGAGCTCGGCGATGAGCCGGACCCCCCAGCCGGTGCCGCCGGGCACGCGTAGGTAGTCGCCGCGGCTGCGCTCGATGAACGCGGGGCCTGCCATGTCGACGTGGGCCCAGGGGCCGTCGCCCGCGAACTCGTGCAGGAACTCGGCGGCGAGAGCCGGGGCTGCCTGGCGCAATGTCGAGCCGTTCTTCATGTCCGCGAACGCCGAGTCGATGTAGCGGCGGAAGCGAGGGTTCAGCGGGAACGGCCAGACGAGGTCGCCGCTGCGCCGGCCCGCCTCGACGATCCGGTCGCGCCACTCGTCGTCGTTCGCGAAGACGCCGGCGTACAGGTCGCCGAGCGCAAGCTCCATCGCGCCCGTCAATGTCGCGAGGTCGAGCACGTGCGTCGCACCCTCGCGGCGGACGTACCAGAGGGCATCGGCGAGGACGAGGCGCCCCTCGGCATCGGTGTTGATGACCTCGATCGTCTTGCCGTTCGCGGCCCGGAGGATGTCACCGGGGCGGAATGCGTCGCCGCCCGGCAGGTTCTCGGCCGCGGCGAGGGCGGCGATCGCCCGCACCGGTGTGCCGAGCGCCGCGAGCGCGCCGATGCCGTGCAGCGTCCCGGAGCCGCCGGACATGTCGCCCTTCATGTCCTGCATTCCCGAGGACGGCTTGATCGAGATGCCGCCGGCGTCGAAGGTGATCGACTTGCCGACGAGGCCCAGCACGATGTCGCCGCTCGCGTTCGGTGGGTCGTAGCGCAGGACGATCAGGCGCGGCTCGTTGCGGCTGCCGCGACCGACCGCGCTCAGCGCGCCCATCCCGAGATCGTCGAGCTCGCGGGTAGCGAGCACCTCGCATGTCAGGTGCTCGTGCTCGGCTGCGAGCTCCTTCGCTTTCTCGCCCAGCGTGTGCGGCGTGAGCTCGTTCGGCGGCATGTTCGAGAGGTCGCGCGCGCGGTTCGCCCGCTCGGCGACGAGCACGGCCCGCTCCACGGCAGCCCGCAGTTCCGGCTCGTCGGTGTGGCCGACGACGATCCGCTCCGGCGCCCGCGTCTCGTCCTTCGATTTCCAGTGGCCGGGCGAATAGGCGCCGAGGATCGTCCCCTCGACGAGCGCTGCCGCCTGCTCCGGCAGCGGCACCGGCAGCGACTCGTCGAGCAGCCACACGAGGGTTCCGCCGACCCGGGAGAGAGCCTGAGCCGTCGCCGCGCCCGCCGTGCGCAACGCATCGGCGTCCACCTCGTCGCGCTTGCCGACGCCCGCCGCGACCAGGCGAGGCGCCTCGAGCTCGCCGTCGAGGTGAAGGAGGACGGCCTCGCCGCGCTCGCCGCGCAGCTCGCCGCTCTCGACGAGGCGCGCCAGTGTCCCGCCGAGCTTGTCGTCGACGACCTTCGCACCCTCGCCTCCGAGTGGTTGGGCCACGGGCAGCGCAAGCGCGTCCGCACCCGCCTGCCCCGGCAGCGCAATCTCGACCTGGGTCATCGGACGGCGATGGTAACGCTGTGGCGCGCACGGCGGCGCATAGACTCGCCCCGCCAACCCGAAAAGGAGCGATAGATGCCCGGCACCGTGCAGGAGTTCTTCGAGACGCTTCCCTCCCGCGCCGACGCGTCGAAGACCGCCGGCATGAACAACTCGTACGTGTTCGACATCGAGGGCGCGGGACAGTGGACGGTGAAGGTCGAGGAGGGAAGCGTCCGTGTCGTGGCGGGCATCGAGGACGCGGACGTCACGATCAGCTCCTCGCAGGAGGTGTTCGAGAAGATCATCGCGGGCGAGCAGAATCCGACGAGCGCCTACATGACAGGCAAGCTCAAGCTCAAGGGCGATATGGGCGCCGCCATGAAATTGCAGAAACTGTTCTAGCCGCGCGCGAACACGATTTCCGCGGACTCGGCGACGCGGCGGTAGCCGATTCGCTCGTAGATCGCGTTCGAGGTCGGGTTGGCGAGGTCGGTGTAGAGAAAGCAGAAGCGGCGGCCACCCTCGAAGAGGCGGCCGTCGAGCAGTCCCTGCGACAACTCGGCCGTGAGCGCGGTCGCGTAGCCGCTGCCCCGCAGCTCCGGCGGCGTGTAGACCGGGCCGACGCGGATGCCGTTCGGCGTCGGGCCGGCCCAGCCGGCGAGGGAGACGGGATCGCCGCCGTCCTCCCAGAGCAGGATCCCAGACGACGGAGCACGGGAGAGCCGGTGGTCGAGCATTGTTTCCGCACTGTGTCGCCCCGGGCCACCCTCGTGCAGGACCTCGTCGCCGAAGGCGATCCACCAGCGCAGCGCAAGTTCCCGGTCGTCGGCAGTGGCCACGCGAGCCGACCCCGGCACCCCGGGCAGCGGCTCCACCCGCTCGAGCGCGTAGACGCCCTGTCGCATGTTCGTGCGCACATGGCCGCCGGTGTGCCGGGCCCACAGCTCGGCGAACTCCTCCACCTCCGGCACCGCTCCGACGGCGCCCGGCAGCTCCTCGCCGGCCGTTGCCTCGGCGAGCGCCGCCAACGCCCGCGGCGAGCGTGGCCGGGCGAGGACGAGGTTGTACGGCGGCGTCCGCAGCGCCGCTGCGGCGACCTCGCCGCCGTCGCGGACGAGCCAGAAGCTCCGCAGCGGATAGAGCTCGGGCGAGTCGCGGATCGTGCCCGCGATGCCGAGGACGAGATTGTGGCGCGCCTCGTCGGCGAGCAGCAGCGGCCCGGCCTTGGCGAGGAAGGCCGCCGCGTCGTCGAGGCGGAGGACGTCGGTCACTCGTCCAGCTCCACGAGGACGGCGCCGCCGGCCACCCGGTCGCCCTCGCCGACGTGGACGGCGCGGACGGTGGCCTCGTACGGGGAAACGAGCGGCGTCTCCATCTTCATCGCCTCGAGCACGACGAGCGGCTGCCGGGCGGCGACCGTCGCCCCGGGCTCGACGAGGACGCGGCTGACCGTCCCCGGCATCGGAGCGACGACCTCCGACTGCTTGTGTCCGGCCGCCGCCGGTCCACCCGCCGCGGCGTCGACGTCGGGCGCGGGACGCGGCGGCGGGGAGGGAAGGTTCAGCCGCCACGGCTTGCTCCAGGCCGAGGCCGGAGCGGCCGCCGGCGCCTCTGAGAGCGGCGGGTGCTCCGTGAGGAACGCGGTCGTGACGCGGCCGGCGCGGACGAGCGGGTGCCCGACGAGCCAGCGCAAAAAGGGGAGGTTCGTCGTGACCCCGCCGACCTCCGTCTCGCGCAGCGCGAGCGCGAGCCGGTCGAGCGCCTCGGCGCGCGTGCCTCCGTGGGCGATCAGCTTGGCGATCAGCGGGTCGTAGGCGGTGCCGATCTCGTCGCGCTCACGGACGCCCGAGTCGACGCGGATGCCGTCGGGCAGGTGCAGCCGCTCGAGCCTCCCTGCCTGGGGGAGGAACGTGCGCGGATCCTCTGCGTACAGCCGCACCTCGACGGCGTGTCCTCGCAGGTCCGTTGCTTGGAAAGACAGGGCGTCTCCGGACGCGATCCGCAGCTGCTCCCGAACGATGTCGATGCCGGTCACGAGCTCCGTCACGGGATGCTCGACCTGGATCCGCGCGTTGAGCTCGAGGAACCAGAAGTCGCGGCCGTCGAGCACGAACTCGGCCGTGCCCGCGCTCTGGTAGCCGATCAGGCGCGCGAACGCGACCGCGGCGTCGCTCATCCTTGTGCGCAGCTCCGGATCGAGCGCGGGCGACGGCGCCTCCTCGAGCACCTTCTGGTGGCGGCGCTGGATCGAGCAGTCCCGCTCGCCGAGCGCCGCGACGTTGCCGTGACCGTCCGCGAGAAGTTGGATCTCGACGTGCCGCGGCCGCTCGAGGTAGCGCTCGCAGAAGACCGACTCGTCGCCGAACGCAGCGGCTGCCTCGCGCCGTGCCGCCGCGAGCGCCTCCTCGAGCTCTCCCGGTTCGCGCACGACGCGCATGCCGCGCCCGCCTCCGCCGGCGGCGGCCTTGACGAGGAGCGGAAAGCCGATCTCCTCCGGTGTCCCACTCGGCAGCACGGGGACTCCCGCGGCGCGCGCCGTCTCCTTCGCGGCGAGCTTGTTGCCGCCCGCCCGCAGCGCCGGCGGCGGCGGGCCCACCCAGGTCAGCCCGGCGCCGAGCACCGCCTCCGCGAGCTCCGCGCTCTCGGAGAGGAACCCGTAGCCCGGATGGACGGCGTCGGCGCCCGCCTCCCGTGCGGCGCGCACGTGTTCGGCCGGGTCGAGGTAGGACGAGATCTCGACGAGCGCGTCCGCGGACCCGGCGTGGAGCGCGCCGCGGTCGTCGGGCGCGGCGACGGCGACCGTCTCGACGCGCTCGGCGCGGCAGGCACGGAAGATCCGCAGGGCGATCTCCCCCCGGTTCGCGACGAGCAGCCGGCGCATGGCGACGGAGTCTAGGCTTCGCCTCTCCGAAAGACTCGTGCGACTTCGCGCATGCGCCTCTACTGTTCTCCGTTTGACTGACCCGGGAGTTGAAAGGACGTCTCCGTGCGGCTGAGGTTAGGGGTTGTCTCCGTGCTGGCTGCGGTCGCCTGCGCGATCACGGGCATGGCGCGCGCGGGGACGGCGCTGATCGTGACGGGCCACGGCTGGGGTCACGGCGTCGGCCTGAGCCAGTGGGGCGCGTACGGCTACGCGCTGCACGGCTGGAAGTACCACCGGATCCTCTCGCACTACTACCCGGGCACGCGGTTCGGCCGGGTCGGCGAGCTGCGCGTGCGCGTCCTGCTCGGGCAGGGGGCGAAGGTCGTCACGGTCGGCTGCGCTGCGCAGATGCGCGTGACCGACGGGAAGCGCCTGACGCGGAAGCTGCAGGCGGGGACCTACGGGATCGGGCCGAAGCTCGCCTTCCCGGTGCGGCGCAACGGAACCGGCTTCTCCTTCGGGCGGATCGCCGTGCTCGACTGCGCGCGCGCGCCGCTCACGTTCGACGGGCGCGAGTATCACGGCACGCTGCTCCTCCGCAGCGACGGCAGTCAAGTCTCGGTCGTCAATGCGCTCTCGCTCGACACGTACCTGCGCGGAGTCGTGCCGTCGGAGTCGCCGTCGCACTGGCCCCTGGCAGCGCTGGAGGCGCAGGCGGTCGCCGCGCGCTCCTACGCAGTCTCGGAGCTGCGGCCGGACGCGTGGTACGACCTGCTGCCGAACACGAGCGACCAGGTCTACGGCGGCGTTGCGGCGGAGCGGGCGCGCTCCGACAAGGCGGTGTACGCGACCCTCGGACAGGTTCTGATGTGGGACGGCCAGGTGGCGCGGACGTACTACTCCTCGAGCTCCGGCGGCCGCACCGAGGCCGTGCAAGACGCGTGGCCGGGCTCGGCACCGGTCCCGTACCTGCGTTCCGTGCCGGATCCGTACGACACCTATTCGCCGCATCACGACTGGGTGCCCCTCGAGCTCTCCGCGACGCGGCTCGCTGCGCAGTTTGGGCTCGGCAGCCCCGTCGAGTCGGCGCGCGTGGAGCGGGACGACAGCTGGCGTGTCGATTCGGTCGTTTTCCAGCTGGCGTCGGGTGCCACCGCCAGCCGCAGCGGCGCGCGGGTGGCGCGCGTGCTGCACCTCCTGTCGAACTGGTTCTCGATCGGCGCGCTCAGCCTCTCGACGAGCAGCAGCCGGGTGCTGTACGGCAACACCGTCCGCGTCGTGGCGCGCACGGCGAACGCGTCGGGCGCACTGCTCCAGCAACGCGCCGCCGGCGGGGCGTGGCGAACGGTGCGGCAGGTTCAGGGTGGCGGCGCGTCGCTCTCGCTCCCGCTGCATGCAAGCACCGGCTTCCGCCTCACATTGCCCGGCACGAGCGGGACGTCGGCCGAGGTCGCCGTCGCGCCCCGCATGCACGTACAAGCGTTGGCCCCGCGACTCCTCGGAGGGAAAGTCCTGCCGCGTCCCGACGGGCCGGTCGAGGTCTGGCGCCGCGAGCGAGGCGAGTGGCGAGTCGTCGCGCGCCCGATTCTCGACGCCCAGGGAGCATTCCGGACCCTGCTGCCTCTCCGGCCGGTCGACTACAGGATCACGGTCGCCGCCGACGGCAGGCTTGCGGCCGCGCAGACACGGCTCCACGTGACGCGGCGGCTACTCCTCAGCCTGCGCGGCTGAGCAAACGTGCGCCGATGTAGGCGGCGAACGAGATGGCGCTGATGAAGAAGCTCGTCGGCCACGGCTTCACGAGCGAGAGCAGGATCCCGCCCTCGGTCGAGACGAGCGCGATCGCGATGCTGAACAGGAGTGCGACCGCCGGTCTCCCTGTGAGGCGCTGTGCGGCCGCAGCCGGCGTGATCACGAGCGTCAGTACGAGTAGGACCCCGACAACCTGGATCGCCTCTGCCGTCGTGAGCGCGAGCAGGAGGAAGATCCCCACGGAGAGCGCGCGCAGCGGAACGCCTCGAGCAGCCGCGATCTCCGGGTCGACACTCGAGAAGAGCAGCGGTCGGTAGAGGACGGCGAGGCCGACGAGGACGATCGCCGCCACGATGACGAGGTCGCGGAGCTGTGCGTCGGAGACGCCGACGATGCTGCCGAAGAGAAGGTTCGTTGCCTCGGTGGCGTAGCCCTGGTACAGGGACAGAAAGAGGACGCCGATCCCGAGCCCGAAGGCGAGCACGGCGCCGATCGCGCTGTCGCGTTCTCGGCCACGCAGGGAGAGGCCGCCTAGCACGCCTCCGACGAGCAGCGAGCCCGCGATCATCCCTAGCACCGGGTCGACTCCGATCACGAGCGCGCCCGCAGCCCCGGTGAACCCCAGCTCCGAGATCGCGTGCACCGCGAAGCTCATCCCGCGGGTGACGACGAAGACGCCGATCGCTCCCGACACGACCGCCACCACCGCCCCGGCCCAGAACGCCGTGTGCACGAAGTGCTGGCCGAGGAGCTGCGTGAACATCAGTGCCCGTTCTCGACGTGGTGGACATGCTGGTCGTCGGGCGTCCCCACGACGACGACGCGACCGCGCACTCGGAGCACGTCGACCTCCGTCCCGTAGAGGGCCGACAGCGTCTCCGAGGTCAGCACCTCGTCCGGCGTTCCGATGGCCCACGAGCCGGGAGCGAGATAGAGGACTCGGTCGACGCTGTGCAGCACGGGGTTCACGTCGTGGGTGACGAAGACGACGGGTGTGCCGGCGCTGTGCCGGCGCGCGTCGAGCAGGTCGACGACACCTCGCTGGTGGGCGAGGTCGAGCGAGAGAAGCGGCTCGTCGGCGAGGATGAGGACCGGGTCGGCGACAAGCGCCTGCGCCACTCTGAGCCGCTGCTGCTCGCCGCCGGAGAGGCGACCGATGGGGGCGTCCGCATAGGCGGTGGCGCCGACCTCCTCGAGCGCGGAGTCGACGCGCTCGCGATCCTCTTCGCCGAAGCGCCCGAAGCCCCAGCGATGCCCGTCGAGGCCAAGCCGGACGAGGTCGCGGCCGCGCAGGACGAGGTCGCGGTCGAACACGCGCTGCTGCGGCACGTAGCCGATCCGGTGGCAGCGCTCGCGCGGCGGGCAGCCGTCGATGCGAACGCTGCCGGCGCTCGGCTCGAGCAGCCCGAGCAGGATCCGGATCAGCGATGTCTTGCCGGTTCCGTTCGGCCCGAGCACGGCGAGGAGCTCGCCCGGCTCGAGCTCGAACGCGAGCCCTTCGAACAGCGTTCGCTCGCCGAAGCGGAGCGCCAACCCGTCTGCGGCGACGACGCTCATCTGCCGAGGGCGGCTGCGAGGGCGCGCGCCTGCCGGAGCTGCCATTGCTGGAAGGTCACGTCGGCCGGCAGGGTCTCCGTCACCGGGACGACCGGGATGCCGGCTGCCGCCGCCGCGCTCCGCAACCGCGTGGTGATCGGCGAGACGGCCTGGCTGTTGTAGAGGAGCACGCGGATCCGGTGGTGCGTGACGAGCGCGTCCATCGCGGCGACCGCCGATGGAGACGGCTCGCTTCCGTCCTCGATCGGCCGCGTGAACGAGCCCGGCGCGAGGTTGCGCAGCCCGGCCGTCGTGATGAGGTAGCCGGGCACCGGCTCCGTGTACGCCACCGGCGCGCCGTGAAAGCGGCTGCGGATCGACGCGACCGTGCGCCGGAGTGGTCCGAGCGAGCGGTCGAAGCGAGAAAGGCCCGCGCGGTAAGCGGAGGCGTGGCGCGGGTCGGCGCGCTCCAGCGCAACCGCAATCGCGCCGGCGATGCGGCCGAGCTGAGGCACGTCGTACCAGAGGTGCGGGTTCGCGTCCTTCCCGTGAAGTCCGAGTAACTCCGCCATCGTCACGACGCTGCGGCCGCTGCTCGGAGCCGCATTC
>DASYOZ010000079.1:0-6611 GCA_036007185.1 Gaiellaceae bacterium | reverse complement strand
GACGCCGCCCTGGGGCTGCACCTGCTGCAGCGCCGCAGCGGTCAGCTCGACTGCCGTGTTGAGCGTGAGCGTCGCGAACTGCTCCCGTTGGGCCTCCTGGACGCTCTCGGCCTGCTGCTCTGCGAACTCGCGCAGGCCGCGCATGATCTCGTCGGGATCGCCGCCAAAGGGGAGTCCGAAGCCGCCGCCTTCCATCGGGTAAGGGTAGCCGCGCGCCGCGGGACTACGTCAGCGGCAGCTTATGGTTGCGCTCAACGTCGTCCGCCAGCCCCTCGACGGATCCGAGCGCCGCCTGCATCGCGGCGGCGAACGGAGACGGGCCGCCATCCCCGAGCGCGTGCTCAAGCCCCCGCGAGGCGGAGCCGAGCGCGTCGAGATACGCGCTGCTCGCGACGCGTGGCTCGGGCTGCAACGTCTCGGCGAGCGACGCCGCAGCGGCCTCCGCGTCCTCGATTCCCACCGGAGCATCGGTCTCGCGCAACTCGGCGAGCCGAGCCCGGAGCTCGGGCAGGTGGCCGCCGCCGGCGGACTCCTCCGCCACCTCGCAGAGCGCAGCGAGCGACGCCGCCTCCTGCACGAGCCGCAGCTCGGCCAGCGGCTGCGCGTCGTCGCCCAGCCCGAGCCACGCGCGGCCGTCCGCCGACTCGAACGCACAGAGATACACGCGCCGGCCGAGCGTCTCCGCGACGAGCACTCCGGCGAGCTCCTCCCCCGGCGCGGCGAAGGCGGCGGCTGCGCCCGCGATGCGCGCGACGTCGTCGGCGACCGCCACGAGGACAGAATAGGGGTGTGGAGGCCTCCGCCCGTACGCGCCACGCGCGCGACCTGTTCGCGCCGCTCGGCCCGACGTACGACCGCTACGCGCGCCTTCTCTCCTTCGGACAGGACCCGCGCTGGCGGTCGTTCCTCGTCTCGCGGATCCCGGCGGACGCGCGCCGCGTGCTCGACGTCGCCACGGGGACCGCGGCCGTGGCGATCGAGCTCGTGCGCGCCGAGCCCTCCCGGACAGTGGTCGGCATCGACCAGAGCCGCGAGATGCTCGGGGCCGGGCGTGAGCGAATCGAACACGAGGGCCTGAGCGATCGAATCGAGCTGCGGGAGGGGCAGGCCGAGACCGTGCCGTTCGCCGACGCAGAGTTCGACGCGCTCACCTTCACGTATCTCCTGCGCTACGTCGACGACGTCCCCGCGACACTGCGCGAGCTCGTCCGCGTCGTCCGGCCCGGCGGAACCGTCGCGATGCTCGAGTTCGGGCTCCCGCGCGGAGCGTGGCGCCCGCTCTGGGAGCTCTACGTCCGGGTGGGGCTGCCGGCGGCAGGGGCCGTCGTCTCGCCGGGCTGGGGTGGGGTCGGTCGCTTTCTCGGCCCGAGCATCCGCGGTTTCTGGCGGCAGTGGCCGGAGGCGCGCCTCCTCGACACCTGGCGCGAGGCGGGAGTGGCCGACGTCCGCGCGCGGCGGCTGAGCCTCGCCGGCGGGATCGTCGTCTGGGGGCGGCGCGCGTGACGGCAACACGCCCACGGCCGGCCTTCTACGCGCTGCGCCCCGGCGGCTGGCGCGACTACCTCACGCTCCTCCACCCCCCCTACACGCTCTGGCACCTCTCGTACGTCGCGGTCGGCGCCGCGCTCGCCCCGCACATGGACTGGGCGGTGCTCGGCTGGACGACGCTCGCCTTCGCGCTCGCCATGGGCGTCGGCGCACATGCCCTCGACGAGCTGCGGGATCGGCCGCTGCAGACACGCATCCCTCGGCCGATGCTCGTGACCCTTGCCGTGGTCTCGATCTCCGCCGCGTCCGCGATCGGCATAGCAGTCGCGGTCTCGCGCACCCTCTGGCTGCTTGCCTTCGTGGGCGTCGGTGCGTTCCTCGTCGTTGCGTACAACCTGGAGTTGTTCGGCGGCGCCTTCCACGGCGGGCTCTGGTTCCCGGCTGCCTGGGGAGCCTTTCCGGTGCTGACGGCGTATTTCGCGTCGGCCCGGACGCTGCACGCGGCGGCGTTGGCGGCCGCCGGGTACGCGTTCGCCTCGAGTTGGGCGCAGAGGCGGCTCTCGACGCCGGTCCGCCTCGTCCGCCGACGCGTCGTCGCCGTCGAAGGGAAAGCGCAGCTCGACGACGGGACGACGCTGCCGCTCGATGCCGACGCGCTGGCGTCGGTGCCCGAGGCGGCGCTCAAGGCACTCGCGGCAGCAACGGTGCTCATCGCGGTCGCGCTGCTTCTCCTGCGTGCGGGCTGGGGCTAGCGCTCTACACTCAGGGCGGTGCCGCTGACGACCATCGCCGATCTCGTCTTCGCCGGCGGCGTCGTCCTCGCGGCGCTCACGCTCACCGGCGCGGCGCTCCGCCTTGCGCCTACGAGGTTGCTCGCAGCGTCCGTCTTCCTCGAGGCGGCGGCGGCCGTCGGGTTCTGGGTCGCCTTCGCCCTGCGTCACGACCGGCCGCTCGCCGTGGCCGCGGGCGGGCTGACGGCCTGCACCCTCCTTGCCGCGGCCGCCGTTCTCCTCAGCCGGGCGCTGCAGCGCGTGGGTGCCATGGACGACCGCCTTACCGAGGCGCAGGCGGACCTCCTCGGGATCGTCGAACGCGAGAAGAAGGCGCACGCGTCCGAGCTCGAGCTGACACTCGCCCGCGCGCGCGCCGACTCGCGCTCGCGCCTCGAGGAGCAGGAGCGCCAGATCGCGGAGGAACGGCGGGCCCTCGTCGCCGAGCGGGAGCGCGACGCGACCGCGGCTCTCGGCGACAAGTTGAACCAGGTTCAGGCGCAGGTGGAGCAGCGGCTCGCCGGCTGGTCGCAGGATCTCGATCGCACGGCCGAGGCCACGAAGACGCGGATAACGGAGCTCGAGCAGCGCCAGCAGCAGCTTCTGCGCGAGATCGAGCAGCGCCTCGCCGCGGACGCCGAGCGGCTGTCGGCCGAGAGCGAGGAGCAGCGAACGGCAGTCGCGCGGCTTCGTGCCGATCTCAACCGCACGCTCGACGATGCCCTCGGGCTCGTGCGGAGCGAGCTCGAGGTGCACGCCGCTGAGCGCCGCAGGGCGCTCCACGAGCTCGAGGATCGTCTGGCGCGCCGGGAGCGCGAGCTCACGGAGCAGACCCAGCGGGAGGAGGTCGAGGCGGCGCAGCGGGTGCGCGCCGGCTTCGAGGACCTCTCGCGCCGGCAGGTCGAGCAGCTCGAGCGCGCGGTCGACCGCGCCGTGGCGTCGCATGCGGACGAGGCCGCGCAGCGGTTCGCGCAGCTCGTGAAGTCCTCGCGAGAGGACGCTGCGAAGCGCCTCGCCCGGGAGCTGGACCGTGCCGTCAGCACCTTCGGCCGGGAGGCCGAGACGGTGCTCGCGGAACGGCTCGCACACGTCGGCGACGCGGGGGCGCAGCGGCTCGAGCACCGGGTCTCGAACGTCGCCGGCGAGCTCGACCGAAAGCACGACGAGCTCGTCGCCGCGCACGACCAGCGGCTCGGAGAGCTCGAGGCCGAGATGCGGCATCGGATCGACGACCTGCGCGCCGATCTCGAGGCCGAGCGCGGCGTGCTCGAGGCGCGTATGCAGGAGCTCCTGCGGCGATTTGCCTCGGCCGCAGCCGTCCGCGGCTCCTAAAAGACTTAACGAGTCGCGGTCTAACAAAGGTCGGGAGGGTTCGTCGGTAGCAGCACGAACCTGTCGTGGCCATGAGCGAGACAACGACCCAGATCCTCGAGCCTCTCATCGACGAGCGCTCAAAAGTGGAGAGCTGGCGCCTCCATATCCTGATCGAGGCGGGCTACCCGCTCCCGCTCGCCGAGCGGCTCGCCGTGAGCGAAGCGGACCTCCATCTCGCCTGCGAGATGCTCGGTCGCGGCTGCACGCCCGAGACGGCCACCGAGATCCTTCTGTAGGCCGGTACCCGCGCCGCGGAGGCGCGAGTACGCTGCGCGCGTGGCCAAGGTCGAGGCGCTGCCGTACGACGACCGCACCGTCTACTCCGTCTCCGCCTTCAATCGCGGAGTCGGGCAATGGCTCGCGCGCCTGCCCACCGTCTGGGTCGAGGGCGAGGTGACAGAGCTCCGCCGGCACGAACGCTGGGCGACGGTCTTCTTCACGCTGAAGGACCCGGCCGACGGCTCGTGCGTCGGCGTGACGATGGCGCGCGGACGGTTCGACGCGCTCAGGCTCGACCTCGCGGACGGCGAGCGGGTGCACGTCTTCGGCCGGCCGGAGCTCTACGAGCAGCGCGCCGAGTTCAAGCTCCGCGCACTCACGATCGAGCGCTTCGGCGCCGGCGCCCACCTCGCGGCACTCGAGCGCCTGAAGGCGAGTCTCGCAGCGGAGGGTCTCTTTGCCGGGGCCCGCAAGCGGGCTCTACCGTTCCTGCCGCGACGCATCGGCGTCGTGACGGGAAACGACGCAGCCGCGAAGCGCGACGTCGTGACGACGATCCGCTCCCGCTTTCCGCCGGCATCGGTGCTCGTCGCGGAGACATACGTGCAGGGCCCACGCGCGGCCGCCGAGATCGTCGCGGCGATCTGCGCGCTCGGCGATGAGCCCGCGGTCGACGTGATCGTCCTCACGCGCGGAGGCGGCAGCTTCGAGGATCTCCTCCCCTTCAGCGACGAGCGCGTCGTGCGCGCGGTGGCGGACTGCCCGGTCCCCGTCGTCTCGGCCGTGGGGCATGAGCAGGACACGCCGCTGTGCGACCTCGCGGCGGACGTCCGCGCCTCGACTCCGACTGCGGCCGGGAAGCTCGTCGTGCCGGAGCTGACTGAGTTGTGCGGCAGGCTCGACCGCGCCCACGAAGCGCTCGCGCGCAGCGTCCGGCGCTCGCTCGACCGCGACCGGCAGCAACTCGCGCGATCGCGAGAGCGCCTGGGTGCTGGGCCGCGGGTCGCCCTCGACCGAGAGCGCCTGCGTCTCGAGCGTGCTCGCGAACGGCTGAGGCTCGCGCCAGCCCTCGCGGTCGAACGGAAGCGGGCGGTGCTCGAGAACAGCGCCGCCAAGCTCGCTGCGTTGTCACCATTGCAAACACTCAGGCGAGGGTACGCGATCGTCCGGACGGACTCCGGCGGAGTCGTCGCCTCGACCATCGACGTCGCGGCAGGCGCACACGTGGACGTCACGCTCGCCGACGGCGGCTTCGCCGCACGCGTCGAGGAGGTCACGCCGTGAGCGACGAATCGCCGCAACCGACGTTCGAGGAGGCGCAGGCCGAGCTCGAGCAGATCGTCGAGCGGCTCGAACGCGGCCAGGCGCCACTCGACGAGGCGCTCAAGCTGTGGGAGCGCGGTGAGGAGCTCTATGCCTTCTGCCGGGCGAGGCTCGACGCCGCCGAGGGACGGGTCGAGGAGCTCGCGCGCCGAGCGGAGCAGTCGCGACCGCCCGCCGCGGACGCAACGGCCGACGGCTAGCCCGAGGCCGCACGCTCGACACGGCGGCGCTCGTCCTCCCCCATCTCCTCCTTCGCTGGAAGCTCGGCCCGGTCCGCCGAAGGCATCACGCGCAACATCGCAAACGACAGACCCTCGCGCGCGAGGAAGAGGAGGCCGACGCCGATCCCGACCGAGGCCTCGATCGCCTGGAGCCCGAACCCGTAGGCGACGCCGACGCTGTAGGGCACCCCGTACCCGCTGAGCGCGGACGCGATGGCAACCTGGACTAGGCCGACGTTGCCGGGCCAGAACGGGAAGATGGTCACGACGTTCATCACCAGCAGGACGAGACCGGCCGCGGGCAGCGGCGCGTGGATGTCGAAAGCGCGCATCGCGGTATAGACGGCGAAGAGCTGGCACGCCCAGCCGCAGATCTGGAAGAAGACGGCGACGGCAGCCTCGACCGGCGAGCGCATCACGGCGAGCCCGGCGCGGCCCATCGCCACCAGCCGGCGCACCTGGCCAAGCCCCTCGAGCGCGATCAGTCTGGGCTGCTTCGCAGTGACGAACGCGAACGCGAAGAGTCCGATCCCGATCCCGATCACAAGGAGCAGGCTCGAGGTCGCCCAGTGCGGGATGCTGGCGGTGACAACGACGTAGAGGATCAGCAGGAGCACCGGCACAATGTCGAAGACCCGGTGCGCGAAGACCGTCCCGACGAGCGTCGCCCACGCTCCCTTCCGCCCGGGCATCTTCCGCGTCAGCACCGCAACCCGCGCGAGCTCCCCGATCCGTCCGGGCAGGACGGCGTTCGCAAACAGGCCGACCGAGAACGCCGCGAAGACGAGCCGCAGGCGTGGATGCGGCGGCTCCATCGCCGAGTGGATGACGGTCGCCCACGCGAGCGTGCGCGCGACGACCGAAAGGAGGTTCAGCGCGATCGCGACGACGACCCATTTCCACTCGACGGCCCTGAACGCGCTCCCAATCGCCGCCAGGCTGCCGCGCCTCCACCAGAACAGGCCGGCGAACGCCGCGAGAACGAGGAGCGCCAGCATCACCCGCACAAGACGGTTGGCCGGCAGCCGCAGGTACCGGTTCAGCTCCCGCAATGAGTCGTTCCAGCGCTGCATCCGGCCATTATCGTCGGCGCCCCGGTGCGTTTTCGTTCCCCGCACGACCGCGAGATCGTCCGCCTCGCGCTGCCGGCGCTCGGAGCGCTCGCAGCGGAGCCGCTGTACGTCCTCGCCGACACGGCGATCGTCGGTCACCTCGG
>DASYOZ010000078.1:0-5417 GCA_036007185.1 Gaiellaceae bacterium | reverse complement strand
CCTGCCGTTCGCCTTTGAGGAGCACGGCTCTTACGGCCGGCCGACGCTCTACGAGTACCGCCCGCTCGTGCGGGGCTTCGTCGAGGCGCGCGCCGAGCGGCTGTTTGCGCGCGTCGACGTGCAGGACGCCGTCGCCGACCTTCTGCGCGAGCCGGCGGCGCGAATCTTTGCCCACGCCCACGAGGGCGACGTTCGCGACGAACGCCGTGCGGTTTACCGCAGTGTCCTCGTGCCGCTCCTCGTCCGCACCGCGGAAGGCTGCGGCGGCTTCGACTGGGACGACACCGCGTTCGGGCGCGCGTACGAGGATCTCGAGTCGTCGCTCTACGGCGAGGGCCACTCGTACGGTGCCGTGGCCCCGCTCGTCGGCCTCTCCGTCGGCACGCAGATCGAGCTCGGCGACGGGATCCGCGTGCGCGCGGCCGCCACGGGGGAGCTCGCGGCGATGTGGCCGGAGGCTGCGGGCCTGCTGCCGCGGAACTTCGGGCGCGAGCCGGACCGGATCTGTGTGCTCGAGCTCGAGCGCTCGCTCGCGGGCGGGGCGGCCGAAGCGCCCGACGCGCCCGGCGAGCTCGCCGACGCGGTCACGGCGATCCGTCTCGCTACTGCGGCGCCGGTCGCGGCCGGCCCGGTCCTCTTCGAGCGGCTCGACTGGCGGCCGTACGGAGTCCGGCCCGTGCTGCCGATCGCGGCGACGGCGCCTCCCGGCGAGCCGACGCGGCTCGACCCGTTCCGCGCCTCGGTGGCGAGCGACGTGCGGGTCCGCCTGGCCGCCGCGGACGACGACCCGGGCCTCGGCGACGCACTCGACCGCTGGGAGCTGGCGCTCTTCCAGTCCGAGCCCTTCCGAGGCGAGCAGCTCCGGCATGCGCTCGAGGCCGCGCTCGGCGAGGGCGATGGAGCCTGGGCTGCCGCCATGCGCGGCGCAACCTTGCTCGGCGCGACGCCGGCAGAGCGCTCCGACCTCGCGGAGAAGCTGCGGACGCCGAGCTGTGAGCTGCTGCGCCGTCTGCTCGTTGCACTCCTCCTGCACAGCGACCGTCTCGGTCTCGTCCGCGACCTCGACGAAGCGTTGCTCGGCGCCACGGGCGCGGTGGCGAGCCTCCAGCAGCGCGCCGGCTAGACGGCACAGACACGTCACGGCTTGCCGCCTACCTTCGAGACATGGAGGAGGCGCGCGCGGTACTGGCCCGGCTGGAGCGGATCGAGGCGCTCGAGCGCGAGGGTGCGGGCGTCCCGTCGCTCCTCGCCGAGCTGCGCGAGCTCGTGCGGGAGGCGACCGTCTGGGCCGACCGCGAGAGGGACCCGCGCGCCCGCGAGGCCGCCGCGGCGCTCGCCCGGGGTTGCCCATGAGGCTCCTGGCAGCGACGATCGCTGTCGCCGCGGCCGGTCTCACCACGTTCTCGACGGCTGCGGCCGCGGCACCGGCGCCGGTCACCGCCTGGTACATGTACGGCTCCTCGTCGAGCGAGCTGAAATCGTACGCCTACGCCCGTGGCTGCGACTTCGCCGAGGCTCAGCCCGATTCGAGCATCCGGGTGCTGCTGCTCGATTTCGGAGCCGCGAGAAAGCTCAGCTCGAGCACCTGGGGCGCCGTCGACTTCAGCAACACCAGGTTCTCGAACCCCGACATCCTCGCCGCCCTCGAGCGGGCCGCCGACGGCTACCACAACTGTCACGTCAGGGGCGGAGTGGACATCGTGTACGGGAACAGCAATTACCACCTGTCCGGTTCCGGGATGTCCGCCACGGACGCGTGGTACGCGGGTTATCACCAGGCGAGCCGCTCGGAGGATCTCTCCGACTACCAACGTTCGCAGGGCTACGACAGCCAGACGGCGGACGCTGCCGGCGACATGGAGCCGAGCTGGGACGGCCCGTCGATCACGAAGCAACTCGTCGCGGGGAACGAGGCCCAGGGGTGGGCGCTGGAGTACGACTTCGGCTCGGCGGACGGCTGCCCGCAGAGCGGGAGTGGCAACGGCCCCTGCAACAACGGGTGGCACGTCGGCGACGTCGGCTACGTGTCGTTCCACGGGCTGGCGCTGCCGCTGCCGGAGATCTACTACACCGCGAACGCGCACCAGTGGGCGGTCGTGAGGAAGTGGTGGGACGGCAACCAGGGCGGCGACTACTTCTTCGAGGGGGCGACGGCGTCGACCGGAGTCGGGCTCACGCCTGCAGCCGCGTGGAACACGCTCGACTCGCTGAACAGCGGCCGGGTCGACACGCAACTCGTCTGCTTCGGGTGCTGACGATGAAGCTCCTCGTGACCATGCTTGCCGTGCTAGGCCTTGGATCCGGTCTCGCCCTCGCCGCAGTGCACCTGCCCGTGCCGGCCGAGAAAGCCGCTGCGCTCGACCGTCTCGCGTCCGTCGCCATCACCGACTCGAATGTCGAGCCGGCCGCTGCTCCGAGTCTCGAGTCGCGTCCGATCCCGGGTCAGATGGTCGGTTCGGACGTCCCGGTCCCCGTATCGCCGTCGATCGTCACGGTGCGGAACGGCTGGCTCGTGAGCGACGGCAAGACGCTCGTGGCGGTCTATGCAGGCGCCGGCGGCAGCGATCCGGCGGCGGGCCGCGTCGTGATCGTCCGCCAGGACCTCATCGCCGGTAGGCAGACCGTGCGGGCGATCGATGCAGGCCCGACCGGCGCGCTCACGATCACGGCTGCCCCGCTCGGCAGCGCGGTCGAGACGTCGGCGCAGACGGGAACCATCCGCCTGCGGACGGCCGGTGGGCGACTGCTCACGCTCGACGTCGGCGCCGGCACGGTCTCACAAGAACCTCACACAACCCGGCTACGGTGACCTTCCTAGGGCGGCCCCGATCGAGTGACTCAGCTTCCAATTCGCTACGCCGATAGCACCGTTACAACTGCGGTGATGCGGCTTCTCTCAAACCGGAAGGTCCAGCTCGTGTTGAACGGCGGCTTTGGGCTCGTCCTGCTCGCCGTCGCATTCTTCAGCGTCCGCCACTTCGTCGGCGGCGGCTGGCCGATCCATCACGCCGACCCGCTGCTCGTTTCGGGTGCGGCGCTCCTCTTCCTCGCCGCCTACGCCTTCAAGGCGTGGGGCTGGCAGCGGCTCTTCCACGCAGGCGACCGGCCGACCGCCGACGCGCTCGCCTTCGCGGGCGGCGCCGCTTGCGTCGGCGGGATCGCGCTGCCGGGCCGCGTCGACGACGCGATTCGCATCGCGATCGTGAAGCGCTATCCGGGCACGAAGACGGGGATCGGGACGCTCGGTGTGAGCCTGGTCGTGCTCGGGATGCTCGACAACGCGGCACTGACGCCGATGGCGTCGGTCGCCGCCGCCGGCTCGAGCCACTGGACGACGCGCGCAGGCTTCGCGGTGGTCGCCGCCGCCGGGATCGCCGCAGCCGCCGTCGTGGCCTTCCTGCCGCAGATCACCCGCCTGCCGTTCGTGACCCGCTTCCCTCTTGGCCGCTGGCTCGCCGAACACATGCACTGCACGAAGGAGGCGTGGGCGGCCTGGCTGCTCATCTCGGTCTCGTGGAGCCTCCGCGGGCTCGCCGTCTTCCTCCTCCTCAACGCCCTCTCGATGCCGGGCTCGTTCGTGCTCGCGCTCGCGTTCCTCGTCGCCTCCGCCGCCTCGGCCGCGCTGCCGATCGCGCCCGCCGGCGCCGCCACCCAGGCGGGAGCGGGCGCCGCGATCCTCGCCCTCAGCGGCGTCGGCACGGCCAACGCGGTTGCATTCTCGATCGCAGCGCAGGCGCTCGTCATCGTGACCGGCGCCGCCGTGATCCTGCTCATCGCCGCCTGGCAATTGGCGATCCGCCTGCGCCCGCGCCTGGCGCGCGCGGCTGCCGCGGCCTAGCCGGGCTCGGCCGCCACTGCCTGCCCGCTCGCGACGAAGTCCCGCTGCCGTACGAGCACGAACGCGAGCACCGCGCCTACGAAGAGGACGATGGCGGCGACGAAGAGGATCCCGTTCAGGCCGCTGATGAAGGACGAGCGCGCGATCTCGGCCGGCCGTAGGCCCGCCACGTGGAGGGGCAGCGCCCCGCCGCCACCGGATGCGATTGCCTGCGCGAAGGGGTGCACGAACCTCGCCGGCACGCCGGACGCGGCGAGATTGGACGCGATGCGGCTCTGGAAGATCGCGCCGAGGGCGGCGATTCCGGTCGCGATCCCGATCTGGCGGAAGGTGTTGTTGATCCCGGACGCCATTCCCGCGTGTCGCGGCTCGACGACGCTCACTGCCGTCGACGCGAGCGGCGCGTTGACGAGGCCGATGCCGACGCCGGCGACCAGGAAACCCGGTAGGAGAGTTGTCCAGGTCGAGTCGACCGCGATCCCCGACATCAGCAGGAGCGCGACGCCGCACAGTGCCAGCCCGCCGCCGAGCAGGAACCGCACCGGCATACGTGTCGAGAGGCGCCCCGCGATCGGCGCGACGACGAATGCGAGCAGCGACAGCGGCAAGAAGCGGACGCCCGTTGCGACGGCCGAGTAGCCGAGCACGTTCTCGAGGTAAAGCGGCAGGAAGAGGAACTGCGCGAACATCCCGGCCGAGATCGCGAATGCCGTGGTCTGCGCCCCGGTGAAGGTCGGCACGCGGAAGAGATGAAAGTCGAACATCGGCTTCGCCTGGCGCAGCTCGATCGCCGCGAAGGCGCCGAGCAGGACGGCTGCGGCGACGAAGAGACCGATGACGCGGCCGCTCGACCAGCCCCAGTCGCTGCC
The DNA here is from genome assembly GCA_036007185.1 of Gaiellaceae bacterium. Taxonomy (GTDB): domain Bacteria; phylum Actinomycetota; class Thermoleophilia; order Gaiellales; family Gaiellaceae; genus Palsa-739. The sequence continues at coordinate 710 of DASYOZ010000078.1, read as the reverse complement.
GCGCAGCAGCCCGAGCACGAAGGCGAACAGTCCACCCGTCAGCGTGAGGAGACCCGGCAGGTCGAAGGCCCCGTGCTCCTCGTCGCGCGACTCGACGAGCTGGCGCAAACCGGCGGCAACGCAGGCTACGCCGATCGGGATGTTGACGAAGAAGATCCAGCGCCAGCCCACGTACGTCGTGAGTGCGCCGCCGACGAGCGGCCCGATCGCGACCGCCATCCCGACCGTAGCGCCCCAGAGCCCGAAAGCCGTGCCGCGCTCGCGGCCGTGGAACTCCTGGGAGATGATCGCGAGCGAGACCGCGAACATCCCGGCGCCGCCGATCCCCTGCGCTCCTCGGGCAACGATCAGCCAAAGTGGCGACGTCGCCGCCCCACAGAGCGCCGAGGCCACCGTGAAGAGCCCGATCGAGACGAGGAACACCCGCTTGCGGCCGAGCAGGTCACCGAGCGAGCCGGCGTTGAGCATCATCGCCGCGAGGGTCAGCGCGTACGCGTCCACGACCCACTGCAGGTCGGTGAACGAGGTGTGCAGCTCCTTCTCGATGTTCGGCAACGCGACGTTGACTACGGTGATGTCGAGGAGGAGCATGAACACCGCCACGCACACCACGGTCAACACGCGCCATTTCCGCTCCATTCCGGGGAAACTAACCAAGCAGGAGTCGACTACGGCGCTACGAAAGGTCAGCCGGGATGGCGCTCACGCGG
>DASYOZ010000077.1:0-2759 GCA_036007185.1 Gaiellaceae bacterium | reverse complement strand
GCAGGCGTGGCAATGCGTCGGCGAGCGTGTCTCCCTCGACGTGGAGGCGAAGGAGCGCAGCCGGGATGCGCGCCTGCAGCGCCGGCGTCAGCTTCGGGATCAGGCGCTCGGGCTCGAGGGCGGGATCGCCGGGCGGCTCCGAGCCGAGCGGGTCGAGGTGCGCGGCGAGATGCCCGTGCATCCGGATGGCCTTGACGAGCGCCATCGAAGCGGCGATGCCGCCGAGCAGCTCCTCGTCCGGCGGCGCGGGCGCCGGCGCTGCGGCGGGCGGCGTCTCGACCGACGCGGTGTGTCCGTCGCCGTCGGCGGCTGCACGCTCGAGCAGGCGCGCGAGGCCGGGCTGGCGGCGTAGGAGAGCCTCGGGCTCGCTCTCGAACAGGTCGCGCCATTCCTCCGGGACGGCTCCCGGGTTGTCGAGGTACTGCTCGAGGAGCAGCGCGGCGTAGCCGGTGTTCAGGCCGTCGACGTCGGGACGTTCCATGTTCTCTCTCGTTGTAGCAGCGGTCGCGCGGCTACCAGAGCGCGCGGCTGGTGGCCACGGCGACCGTGAAGCCGAGGAAGAGGCAGACGGCGCAGATGCTTACGGCAGCGAGCTGGAGGCGCCCCTTTCCGCCGCCCATTCCCGACGCGATGAGGGCGATCGCGAGCGCGGGCAGGATCAGGCGCAGCGGGTGCCATGCGATGCCGACGACGCTCACGAAGATGGCGATCGCCGAGAGAAAGCCGGCGACAGTCTCCGAGGGATGCCGATCCGCGCCCTCATGGAGCGTCTCGCCCTCGGCGTTCACCGGCCGGCGATCCTACCGGCGCGAGCCGCGGCGACGCGTTCCGTGCGCGCGTAGGCCCTGGCGGGGCCTCCGTGCGGGCGAGGCGGTCGGCGGCGTGGCAGCCGGCGGAGGCGGTCGAAGCTGGGCGGCGGCGCGTCCGGGATCACGCGAACGGCAGCGGGACCGCCGCGTCCGCGGGGCTCGGCCTTGATCGCGTACCAAACCACGTAGCAGAGATATGCGATGGGGATCTTGAGGATCACCATGAGGAAGACGAGCTCACCGAGCGTGTCCGGCGCCTTCACCGATTCTGAGTCTACCCAGGGATGCGGCCCGAAACGCGCGCGCGTTACCGATCCGGAAGCCATGGCAATAGCAAGGACATGAGCCACGACCAACTACGCGCGATGATGGGACATGCCGAAGAAGCCGGCTGTGTGAACTTCTCTGCGTTCACGCAGGTCCTGGCCGAGCTCGACCTCGACGACGAGATCTCGTCCCTGTTCGATCAGCTCGAGGAGCGCGGGATCGATCTGACGGACGACTGCAGCCTCCCGGACGTCACCGAGACGCACTTCTCGAACGAGGCGGTCGCCGCGATGACCACTGACTCGCTGCGGCTGTTCCTCAACGAGGCCGGCCGCTATCCGCTGCTGACCGCCGCCGAGGAGGTGGAGCTCGCCAAGCGGATCGAGCGAGGAGACGGTCAGGCGAAGGACAGGATGATCAACTCGAACCTCCGCCTCGTGGTCTCGATTGCTAAGAAGTACCAGGGCCACGGGCTCTCGCTGCTCGACCTGATCCAGGAGGGGATCATCGGGCTCATCCGCGCCGTCGAGAAGTTCGACTGGCGGCGCGGCTGCAAGTTCTCGACCTATGCGAGCTGGTGGATTCGCCAGGCGGTGCAGCGGGGCGTCGCCGAACAAGTCGCGCACGATCCGGATCCCCGTCCACATCGTCGAGCGCGAACAGAAGATCGCGCGGGCCGAACGGGAGCTGACGTTGAAGCTCGAGCGGCCGCCGACCGACGAGGAGGTGGCGCGGACGGCGAAGCTGTCCTCAAGCACGTGAGTGAGGTGCGCGCTGCGGCGCGGGCGGTGGCGAGCCTCGACAAGCCGCTGGGCGACGAGGGCGATACCGCGTTCGGCGACATCGTCGCCACCGACAAGAGCGACGTGGAGGAGGAGGTCGTCGTCGGCCTGAGCGAACACGCGCTGCGCGGGGCTGTCGACAAGCTGCCGGATCGCGAGAAGCGCGTGATCAAGCTCCGCTACGGGCTCGACGGCGACCCGGACCCGAGGTCCCTCGAGCAGATCGGCCGCGAGTTGGGCCTGACGCGCGAACGCGTCCGTCAGATCGAGACGCAGGCACTGGAGCGCCTCGCACGCGAGCGCGAGGTCGCCGCGATGGCTCCGGCCTGACTAGGCCGAGGTCGCCCAGGCGTTCAACGCGTCGACGACATAGGCGAGCCGCCGGCCACCCTTGGTGAGCCGGTACTCGACGCGCGGTGGGCGCGTGTCGAAGACGCGCCGCTCCAGCACGCCCGCCTCCTCGAGCTCGGCGAGCCGAGCCGCGAGCGTCCGCGGCGGGATGCCCTCGAGTGTCTGCTTGAACTCGTTGAACCGGACGGCGCCCGCGTCGGCCGAGGCCCAGAGGATGGCGAGCGCCCAGCGCCGGCCGAGGAGGTCCGCCGCACGGGCGACCTCCTCGGGTAACGGCCGGCACTGGTTACACCGCATGGAGGCTCGGCTTCGCCTTCGTCTCGAGGGCGAGCTCGAGCACCTCGCCGAGCGTCATCACCGGGTGGAAGCGCATGGCGTCGCGCACGTCCTCCGGCACGTCGTCGAGGTCGGCCCGGTTCCGCTCGGGGATGATCACGTCCGTGAGGCCGGCCGCGTGGGCGGCGAGCACCTTCTGCTTCAGCCCGCCGATCGGCAGGACGCGGCCCTGCAGCGTCACCTCGCCGGTCATCCCCACGGTGTGCTTGACCGG
>DASYOZ010000076.1:0-4323 GCA_036007185.1 Gaiellaceae bacterium | reverse complement strand
GGATACTCATCGTCATGAATCCGCCGGGCGCAATCGAGGAACAGCCCGTCGCTCAGCTTCATGATGTTGGCCTTGTGGAAGACCGTGATCTTCTTGCGCTGGCGGCGCGTGGCATAGCGAAACGCGTAGCGCGCGATCCTCATGCACGCAACCTGGCTGGCTACCTTCAGGCTCGTCACCACGCCGGGCACCACTTCGTTTTCGATGCCGCTGTACAGCCCCTCGGTGTTCTCGCGCACGATGATGAGGTCGACGTCGTCGAAGCGGGTGCGCACGCCGGCGTAGCTCTTGCACGGGCGCACCTGCGCGTACATGTCGAGCTCCTTGCGCAGCGCGACGTTGACGGAGCGGAAGCCGCCGCCGATCGGGGTTGTGATCGGCCCCTTCAGCGCGCAGCCCGCCTCGCGGATCGCGTCGAGGACGTCGGGCGGCAGCGGGTTCCCGCCGTGCCGCTCCATCACGTCGGCGCCGGCTTCGCGCACGTCCCACTCGATCTCGGCGCCTGTCGCCTCGAGAACGCGCCGCGTCGCCTCTGTCAGCTCCGGCCCCGTGCCGTCGCCGGGGATGAGGACGACTCTGTGCGGCATCCGCGTGAATCTAGCTGCGCGACGGTAGAGTCGCGGCAATGAGCGAGCGCGAGCTGTTCCGCCAGGTTGCGGAATACGCGGGAGACTTCGTCGAGACGCTCGAGACACGCCCCATCCGCGCGGAAGCTGCCGTGGACGAGCTCACGGCGACTCTCGGCGGGCCGCTGCCCGAGGAGCCGGTGGATCCGCGTGCCGTGCTCGCAGCGCTCGTGGAGGCTGTCGAGCCGGGTCTCACCGCCACCCCGTCTGGACGCTTCTTCGGTTTCGTGATCGGTGGCGGCGTGCCTGCGGCGGTCGCGGCGGACATGCTCGCGTCCGTCTGGGACCAGAACGCAGGGCTGTACGTCGCGGGGCCGGCCGCCTCTGTCGTGGAGGAGGTCTGCCGCGGCTGGCTCGCGGAGCTGCTCGGGCTCCCCTCCCACGTCTCGGTCGCCTTCGTCACCGGCGCCCAGATGGCGCATGTGACCGCACTCGCCGCGGCGCGCCACCACGTGCTGGCCCGCGCCGGCTGGGACGTCGCGGCGAACGGGCTGGCCGGCGCGCCCTCGATCCGGGTCGTCGTAGGCGACAAGCGGCACGTGACGTTGGGCCGTGCGCTGCGCCTGCTCGGCATCGGCTCGTCGGCCGTCGAGCTCGTCCCCGCGGACGACCAGGGCCGTATGCGCGTCGACGAGCTTCCCGACCTCGGCGGGGGGCCCACGATCGTGTGCGGTCAGGCCGGGGAGATAAACACAGGAGCCTTCGACGACCTGGAGGCGATCGCGGACGCCGCGGCCGGAACGGGAGCCTGGTTCCACATCGACGGCGCCTTCGGGCTGTGGGCGGCCGCGTCGCCGGCGCTCCGCCACTTCGTGCGCGGCGCGGAGCGAGCCGATTCGTGGACGACGGATGCCCACAAGTGGCTGAACGTCCCCTACGACTCGGGCCTGGCTTTCTGCGCCCATCCCGAGTCGCACCGCGCTGCCATCGGCGTCACTGCGTCGTACCTCGTCCACGCCGACGAGGGGCGCGATCAGATGGACTGGACCCCCGAGTTCTCTCGTCGCGCCCGCGGCTTCGCCGTCTACGCGGCGCTGCGCTCGCTCGGCCGCCGCGGGGTCGCCGACCTAGTCGAACGATCCTGCGCACACGCGCGACGCTTTGCCGAGCTGCTCGAGGCGGCGGGCGCCTCCATCCTCAACGACGTCGTGCTGAACCAGGTGCTCGTCCGGTTCGAAGACGGCGAGCACACGCGTGAGGTGATCCGCCGGGTGCAGGAGGACGGGACGTGCTGGCTGGGCGGGACCGACTGGGAAGGTGAGCACGCGATGCGCATCTCCGTATCGAACTGGCGTACGACGGAAGAGGACGTCGAGCGATCGGCTGCCGCGATTCTCGCCGCCGCACGTCTACATTCCAGCGTGTGACCCTTGGGGAAGCAGCGGCACGCGCGGACGAGCTCGCCGAGAGCGGATCGGCGCAGGAGCTCGCGGCGCTCCGCACGGAGTGGGACGACGAGCTCGAGGCCGCCGCGCGCAGCGCCGACTTCCGTGAGCGGGCGCTTGCCTTCCGCGCCATCGGCCTGTTCCGCTGGCGCGCGAAGGAGGAGCTGCTGCGGCGTGGCCTCGACGACGGCAGCCCGGCGGCGCGCGGCTCCGCGCTCCTCTCGCTCGATCTGCTCGCGCGTGACCACCCGAGCACGGTCAACTCCGTCAAGCCGCTGCTGCAAAAGATGGTCGCCGACGCCGAGGAGAACTCCGCCGTGCGCCGGCTCGCCGTGATGGCCCTGCGGAACGGCTCCCCTCAGCGCGACACGATCGGGCTGCTCGAAGGGCTCGCCGTGGACGACGACGCGGACGGCGACCTGCGCCGCGCAGCGGGCAGCGTTGCGCACGCGCTGAAGCAGAAGGCGCAGGCGAAGCGCTAGCGCCTCAGCCCGCGCAGGAACTGCAGACGCGAGCCTCGATCTGCCGGCCGCAAGACGGGCAGACCCGCCGACACCGGCGCTGCTCGAGTGCGCTCTTCTGCAGGCCTGCAACCATCATGAGCCAGGCAGCCACGAGGGTGCTGACCGCGGCGATCGCGACATGTGGATCGAGGTGCATGCCTATTACTTCCTGGTCGCTTGCGATGCGGATTTCTTGCGGCGCGCATGCGGGTGCGCCTGGAAATACAACTCGCGCCGCCTTCGATCGGATACGTGCGTGTACAGCTCGGTCGTCGCCAGGTCCGCGTGGCCGAGCATCTCCTGGACGGCGCGCAGGTCGGCGCCCCCCTCGAGCAGGTGCGTGGCGAACGAGTGGCGCAGAAGATGCGGGTGGATGCGCTCGGGCTCGAGCCCGGCCTTCGCGGCCAGGCGGCGGAGGATGAGGAAGACACCGGCGCGCGTGAGCGGCCCGCCGTTCGCATTGAGGAACAGCTCCGGGCGGTTGCGCCGCTCGAGGTACGGGCGACCGCGCGAGACGTAACGGCGGAGGGCATCCACGGCCTCCCGTCCGATCGGGACAACGCGCTCCTTGTTCCCCTTGCCGAGGCAGCGGACGAGCCGGTTCTCGAGATCGACGGACTGGCGGTCGAGCGAGACCGCCTCGCTCACGCGCAGCCCGGCGCCGTACAGGAGCTCGGCGAGCGCGCGGTCGCGGAGCGCTCGCGGCGTCGTGCCCGCGGCTGCGTCCAGAAGGCGCTCGACCTCGGAGGGCGAGAGCGTCCGCGGCAGTGTGCGCCGTCGCTTCGGGAGCTCTACGTTCGCCGCGGGATTGTCCGTGCGCACCCCCAGGAGCACTTGGTGGCGGAAGAACGAGCGGACGGCGGCAAGCCGGCGCGCCACGGTCGTCGGCGCGAGGCCGTCCGCGCGGAGCTGGGCCACGTAGGCGGCGAGGTCGTCGGCGCTCGCGTCCGCGGGCGAGCGGCCGAGCCAGCCGCAGAGGTGGGCGAGGTCGCGCCGGTACGCCTCGACGGTGCGCGGCGCCAGTCGCGCAGCGGCAAGGGCGAGGAAGCCCTCGACGGCCGGATCGGGCTCCTGCTGTTTCGTCACGGGCGCTGACTTCGTCCCGCCGCCCGCGACGCCTGCTCGAATACGGCGGTGGAGCGCAGGCGCGTCGTCGTGCACGGCTTGGTCCAGGGGGTCGGCTTTCGCTTCGCGGTCGAGCGGGCGGCGCGGTCGCGCGGGGTCGCCGGCTGGGTGCGGAATCGGCCGGACGGGGCGGTCGAGGCGGTCTTCGAGGGCGAGCGGGAGGACGTCGAGGCGCTCGTCTACTTCTGCCGGGAGGGCCCTCGGGGAGCCGAGGTCGAGCGCGTCGAGGTCGAGGAGGAGTCAGTCGAGGGCCTGAGCGGCTTCCGCGTCGGCGCCTAGGGGCTCGGGCTCGGGATGCAGTCCTCGGAAGGGCTCGGCGCTGGCCCAGACGATCTCGCCGCGCGCGAGGTCCAGATCCTCGAGCTCGTCCCGGCGCAGGCGTGCGGTGAGGCGCTCACCGCTTCCGTCCGCGAGGTCGACGCGGGCGTCGGCGCCGAGAACCGCGATGCGCTCGACCTCCACTTCCACGGAGCCGTCACTCGGCCAGCGCCGGAGCACGACCTCGTGCGGCCTGACGAGCCGCTCGCCCAGGCGGACGGCGTCGCCGACGAAGCGCAGAACGAACTCTGACGCGGGGGCGTCGTACAGCTCGGCCGGCGCGCCGACCTGCTCGAGGTGACCGTGGTCGAGGACGGCGACGCGGTCGGCGACCTCCATCGCCTCTTCCTGGTCGTGCGTGACGAA
>DASYOZ010000075.1:0-14646 GCA_036007185.1 Gaiellaceae bacterium | reverse complement strand
TCATGAACATCCTGTACGGGCTCTACCGCCCGGACGGCGGCGAGATCAGACTAAACGGCAAGCCCGTGTCGTTCTCGTCGGCCCGCGAGGCCATCGAGGCCGGTATCGGGATGGTTCACCAGCACTTCATGCTGATCCCGGTCATGACCGTGGCGGAGAACATCGTCCTCGGGACCGAGCCGGTGCGGGAAGGGATCTTCCTCGACGAGGCGGCCGCGGACAAGCGAGTCGCCGACATGGCGCAGACGTTCCACTTCGCGGTCGACCCGGGGGCGCTGGTCGAGGACATCAGCGTCGGCCAGCAGCAGCGCGTCGAGATCATGAAGGCGCTCTACCGGAACGCCGACCTGCTGATCCTCGACGAACCGACCGCCGTGCTAACGCCTCAGGAAGCCTCGGATCTCTTCGAAATTCTGCGGACGCTGCAGCGCGAGGGCATCTCGATCATCTTCATCAGCCACAAGCTGAACGAGGTGCTCGAGATCGCCGACCGGATCACGGTCCTCCGGCGCGGCAAGACGATCGAGACGGTGTCGCGCGCGGCCGCGACCGAGGCGTCGCTCGCCCGGGCGATGGTCGGCCGCGAGGTGCTCCTGCGCGTCGAGAAGAAGGCAGCGCAGCCGGGCGACGTCCTCCTCACGGTGCAGGACCTCCATGTCCGCGACGACCGTCAGATCGAGAAGGTGCGCGGGGTCTCCTTCGACGTTCGAGCCGGCGAGATAGTCGGCATCGCCGGGGTCGACGGGAACGGCCAAACGGAGCTGATCGACGCGCTCACCGGGCTCCAGAGGATCGAGAGCGGGACAGTAAGCATCGCCGGTCGCAAGCTCTCGCACCCCGATGCCCGGACGGCGCTTGACGCCGGGATCGGCCACATCCCGGAGGACCGGCAACGTCGTGGGCTCGTGCTCGAGTTCTCGATTGCTGAGAACATCGCGCTTCACGACTACGCGAAGCCGCCCGACGCGCGCTTCGGCTGGCTCTTCCCGCGGCGGATGGTCGATCGGGCGCGAACCCTGATCCGCGAGTTCGACGTGCGCGGTGGCGGGCCGTTCACACGCGCGGGTGGCCTGTCGGGCGGGAACCAGCAGAAGCTCGTCGCGGCGCGCGAGATCGCCCGCGACCCGAAGGTGCTCATCGCCGCCCAGCCCACGCGCGGCCTCGACGTCGGTGCCATCGAATACCTCCATCGCCGACTCGTCACCGAGCGCGACGAAGGCCGCGCAATCTTGCTCGTCTCGCTCGAGCTCGACGAGATCCTCTCCCTTTCCGACCGCGTCCTGGTCATGTACGAGGGGGAAATCGTGGGCGAGCACGCCGGCGAGGTGTCGGAAGAGGAGATCGGGCTGGAGATGCTCGGTGGAGGGGAGCGCACAGCCGCATGAGCGATCCAGGCCCCTCTCCGTCTCCGGAGCAGGCCGCCGAGACCGGCACGCTCGCCGCGCGCCTGGCCGTGAAGCAGCGCGCCGGCGGCATCGCCGTGCCGATCGCGACGGTCTTGCTCGCATTCCTCATGGGCGGGGTCGTCGTCGCAGCGACGCAGCACAGCGTCCACAAGGCGCTGCTGGCCTATAAGGACATCTTCGAGGGCGCCGGGCTCAACTGGATCTTCCACCCGACCACGAACCTGCTCGACATCTCCGCATACAACCTCTCCCAGACGCTCCTGCAGACGACGACGCTCATCCTCACCGGCCTTGCCGTCGCCTTCGCATTCCGCTGCGGCATGTTCAACATCGGGGGCCAGGGCCAGTACTTCATCGGCCTAATCGTCGCCAACTGGATCGGCGTGTCTCTCGTAGGCCTGAACTCGCTGCCCCACATCCTCCTCGCGCTCTCGCTCGGAACGCTCGCCGGGGCCGCGTGGGCCGGGATTGCAGGCGTTCTCAAGGCCACCGTCGGGGCTCACGAGGTCATCACGACGATCATGCTCAACTGGATCGCCTACTGGTTCGGCTCGTGGCTCTTCGGTGACGGAGGACCGCTCCAGAACTCGACGCAGCCGACCGTGCCGGTATCGGGCCAGGTGTCGCCGGGCGCTCGGCTGCCCGACTTCTGGGGCGTGCAGGGATTTCAGGGCGTCCACATAGGCGTATTCATCGCGCTCGCGGCCCTCGTCGTCTTCTGGGCGCTCGTGAACCGGACGACGCTCGGCTACGAGGTGCGGGCGGTGGGCTTCAATCCCGAGGCAGCGGCGTACGGCGGCATCAACGTGAAGAAGAATCTCATCCGCGCGATGGCGATCTCCGGGGCCTTCGCGGGCCTCGCCGGAGCGATCGACATGCTCGGAGGGACCCAGAACTATCAGTTCGGCCAGCTCGACATCCCGATCAGCCAGGTCGGGTTCATCGGCATCGCCGTCGCGCTCCTGGGCCGCAACACGGCTTTCGGCACGCTGCTCGGCGCGATTCTCTTCGGGGGGCTGCTCTACGGCACCACACATGGGCTCAACTCCGGCGCCGTCATCCAACCCGAGCTCGCGGGGAACCTCACCTACATCATCGAGGGCCTCGTCATCCTCTTCGTTGGGGCTGACGTCCTCATCCTCTACGTCTGGAACACACCGCGGAGGTTGCTCCGCAGGCGGGCAAAGCCCGCGACGTCGACAGCGGAGCTGCCGGCGTGAGCACCTCCTGGACGGCGCGGCTCGACAACCCGCTCAGCGCGCGCCTGCGCGACGCGGCAATCACCGGCTACCTCGGGATCATCCTCGGCGTCTTTGCAGCCTTCCTGGCGATCCCCCCGCTCGAGGCGAGGACGATCATGTGGCCGATCCTCGTCGGCATCGTCGCCATGTTGCTCGGGGTCTGGACGATTGCGCGCGGCCGCCGTCGGTTGGGTTGGGGCGCCTTCGCCGCCGGCCTGCTCGGGATCGGGCTCGGCGTCCTCGCGACCCACTCGAGCACCGACAATCTCAATCAGGCGTTCGACGCCACGCTCATCGCGCAAACCTTCGGCCTGACGACGCCGCTCATTTTCGGCGCGATGGCCGGAATCTTCTCCGAGCGGAGCGGCGTCGTGAACATCGGCCTCGAGGGGATGATGCTGATGGGCGCATTCTGGGGCGTCTACGGCGCGGATAAAGGCGGCACGTGGGTCGTCGGCCTCCTGCTCGGTGCGGCGGTCGGGGGGCTCCTCGCGCTCGTCTACGCCTTCTTCGCCATCCACCTGCGATCCGACCAGATCGTCGGCGGGACGGCCGTCAACTTCCTCGCGGTCGGGATCACCGGCTACTTCTTCGTCCAGCTCTACCACAACTCCCCGATCCCGAACGGCGTGTCGCTGCTGCCGGATGTGAAGATTCCCGGCCTGTCCGGCTCGCACTTCCTCGGGGCGGCCATCGGAAACCTCAACATCCTGACCTGGGCCGGCTTCGCGCTCGTCATCCTGACCTACCTCGTCCTGTTCAAGACGCCGATCGGGCTGCGGATCCGCGCCTGCGGCGAGCACCCGCGCGCGGCGGACACGGTCGGGATCAACGTCTACGCGATCCGGTACAGCTGCGTCGTCCTCTCGGGCATCCTCGTGGCGATCGGCGGCGTCTACCTCTCCGAGGGGCCGCAGGGGAACGGGACGTTCATCTTCAACATGACGAACGGCCGCGGCTTCATCGCCCTGGCTGCCATGATCTTCGGCAACTGGCGGCCGGCGGGGGCGTTCGGGGCCGCACTGCTGTTCGGGTTCTCGAGCGCGCTCGCGTTGCGACTGCAGGTCTACTCACCCCAGGCTGCGACGCTGTTCCAGGCGCTCCCGTATGTGTTGACACTGATCGCGGTGGCAGGCGTTATCGGTCGCACTGTCGCCCCCGCCGCCGACGGCAAGCCGTACGTCCGGCAGTAGCTACGCGATGGCGACCATACGCTCGATTGCGAGGCGCGCGCGGTCGGCGAGCTCGGGCTCGACCGTCACGCGGTGCTTCATGTCGCGCAGCGAGTCGCGCACCTTCTCGAGCGTCGTCAGCTTCATGTAGCGGCACTCGGCGTCGTCGCGCACCGCCTCGAACCGCTTCCCCGGCGCCTCGCGCTCGAGCCGGTGGAGGATGCCCGTCTCGGTCGCCACGAGAAAGCGCTGCTTCGGCGAGCGCTTCGCGTAGTCGATCATCTTCTCCGTCGAGAGGATCTGCGTCCGCTCGTTCCCGAACGCCATCGCCTGGCTCGCGCAGCCGCACTCAGGGTGGACGAGCAGGTCGGCGTCGGGCGCCTCCTCCTGCCAGCGCTCGATGTCGGCGGGACGGATGCCGGCGTGGACGTGGCACTCGCCGAGCCAGATCGTCAGCTTGCGGCCGGTCACGCGCTCGAGCCAGAGGCCGAGGTACATGTCGGGCAGGAAGAGGATCTCCTGTTCCGCCGGGATTGCGTCGATCACGCCCTTCGCGTTCCCCGACGTGCAGCAGTAGTCGCTCTCCGCCTTCACCTCCGCGGTCGTGTTCACGTACGAGACGACGACCGCGCCGGGATGCTGCGCCTTCCACTCGCGCAGCTGCTCGGCGTCGATCGAGGCCGCGAGAGAGCAGCCGGCGCCGAGGTCGGGGAGAAGGACGGTCTTTTCCGGACTGAGGATCGCCGCCGTCTCTGCCATGAAGTGGACGCCGCAGAAGACGATCGTCTCTGCTTCCGTCGCGGCCGCCTGGCGCGAGAGGCCGAGCGAGTCGCCGACATAGTCCGCGACGTCCTGCACTTCGGGCCGCTGGTAGTTGTGGGCGAGGATCACGGCGTTCTTCGCGGCGGCGAGGGCGCGGACCCCCTCGTGCAGCTCGGTTGTCAGCGGCGTGGCGACGGTCATCGGACCTCCAGGGAGACGTGAAGCGAGCGGGCGGAATGGGTCAGGGCACCGACTGAGACGAAGTCGACGCCGGTCTCGGCGTATGCGCGCACGGTGGCGAGGGAGACGCCGCCGGACGCCTCGAGCTCGGCGCGGCCGGCCGTCAGCTGAATGGCCTCGCGCACCTCCTCGGGGCTCATGTTGTCGAGCAGGATCCGAGGGGCGCCGCCGTCGAGCGCCTCGCGCACCTGGGCGAGCGTCTCGGCCTCGACCTCGACCGGCAACCCGTCCACGCGGCCGTCGAGAGCCGCCAGCGCCGCGGCGACGCCGCCGGCGACACGCAGGTGGTTCTCCTTCACGAGGACTCCGTCATAGAGGCCGGCGCGATGGTTGCGGCCGCCGCCGCAGCGGACGGCGTACTTCTCGAGCGCGCGCAGGCCGGGCGTCGTCTTGCGGGTGTCGAGGACAGTCGTGCTCGTGCCGTCGGTCAGCTCGACGAAGCGACGGGTGAGCGAGGCGATGCCGCAGAGCCGGCCGAGCAGGTTGAGCGCGACGCGCTCGCCGCTGAGGATCGCGCGCGCGGGCCCTTCGACCTCGGCGAGGACGGCGGGAACGTCGGAGACCGCCGTGCCTTCGTCCAGACGAGGCTGCACCGTCACCGAGGGATCGAGCGCCGCGAACACCTCAGCAGCGACCGGGACGCCGCAGACGACGCCCGGCTCCTCGAGCAGGAGCTCGCCGCGGCAACGGGCGTCCGCGGGCACGAGCGCGAGCGTCGTCGCGTCACCGGAGCCGACGTCCTCGGCCAGTGCCGCGGCGACGACCCGCGCCACGTCCTCCTGCGTCAGCTCCATCGCTCCAACACCGGCTCGCGACCGGGGTGGACGGCCAGGTGCCCCGCGAACTCGTCGCTCTCGACCGGGAAATCCTCGCGGAAGTGGACGCCGCGGCTCTCCTCCCGCGCAAGCCCGCATGCTGCGATCCGGCGGACGAGTGGGTGTGGCGAGTCGAGGAGCCGCGTGAGCCCGGCCGCGCTGCGGATGAGCCCCGCGTCCCGCCAGAGCGCCGCGCCGGGATCGGGTGCTGGAGCGATCGGCGTCGCCTCGGCGTCGAAGCGCGGTCCCTCGGTTGCGGCGAAGCCGGCACGGCGGCCGAAGACGAGGCATTCGAGCAGCGAGTTCGAGGCGAGCCGGTTCGCGCCGTGCACGCCCGTGCAGGCGCACTCCCCGGCCGCGTAGAGCCCGGGCACGGTCGTCTGCCCGTGGAGGTCTGTGGCGACCCCGCCGATGGCGTAGTGCGCGGCGGGGGAGACGGGGATCGGGGCGCCCGAGGGGTCGTAGCCGGCCCGCTCGAGCGTCGCCATCAGAGTTGGGTAGCGGTCGCGCTCGATCTCCCGCAGGTCGAGGCGTGCGCCGGCCCGCGAGGCAACCGCGCGTGCGACGACGTCTCGCGGCGCGAGCTCGTCGACGAAGCGCTCGCCGCCGCGGTCGAGCAGCGTCGCGCCGGCACCGCGGAGCGCTTCCGAGAGCAGAAAGCCGTCGTGGCCGTTCTCGTCGCGCAGCGCCGTCGGGTGGAACTGGACGAGCTCGAGGTCGGCGACGGCGGCGCCCGCCGCGGATGCGAGCAGGAGGCCGTCTCCGACCGCGCCGCGGGGGTTGGTCGTGCGCGCCCAGAGGGCGGCATAGCCGCCGGTGGCGAGGATGACGGCGGATCCCCTCAGACCGGCGAGGGTCGTGAGGCGCTCGCCCTCGGCGATCCGGATCCGCGGGTGCTCGCGCGCCCGGGCCGTCAGGACGTCCGCGAGATGGCGTCCGGTGTCTGCGCCGCCGGCGTGCACGACGCGGGCGCGGGAGTGGCCGCCCTCGCGGTCCAGGCCGTCGTCGAACCGGACACCGAGGCCGCGCAGCTCCTCGATCCGGGCCGGAGCCTCGGCGGCCAGGAGCTCCACCGCGCTGATCCGGCAGAGGCCGCGGCCCGCGGCCACCGTGTCGGCTGCGTGGAGCTCGGGGTCGTCGTCAGGGCCGACCGCAGCGGCGACGCCTCCCTGCGCGGCATAGCTGTTCGAGCTGCGATGCGAGGCCTTTGCAAGCGCGAGCACCGAAGATCCGGCATCCGCCGCCGCGAGGGCCGCAGAGAGGCCGGCGACGCCGGCTCCGACGACGATGACGTCGCAGCTCTCGCGTTTTTGCCTCACAATCGATAACCTCGAGAACGAGTCTACATGGTTGACGACTCTCAGGCGAAAACTGCGGCGCACGCCGTGCTCGCGGCCGTTCTCCAGGTGCGGGAGGGACAGCTGCAGGCGCTGCTCTGGCAGAGGGCGCGCGAGCCGTTCGCGGCCCGCTGGGCGCTGCCGGGCGGGGCGCTGGCTCCGGACGAGACGCTCGAGGAGTCGATGCGGCGGCACCTGGCGGAGAAGGTCGATGTGCGAGAGGTGTCGCACCTCGAGCAGCTCGAGACGCGGAGCGACCCGCACCGCAACCCGGCGCGTCGCGAGCTCGCGACTGCGTATCTCGGTCTCGTCCCGAGCGGGCTCGACCCGAGCGTCCCGGAGGACACCCGCTGGCACCCGGTCGACGAGTTGCCCGAGCTCGCGTACGACCACGAGGAGATCCTGCTCAGCGCGCGAGACCGGCTGCGCGCGAAGCTCTCGTACACGAATCTCGGCTTCGCGCTCGCACCGCCGAGCTTCACGCTCGCCGAGCTGCGCGATCTCTACGCCGCCGCGCTCGGGCATCCCGTGGGGACGACGAACCTCCAGCGCGTCCTGCTCCGGCGCCGGCTCCTCGAGGACACGGGCGACCTACGCCGCTACGGCGGCGGCGGACGGCCGGCGGCGATCTACCGTTTCCACAGCAGCCGGCTCGAGATCACCGACCAGTTCGCCGTCCTGCGGCCGCCTACAATGGCTGGCTGAATTGGCCGTCCGGACTCAGACACTCGTGCAACATCGCAGAGCGAACTTTCGCGCCTGGCTCGCCCTTCTCTTCGGCCTCGTGGCGGCGGGCATCATCCCCGCGGCGATCGAGCTGACGCGGAAGATCCCAGGCGCGGTGCTCCTCGACGCCGTCTGGGCGATTCCGGTCGCGGCCGGCGCGGCCACGGTCTCGCTGCTCTTCGCCCGCGGCGCGCACGGAGCGATCACGCGAACGCTCGGGCGGACCGGCGGCTCGGGTTTGATCCGGCTCGGCCGCATTCTCGCGGTGGCGGGCATCTGCCTGACACTCTCCGCTTCGATCGCCGTGGGGCTGTACGAGCTTCTGTTGCGCCTCGAGCACTGAGTCGTAGACTCCGTCCGTGTTCGAGATCGGCCACAGCCTTCGGGAGGCGCGCGAGCGGCAGGGGCTCGGCTATCCCGAGATCGAGCTCGCGACGAAGATCCGCGCGAAGTACCTCCGCGCGCTCGAGGAAGAGGACTTCACCGCGGTTCCGGGCGACGCGTACATCCGCGGCTTCCTGCGGACGTATGCCGAGTACCTCGGGCTCGACGGCGACGTGTACGTCGACGAATACGCGTCCCGCAACCTCACGAGCTGGCAAGACGAGCTGCCCCCGCGGCGGGAGAGGCACCGGATCCGGACGCGCGAGCGTCACGTCGAGCGGCGGGCCGTCCTCCTCGTGCTCGCCGGCATCGCCGTCGTGACGGCGCTCGTCGTCGCAGCGTGGCGTTTTGGCGGCTCGTCGCCGCCTGCGCGGGGGCTCGACACGCAGCAGAAGCATCATCCAGCCGCGGCTCGCCAGCTCGTCTTGCGCGGGATCGGGCGCGGGACGTACGTCGAGGTGCGCCGCAGCAGGCCGTCCGGCAAGGTCGATCTGCAGGGCACGGTGGGAGCGGGGGAGACCGACAGGCTCGCCGGCAGCCACTTCTACCTCGTCGTGCGCAGACCCGCCGGCCTGCGGATCACGCTCGACGGCCGCGCGGTCGCCCTGCCGGCCGTGCACAACCTCCGCCTCCTCGTCACACCGCAGCGGACGACGCGTCTCCGAGGGTGACGCCGCGGCCGCGGGCGGTCGTGGTCGTCACCGGCAGCGAGCTCGTCCGCGGCGAGCGCACCGACCGGAACGGCCCCTTTCTCGCCGCCGAAGCGCTGAGCCACGGCCTCGAGCCGGCCCGCATCACGATCGTCGGCGACACGCCGGCGGAGCTGGAGGCTGCGCTGCGCGAGGGGCTCGAAGCGGAGGCGTGCCTCGTCTCCGGCGGTCTCGGCCCGACCCACGACGATCGCACGGTCGAGCTGCTCGCGCGCGCGGCCGGGCTCGAGCTCGTCGTCGACGAGGTGCTGGAGCGGGAGATCGAGTCGGTCTCTCGCACCGCCGCGGAGCGCCTACGCCGGCCGTACGCGGACTTCGCCCCCGGCGTGACGAAGCAGGCGACGCGACCCGCCCCCGCCCTTCCCATCGGGCTCGCAGGCACCGCGCCGGGGCTCGTCCTCCGCGCGCCGACGGGCTGCGTCGTCGTCCTCCTGCCCGGCCCGCCCGGCGAGCTCCGGCGGCTCTGGCCGAACGCGCTCGCAAGCGAGGTGATGCGAGAGCTGCTCGAGCGGACGCGACCGCCCGGACGGCGGGTGCTGCGGCTGTTCGGCGTCAGCGAGTCGGCCGTCGCACGGGCACTCGAGGAGGCCGGTGGAGACGGCGCGAGCGTCGAGGCGACGATCTGCGCCCGCGACTTCGAGATCCACGTCGATCTCGTTGTCGAGCCCGGGGCGGAGGAGCGGGCCGACGCGCTCGAGACGGCGCTCGCCGAGCGGCTCGAGCGCTGGCTCTTCGCACGCGACGAGCGGGGCGTCGAGGAGCTGGTGCTCTCGCTCGCGGCCGCGCGCGGGCTCCGGCTCGCGACCGCGGAGTCGTGCACAGGGGGCATGGTTGCCGCACGGCTCACCGACGTGCCGGGCTCGAGCGAGAGCTTCGTCGGCGGGATAGTTGCGTATTCGGACAACGTGAAGCGCTCCGAGCTAGGAGTGTCGGAGGAGCTGCTGGCGGCGTACGGCGCGGTGTCGGCCGAGGTTGCGGCCGCGATGGCGGAGGGGGCGCGGCGCGCGCTCGGTGCCAACGTCGCCGTTGCGGTGACCGGGGTCGCAGGCCCCGGAGGCGGGACCCCCGAGAAGCCTGTCGGACGCGTCCACATCCACGCCGCCGGCCCGGACGGCTCGCTCGGACGCGTCCTCGATCTGCCCGGCGAGCGCGAGCAGGTGCGGGTCCGCGCAACCGTGACGGCGCTTCATCTCCTGCGTGCCCTCCTGATGGGAAGTCGCGACAAAGGCGTATGACCCCCACCGCTAGCGTGAGCGGCGATGAACGGCTCCGGCTCTTCCTCGCGCTCCGCCTGCCCGACGACGTCCTCGACGGGATGGAGCGCTGGCAGTGTGACCAGCTGCCGAACGTCCGTGTCGTTCCCCGCGAGCACCTGCACGTCACGCTCGCGTTCCTCGGCCACCGGCCGGCAGGCGAGCTCGAGCCGATCGTCGGCGCGCTGCGCGACGCCGCGGCGGCAGTGGGAGAGATCCGCCTCACGCCGGCTCGCTACCGCGAGACGCGGAGCGTCGGCATGCTCGTGCTCGAGGACGACGGAGGCACCGCGGCCCTGCTCGCCGGAGACCTCCAGGAGCGGCTGGAGCGGCTCGGCGTCTACCGGCGAGAGGGTCGGCCCTGGCTGCCGCATCTCACGGTCGCGCGCTGGCGCGAACGGCCGCGCGTGCGCCTGGAGCCCCCTGCGATGGGAACATTTGTTCCGTCCGATGCGGCTGCTTACCTATCACGGCTGCACCCCGGCGGGGCGCGGTACGAAGTCTTGGAATCTGTCGCTTTAGGAGGCTGAGAGGTGGACAAGAACGAAGCACTCGACGTGGCGCTCGGCCAGATCGAGCGGCAGTTCGGCAAGGGCTCGGTCATGAAGATGAACGACCGCGCGGCGGTCTCGGTCGGCGCCGTCTCCACCGGCTCGCTCGCGCTCGATCTCGCGCTCGGGATCGGCGGCCTGCCGCGTGGCCGCATCGTTGAGATCTTCGGCCCGGAGTCATCCGGCAAGACGACCCTCGTCTACCACGTGATCGCCGAAGCGCAACGCAGGGGCGGCATCTGCGCCTTCATCGACGCCGAGCACGCGATGGACCCGGCGTACGCGAAGCGGATCGGCGTCGACATCGACAATCTCCTCGTCTCCCAGCCCGACACGGGCGAGCAGGCGCTCGAGATCACGGAGCTCCTCATCCGCTCCGGCGCGCTCGACGTCGTCGCGATCGACTCGGTCGCGGCGCTGACCCCGAAGGCCGAGATCGAAGGCGAGATGGGCGACACGCACGTCGGCCTCCAGGCGCGCCTCATGAGCCAGGCCCTGCGCAAACTCGCCGGCACCCTCAACCGCACCGACACGATCTGCCTCTTCACGAACCAGCTGCGCGAGAAGATCGGCGTCATGTTCGGGAATCCCGAGACGACGCCGGGCGGCCGCGCGCTGAAGTTCTACTCGTCCGTGCGGCTCGACATCCGCCGGATCGAGACGCTGAAGGAGGGTGTCGAGGCGTTCGGCAACCGCGTCCGCGTCAAGGTCGTGAAGAACAAGGTCGCGCCGCCGTTCAAGCAGGCGGAGTTCGACATCATCTACGGCTCCGGCATCTCGTGGGAAGGCACGGTGCTCGACACCGCGGTCGAGCGGAAGATCGTCACGAAGTCGGGCTCGTATTTCAGCCTCGGCGACGAGCGGCTCGGCCAGGGACGGCAGAACGCGACCGCGTTCCTGCGCGAGCACCCCGACGTGACGCAGCAGATCCTGCAGCAGATCCAGGTGGAGCTCGGCTCGGATCAGGTCGTGTCGGCTCGGCTGCTGCCGGTTGCCGCCGAGGAACCCGCCGCGAGCAACGGCAAGGCGGAGGTTGCGGCGGAGGCGCTCGCGTCGGCCGAAGCCGAGGCGTGACGCCGAGCGTCACGGGGCTGCGCGAGCGAAAGCGCGGCCGTGTCGCCGTCGAGCTCGACGGGCGGTCGTGGCGCGTGCTGCCGACCGACGCCGTCGTGCGGGCGGGGCTCGCGGTAGGGCGCCGGCTGGACCGGCACGCGGCGCGGGAGCTGGCGCGCGAGCTGCGGAGGGCCAGAGCGCTCGTGGCCGCCAAACGCGCGCTGGCCGCGAGTGGCCGTTCGCAGCAGGAGCTCGAGCAACGGCTGGCGGGGGCGGGACACTCCGCCGTCGCGCGCGAGGACGCGATCGGGGCGCTCGGTCGCGCCGGGCTCCTCGACGACGCACGGCTGGCCGAGAACCGTGCGGAGCTGCTCGCGCGACGGGGCTACGGGGATGCGGCCATCCGGGCCGACCTGCGCCGGCGGCTGATCCCGGACGAGGTGGCGAGGGAGGCCGTCGCCGCGCTCGAGCCGGAACGCGATCGCATTCTGCGGCTGCTCGAAGAGCAGAGCGTCACGCCGACCCTCCTGCGACGTCTCGCAGGGCGCGGCTTCTCACACGAGACGCTCGACGCGGTCGCCGGTGCGTTTGCGCGGGAGGGGTGAGACGCGATACGATCCCGGGGCATTCTATTTGACGTTTTGCCTGCAAAAGCAGCTTTTCCGAAACCACATCCGATGATCAACCGTTCATTCCCGACGACTCGGAGGTCGCGCGAGAGGTAGCGCGGTGACCTTCGGCGGGCCGTCGCCCGCCGGATAAGGCTTCGCGGATAGCTGCCGGGTAGGCCCGGCGCTGGCTGGGATGCGCTGTCACAAGGCGGCTGGATCACCGACCGAGGAGCGTCCGCGTGCTGATCGGGATAGGAATTGCCATCGGGATCGCCGGAGGCGTCGCTCTGGCTCTGCTCGCCGTGTCGGTCTTCGGCACCACGGGGGTGACGAAGGCCCGCCGGATCCGCGATCAGCTGCTCGAGGACGCCCGCCGCGAAGGCGACGCGGTGCGGCGCGAGGCTCAGGTCGACGCGCGCGAGCAGGCAGTCCGGTTGCGAAGCGAGATCGACGCGGAGCTCACCGACCGGCGCGCGCAGGTGCTGAAGATCGAGGAGCGCGTGCTCGCGAAGGAGCTCGAGGTCGAGAAGAAGCTCGAGGAGCTGACGCGACGCGATCAGGGGCTCGCAGACCGGGAGGAGCACATCCGCACGCTCCAGGAGGAGCTCAAGCAGGCGAAGAGCGGTCACCTTGCGGAGCTCGAGCGGATCGCCGGCCTGACGCAGGTCGAGGCACGGGCGCTGCTGCTCGAGCGCGGGGAGCAGCAAGCGCGGCACGAGCTCGCCCGGCGCGTCCGGACGCTCGAGGACGAGGCGCGCGCCGAATCGAAGCGCCGCGCACGCAATCTCGTGGCCGACGCGCTCCAGCGGGTCGCGGCGAGCCACACCGCCGAGACGACGGTGACCGTCGTCGAGCTTCCCTCCGACGACATGAAGGGCCGGATCATCGGCCGGGAGGGCCGCAACATCCGTGCGCTCGAGCACCTCACGGGCGTCGACTTCATCGTCGACGACACGCCGCACGCGGTCGTGCTCTCGTCTTTCGACGGGCTGCGCCGCGAGATCGCACGCCTGACGGTGACGAAGCTCCTCGAGGACGGCCGGATCCATCCGGCGCGAATCGAGGAGACGTACTACGAGTCGAAGTCGGAGGTCGAAGAGGTCGTGCGCCAGGCGGGCGAGCAGGCGGTCTTCGAGGCGAACTGCGGGCCGTTCCACGAGGAGCTGGTGCGAATCCTCGGTCGGCTCCGGTTTCGGACGAGCTACGGCCAGAACGTCCTGAAGCACACCCTCGAGGTCGTCCACCTCGCGGGGATCATGGCGACCGAGCTCGAGGCGAGCGTCCAGACCGCGAAGCGCGCAGCGATGCTCCACGACATCGGCAAGGCGATGTCGCACGAGGTCGAGGGCTCGCACGCGCTGATCTCTGCTCAGCTCGCACGGCGTTACGGCGAGTCGCAGGGCGTCGTCCACGCCATCGAGGCGCACCACTACGAGGTGCAGCCGCAGACGGTGGAGGCCGTCCTGCTGATCGCGGCGGACGCGGTCTCCGCGAGTCGCCCGGGCGCGCGCGGCGAGAGCCTCGAGCATTACATCAAGCGACTCGAGTCGCTCGAGGAGCTCGCAGCCGCCAAGCCAGGCGTCGAGAAGGTCTACGCCTTGCAAGCGGGTCGTGAGATCAGGGTGATAGTCAGCCCCGGCGACGTCGACGACGACTCGGCGGCACTCCTCGCCCACGAGATCGCCCGCGAGATCGAAGATCGGCTCGAGTACCCCGGCCAGGTGAAGGTGACCGTGATCCGCGAGAGCCGGTCGGTCGAGGTGGCAAAGAACCACACGGCACCATCCGGGCCGCCGGCCGTGCACGAGGAGCAGGACCGGCCCGCCGACTCGCCGATCCAGGCCGCCTAGGGCTCCGACCGACCCGGGGTACCCTTCCGCCGTGCGCCGCTACCACGTCACGACCTTCGGCTGCCAGATGAACGCCCACGATTCGGAGCGGATCAAGGGGCTGCTCGAGGAGCTCGGGCTCGGCGAGGCACCGTCGCAGGACCAGGCGGATGTGATCGTCCTCAACACGTGCACGATTCGCGAAAAGCCCGACACGCGCTTCGCGGCCCACATGGGCAACGCCGCGAAGCTCAAGCGCGAGCGGCCGGGGACTGTCGTCGCCGTCGGCGGCTGCTACGCGGAGGCGCAACGGGAGCGCCTGTTCACGCTGTACCCGGACGTCGACGTTGCCTTCGGGCCCGGCACGATCTCGCACCTCGGCGCCTGGCTCGGCGCAGGCGGCGAGGGCGTGGCGCGCGCTGCATTCGGCACGGGCGACGAGCGCGCGTTCGCGGCCGGACTCCCTCCCCGGCGCGAGCGCCGCTATCAGGCCTGGGTGCAGGTCTCGATGGGCTGCAACTCCGTCTGTTCGTATTGCATCGTGCCGGCCGTTCGC
>DASYOZ010000074.1:0-14954 GCA_036007185.1 Gaiellaceae bacterium | reverse complement strand
GCCGGCTGATCCCGTCAGGTCCCTCGCAGCCGCGCTCGCCGTCTCGGCCGGCGGCGAGCTCGAGCTGGAACGGCCCGGGGAGCCGGAGCACGGCGACTACGCGACGAACGTCGCGCTGCAGCTGGCGGGGACGCGACGCCGGCCGCCGCGGGAAATTGCTGCGGAGATCGCGGAAGCTGCCGCGGCCCTGGATGCCGTCGAGCGAGCAGAGGTTGCGGGGCCGGGCTTCGTCAACCTCTTCCTCGGGGACGAGTGGTTTGCTTCGGCGCTCGCCGAGATCCTCGCGGGCGGCGAGGCGTATGGAGGCGGCGCAGCGCGGACGGAGCGCGTGCAGGTCGAGATGGTCTCCGCGAACCCGACGGGACCGCTCCACGTCGCCCACGGCCGCAACGGCGCCTACGGCGACTCGGTGGCCCGGCTGTTCGAGCTCGCCGGGAACACGGTGGAGCGGGAGTACTACTACAACGACGCGGGCGCGCAGATGGAGCGTTTCCGGGCCTCGGTCGAGGCCGTGCGGCGCGGCGGGGAGCCGCCGGAGGACGGCTACCGCGGTGCCTATGTCCACGACCTCGCCGCCCTGAAAGGCGACCCGGTGCCGCTGATGCTGAAGGAAATGGAGGCGACACTCGAGCGGTTCCGCGTCGACTTCGATAGCTTCCGCCGGCAGAGCGAGCTCGAGCAGCGGCTCCCCGAGCTGCTGCCACGCGTGGACACGTACGAGAATGAGGGCGCACTGTGGGCGCGCTCGTCCGCCTACGGCGACGACGAGGATCGCGTCCTGCTCCGCTCCGGCGACCGCTCGCCCACCTACCGCGCTGCGGACGTCGCGTATCTCGTGGACAAGCTCGAGCGCGGCTTCGACCGTGCGATCTACGTTCTCGGCGCCGACCACCACGGCACGCGCAACTGGTACGCGGCGGTCGCCCGGATGCTCGGCTACGACCCCGAGCGCGTCGAGGTGCTCCTCTACCAGCTCGTCCACCTGACAAGCGGTGGGGAGCAGACGAAGATGTCGAGGCGTCGCGGCGACGTCGTCTTCCTCGAGGAGTTCATGGACGAGATCGGGGTCGATGCGGCGCGCTGGTACCTCGTTAACCGCGGCCCCGACCAGGCGATCGACATCGACGTCGATCTCGCCGCCGAGCGGTCACAGAAGAACCCCGTCTACTACGTCCAGTACGCGCATGCCCGGATCGCTGGGATCCTCCGCAACGCCGGCGACGCGCCCGCCTCCGCTGAGCCGGCCGGTCCGCTCGCCGCGGAGGAGCGGGAGCTCGTGAAGCGGCTCGCCGAGCTGCCGGCGGTCGTCGCCGACGCGCTCACGAAGCGCGGCCCGCAGGGCGTGCCCACTTACGCGATCCGGGTTGCCGACGACTTCCACCGCTTCTACCACGAGCACCGGGTGCTCGAGAGCGAGCAGCAGGCGTTCCGGCTCGGCCTCTGCCGCGCGACACGGGTCGTCATCGCCCGCTGCCTGCACCTCGTCGGCGTCGACGCACCTGAGAGGATGTGAGGCCGTGAGCGCCCGCACCGCGCCCGACCGCAACATCGCGCTCGAGCTCGTCCGCGTCACCGAGGCCGCGGCGATGGCGGCCGCACGCTGGATCGGCCGCGGCGACAAGGAGGAGGCTGACCAGGCGGCGGTCGACGCAATGCGCTTCGTGCTCGACAGCGTCTCAATCCGCGGCGTCGTCGTGATCGGCGAGGGGGAGAAGGACAAGGCGCCGATGCTCTACAACGGCGAGGAGGTCGGGAACGGCCAGGGGCCCGAGGTGGACGTCGCCGTCGACCCGCTCGAGGGGACGCGGCTGACCGCGCTCGGACAGCCGAACGCGATCGCAGTCATCGCCGTCGCCGAGCGCGGCACGATGCTTTTCCCCGGGGCGGCCTTCTACATGGAGAAGATCGCCGTCGGCCCCGCCGCGATCGACGCGATCGACATTGAGCGCAGCCCGACCGAGAATGTCGGCGCCGTCGCGGAAGCGCTCGGCAAAACGGCTCGGGAGGTTGACATCGTCGTGCTCGAGCGAGACCGCCACGACGATCTGATCGCTGAGCTCCGCGAGGCGGGTGCCCGCGTGCGCCTGATCCGCGACGGCGACGTGGCGCCGGCGATCGCGGCCGCGCAGCCGGGGACGGGCGTCGACGTGCTCTACGGGATCGGCGGGACGCCCGAGGGCGTCATCTCCGCGGCGGCGCTCAAGTGTGTAGGGGGCGGCATCCAGGGACGGCTCTGGCCGCGCAACGACGACGAGCGGCAGCAACTTCTCGACGCCGGGCTCGACCCGACGCGCGTCCTCCGCACCGACGATCTCGTCTCCGGCGAGGATGTCTTCGTCGCCGCAACCGGTGTCACGACGGGCTCGCTCCTCCGGGGCGTCCAGTACACGCCGGGCGGGGCGGTCACCGAGTCGATCGTGATGCGCTCGCGTTCGGGAACCGTGCGCCGCGTCGTCGCGCAGCAGTCGCTCGCCAAGCTCTCCGCCCTGACGGGCTTCGAGTACACGTAAGCGCTAGGCGGCGACGGCCTCCCGCTCCATCTCCGGCGCGTACGTGCCCGTGCGCGCGGCGGCGTTCATCTTCGCGCGGTGGTAGTAGGCGCGCTGGCCCGCCTCGACGTTCTCCTCCTTGCCCGCCCACGCCTTCAACGCCGGCGCCTGCAGCGCGCGGCCGTAGGAGAAGGACAGCTGCCACGGGTGCGGCCCGCGCGCGTTCATCGCGTTCAGGTGCGCGGTCGCATCCTCGTCCGACTGGCCACCCGAGAGGAAGACGATGCCGGGCACAGCCGCCGGTGCGTGCTTGGACAGCGTGTGCAGCGTTGCCTCCGCGACCTCGTCGACACCGGCGCGCTTGCCTGCCTCGTAGCCCGAGAGGACCATGTTCGGCTTGAGCAGCGTGCCCTCGACGTCGACGCGCTGGTCGAACAGCTCGGTGTAGACAGCGGAGAGGACGCGCGAGGTGACGAAACCGCTGCGCTCGATCGAGTGCGTCCCGTCCTGCAGCACCTCGGGCTCCACGATCGGGACGATCCCGGCCTCCTGGCAGAGAGCGGCGTAGCGTGCGAGGGCGTGCGCGTTCGTCCAGATGCAGTACTCGCTCGGCATCGTGTCGGTGATCGAGTACGTCGCGCGCCACTTCGCGAAGCGGGCGCCGAGCTCGCGGTATTCCTCGAGCCGCTGCCGCAGCCCGTCGAGGCCCTCGCTCATCGTCTCGCCATCGGCGTGCGCGAGCGGCTTCGCACCCTTGTCGACCTTGATCCCCGGGATGACGCCCTTCGAGGCGAGCAGCTCCGGGAACGGCGTCCCGTCGTCCGCCTTCTGGCGAATCGTTTCGTCGAAGAGGATGACGCCGCTGATGAACTCCTCGGCGCCGGGCGTCGTGAAGAGCAGGTTGCGATAGGCGCGGCGGCTCTCCTCGGTCGAGTCGGCGCCGATCGTGTCGAAGCGCTTCTTGATCGTGCCGTCGCTCTCGTCGGCGGCGAGGATCCCCTTCCCCTCGGCGACGAGCGCGCGGGCGGTCTCGTGCAGCTCGGTCAGCATGGAACTCTCCTGTCTCGCGGTCTCGGGTTTCCATTATGGCCGGGCTACAATCGCCGCATCCGGCGGACGTAGCTCAGTTGGTAGAGCATTGGCTTCCCAAGCCAAGGGTCGCGGGTTCGAATCCCGTCGTCCGCTTTCACCGCGCGACGAACAGCAAAGGGGAGAGACGATGAGACGGACAGCACTCGCGGCCGCAGCCGTGATCGCGCTCGCCGCCGCAGGCGGGGCGAGCGCCTATGCGCTCCACACGATCATGCTCAGGCCTGGCCACTGCACGAACGTGCACGGGACGAAAGTCTGCGCCCGCAAGGTGACGCCCCGCACGTTCACGGTCACCGTCGCGCCCTCACCTATCGGCCAGATGTTCAGCGGCAACGGCGACGTGACACTCGCACCGATCACGCTCGCGCACGGCGTCAACGCCCACTGGACATCCCAACCCGACTCCTTCGGCAACAACTTCTTCGACGTGTCGTCCGAGCCGAACGACACCGGCTACGTCCACTTCGACAACGGCAACAGCACGACGAGCGGGACGAGCTACGTCCCGCCGGGGACGTACACGTTCGATGTCGGCGCCGACGGAGCGTGGACGTTGTCGTTCTAATCAGTCGAACAGCGGTGAGCAGGCAGCCGCCTGGTGGAACGCCTGCTCGAGCTCGCCCTTCGGGTCGAGTTGCTTCATGTCGTCGACTGTTGCGGTGACGTTGTGGCCCATAGTCGCGACGGTCGCGCTGACGGTGGTGATGGCTCCCAGCGCCTCGGCTGCACTCGAGGTCGATTTCAATGCCTCCTCGATCTTGTCTTTGCCGTCCGAGAGCTCGGTCGCCAGCGTATCGAGGTTCTTCTTCGCAGCCTCGCCGCCGGCCGTGTCGGGCTTGCCGAGCTGCTTCAGCGACCGCGTCAGCGTCGTCGTCGCGTCGTCGAACTGGCGGCCTGCCTGTCTGAGATCCGAGCTCGACGGCACGCCGCCACCCTTCAGCTCGGACGTGATGTGCGTGAGCGATGTCTGCCAGTCGACGAACGCAGTGCAGACTCCGCCCGCCCACTGTTCCGCCGAGGAGGCCGTGGTCGTCGACGCCCCTCCTCCGCCGCCGCAGGCTGTCGCCGCGAGCACGATTGCCACGGCCACGCCCGCCGCAAAGGTCCGGAGTGTTCGCACAAACAGGATCGCACCAGGCGAGCCGTCGATCGGCCAGGGGGCGGGCACCTCACAACGGGGTGGGTGGACCGGCGGGCATGAGACGCACGGGCTCGTCGTTTGACGCTTCCATGAAGCCACGTCTCGTAGGGATCAACCATGTCGCCTTGCAGGTGGACGACCTCGAGGAAGCGGTCGCGTTCTACACCGACTTGTTCCAGCCGACGGCGGTGGACCGCAGCGAGCCGGACGCCGCGTTCCTCGAGATCGGCGACCAGTTCGTGGCCCTGTTCGAGCGCGGCTCGCGCGAGGAGGAGGCCCATTTCGGGCTGGTCGTGGACGAGAAGCAGGCGGCGCGGCTCGCGCTCGAGGAGGCAGGGGCCGAGATCCTGCCGGGCCCCCGGCTCGACTTCCGCGATCCGAGCGGCAACCGCGTCCAGGTCGTGCAGTACGACCAGATCCAGTTCGCGAAGACCGACCGCGTGCTGGAGGGGATGGGCCTCGAGCTCGCGAAATCCGAGCATGCGCTGGGCGAGCTACGAGCAAAGGGCCTTGCCGACTAGAGGCCTGTGGAGATGCTGCGGGTCGCGGAGCGATTGACGAACTGCAACCCGTCCTACAATTCGGCTGATGCTCGAACGCGCTCAGACCAAGGCGCTCCCACTGCTCAACAGGGGCGTTGAACTCACGCCCGCTGTCCAAGCCTGCTGCGGCGCGTGCCGAACGTGCGTCACGACCAACATCGCCACCCTTGCGATGGCAGCCGTGACCGCAGCTGCTGCCTACGTCGCCCGGCTCGCGCGACGGTAAATTCGTAGAACCCTCCTGCGGGCGCTCAGTCGTCGACGAACAGCATGCGGGCGACGTCCGCCAGCATCAGGAGCATCACGAGCACGGCTACGGCGTCGACGATCACCTACTCGTCTTACCCCGAAGCGCGGACTCCGACTCCAGCCGTTCGACCAGGATCGGCGGGACGATCAGCCGCCGCCGGGCCAGGCGTCCGCGAGCTTGCGTCGTGTCTCGAGCAGGTGCTCCGGCAACACCTTGACGTCGGCCAGCACCGGCATGAAGTTCGTGTCGCCGTTCCACCGCGGCACGACGTGGACGTGGCCGTGGTCGACGATGCCCGCGCCGGCGACGCGGCCGAGGTTCCAGCCCACGTTGAAGCCCTCCGGCGAGTAGACGGCCCGCAGCGCCTCGATCGCCTCGACCGCGAGCCGGTGCACCTCGAGCGCCTCGGCCTCCTCGAGGTCGTCGAACCCCGAGCCGTGCCGGTACGGCGCGACCATCAGGTGCCCGGAGGAATACGGGAACTTGTTGAGGAGGACAAAGGCGAGCTCGCTCCGGTGGATCACGAGCTCCGGCTCGTCCTCGGGGAGCGCAGCCGCGCGACAGAAGACGCAGCCGTCCGGATCGTCCGCGTGCTGGACGTACTCGAGCCGCCAAGGCGCCCAGAGCTGTTTCATCGCCCGGAAACTACTAGCGCGCCGCGCGAAGCCGCCTTGTAGCATCGCGCGCATGTTCAAGTGGCTAAAGAACCTCTTCGGCGGTTCGGAATCCTCGCCTGCCGAGGCTCCCGAGCCGGCTGCGCCCCCCGAAGCTTCCGTGACGCCCTCCGAGCCCGCCGCCGACGCGGGCACGGTGGCGGAGGAGCCGGCGGGCGACGAGCCCGCGTAGCGGCGTTCTACAAGCTCAGAGCCACCGCTTCCAGCGGAAGAACGCACAGGCCTCGCAGCCATGCGGGATGGCCCAACCATGCGGTGCGTCAACGCCGTGGAGGCCGTAAACGCTGTTCTGGTGTGGTCTCGGTGTGGTCTCGCCGCGTCGCCAACGTCGGCAACGTCACCGGCAGACGTGTGGCTCCGGCTGGGTGTCCCGTCAGATAGGAGGAGGCCCGCCGGAGCGGGCCTCTCTTGCTGCATTCGTTGTCGTGCCGGACGGTTTCGCGCTCACCAACTAACTTGCTACCGCCGAAACGGCGGGGAGTCCTGACGCGTTCTGCTCGTTCACGCCGAAGTACTCGTTCGTGCTGATGTTTCCGGCTGCCCCTTCGACGATGGCCTCGACCGTGGCTACTGATCCTGACTCCCACAAACAAACGGCGCGCGTGCCGTCCTCGTTCGGGTGGGTCCGGTAGTCGCAGATACGAAGGTCGCAGGCCTGGCCTCGAGTGGTCGACATCGCCGGACGCTTACTTGGCCTTCGCCTGGTGTCGAGCGCTGGGTGGAACCAGGCTGAGCGAGCCCTGAGCTCAGGGGTCATTCCGGAACACTGGCCCAGGCGAGTGTAGGGGCGTCAGAGGTCGTAACGTTTCCAGAACGCAGCGACCTCCAGGGCGCGTGACGGAAGCGTCGGTGCGTCGCGTCTGAATGTAGGTGAGCCAGCTGCCAGCCGGGGCGTGGCCGAGGGTGGTGAGGAGCCGCTGTCCCGCGTCGGGGCCGAGCTACTGGCCCTGCAACTCGAACTCTGTTTGCCTAGGCTCGTGTCGTCTCCCGCGCCCGGGGGCTCGATCGACGGAACTCGGGCTTTCAGCCGGAATCCTGGCCGCAGGGCCAGTAAGACCATCCTACGCCAATTGGTCTCGCGTGTCTCCGGCCGACGAGCCTGCGCATCGCCGGCAAGAGCCGGCGTTCTAGTATGGGCGTCCGCCCGCCGGGTCGATCGCTGCTAGACTCCCTGATAGCGCGTTGGCTCTAGCGTTGAAGCCGCCGAGGCTACTGCACCTTCCTCTTCGTCTGTCACACCTGGCCTGAGCGCTGCAGCGAGTCCGTTCGGACTCTGCTGTCCTGATAGATGAACTGAAGGAGTTTCACATGCATGCGACCATTCGCCGCTACGACGGTGTGGACCAGAATCGCATCTCCGAGTTGACCGGTAAGGTCAACGAGACCCTCGTCCCGAAGCTGCGCACGCTGCCCGGCTTCAAGGGCTACTACCTGATCGAGGCCGGCAACGGCGTCTTCAGCTCGCTCGGCCTCTTCGACACGCCTGAGCAGGGCGAGGAGTCGACGAGGGTCGTCACTAGTTGGATCCACGACGAGAAGTTCGAGACGCTGATGCCCAACGAGCCCAAGATCACGAGCGGCAAGATCATCGCTCAGAGCAACGAGCTCGCAGTCGCGTAACTTCGACGCACCCGCCAAAACAGAGGGGTCGGCTTGCCGGCCCCTCTGCACGTTTGAGTGTGATGAGAAGCGTCAGGCTGGCGCCGCTTATGGAACGCGCTACCTTGGCGGGTGTGGTGTGGGTCGTCTACGACCTCACCGTTCGTAACTCGAAAGCTGGCGCCGTGAGCACGTTTCTCGGGATAGTCATTGCCGCTGTCAGCGTGTTCACGCTCGCGGTCGTCGCTTGGGCATTCATCTGGGCAGCGAAGAAGGACGGCGAGGAAGACCGGGCCGTCCAGAAGCGCCTCGGTATCCGCCGACGCACTCGGCTCGGGCGATAGCCCGCGACTCATCTTCCCGCTGATCGTCAGGGGTCATTCCGGAACACTGGCCCAGGCGACGGGACTGGTCCGGAGGGGCTGGAGCGAGGTCGGCTTGAAGCCCGTCGCCTCGTTTGCACGAGCCGCCTGAGTGCTTCGTCAAAGGTCTTGGTAGGAGTAGGTCCGGGCGTCGTCCACCTCGCCTACCACGAGCTGGCTGACAATCTTCGAAGCTACGACTTCGGGCGGAACGAGCCGCCCGTCACGCTGGAAACCCTTGAATAGTTCGACCACTGGCAAGACCTCGGGCAGCTGTGCGCGAGCCAACGTCTGCATGTCCGTGTCCATCACGCCCGGGCGTACGGTGATTGCCTGGAAGGTCGGGGCTCTGTGCTCGGCAGCCAGTGAGAGCGTGAGCATCTCGATGCCAGCTTTCGCGACGCAGTAGACAGCCTCACCCGGTAGCGCGGTCTCCGCCGCACCGGAGGAGATGTTGATGACCCGCCGCGACACCTCCGGGTCGGTGAAGACGCGGCAGAAGAGGTTGGCCAGGGCTACCGCAGCGGCCAGGTTTGTCGCTATCGCTGATGAGATCTCCGCCGATGAGAGGTGTCCGACCACGCCGATTGGATCCAGGGTTGCGGCGCTGTTCACCAGGCACACGGAGTCTGGCCTACGCGCCTCAATGTCCTGAAATACCGGGGCTAGAAGCGTGTCCGTGGCCGCCGCGTTCGCGAGATCGAAATCCGCAAACCGATACCGATCACCCCCGAGGTCCGGACTACTCGCCCGGCCGATTCCAAGAACACTGAAGCCGCGCTCGAGGAGATCTCGGGCGAGCGCCGCCCCGAGACCGCGAGACACCCCGGTCACGATCGCTACATGCTCACCGGCAGTGGGTTCCATAGGCAGCTCCCCGTCGCCGCGACGCGGCACCATCCACATCTTTCCCCATCGTGAGCGCAACCGCTCAGGGTCATTCCAGAACGCTGGCCCCATGAGCCCCGCCGCAAGCTCGCCGCCGCTGACGCGGATCAGGGGCGAAAGAGTCCAGCTCAGTTACGAAGGTGTGTCGGCTAGAACCGCGATCCAGAGGACGGTCTCCGCGAGCACTGCGAGTGCGCTCACGCGGAACGTCCAACGCATCGCGCCGATCCGTGTTCGGTTGGAGTCGAGCTGCCTTGCGAGGGAGAGTGATAGCTCCCTGTGCGGTTCGTACTCAGGCGAAGCGTTCTCGATCAGTGAGACGACCTGGCCAACGTCAGAGGCGAAGCGGAGATCACTTGGGAAGAGCACGCCGAGGCTGAAGAGTCCGGCGAGAAGGAAAGCGACCACCGCGAGCCACGCGAGGGAGCTTTCCGGTGCGCCGCGAGCGACCGCCTGACCGCCGAAGAAGGAGGTTACGACCAGGCTCGTCGCGAGGATGGTGCCCGCGCGCGTCCGGAGGCTGCCGTGCTCGTCCGCTTGCGCTCTCAGAGCGCGAACGGCCTCGTCGTACGCCAGACGGAATGACGCCTCGGGCATCGGTTCGGCGATGAGGGTACGTGGCACGCAGGATGGCCCTCGGGGAGCGCCAACTCAGGCTCAGGGGTCATTCCGGAACACTGGCGCCGGCGACGGTCGCGGCATCCGGCGGGTGCAGGGGCATGTCCCCGCAGCTGAACTACACACAACCTGATGCTCAGGGGTCATTCGGGAACCTGGCCCATTCCACCGTCCCGCTGTCCGGGCCGCCCGGCAGCGGTAGCGTTCCGCGATGGCTCCTGAGAGGGAGAAGCCCAGCGCCGGGGTGCCGGGCTTTCTCCCTCGAGCGGGTTGATGTTGGTGGGCCTTAGCAGCCGAGCAAGGTCATGATCTGCTTGGCGTCTGCGATCAACGTCGCTGCCTCGGACGCTGAGATCGTTTGTCCGTTCTGCGCTGCCTTTACCTGGTTGACGAAAGGTCGGCCACTCGAAGGCGTCGACGACGCTCGACGTGTACAGCCACGTGATGGCGCCCGACGAGGCAGATCCGGACGCCGTGCAGGCGCTCCTGGTGTGGTCCCGGTGTGGTCTCGACGACGCCTGAGACGCCGCAAACCGCATGGTTGACTACAACCAGCGCTTCCAGCGGAAGAAGGCGAGCATGCCGATGACCGTGACGGCCATCAGCCCGATCGCGGCGACGAAGGCCTCCCACGAGTTGAAGCCCGGGAAGTGGACGTTCATCCCGAAGAAGCCCGTGATGAACGAGAGCGGCGTCAGCACGACGAGGAAGATCGTCAGGACGTAGAGGATGTCGTTCTGCTGGTGCGAGATGAGCGACTCGTTCGTATCCTCGAGCGCCTCCACGACCTCCTTGTAGTTGTCGAGGAGGTCCCAGATCCGCTCGCTCGCGTCGACGATGTCGTCGAAGTAGAGCTCGAGCTCCTCCGGCAGGAACTGTTGCTCGACCTGCCGCTCGAGCAGCCGGAGCGTCGGCCGCTGCGGCTTGATGATCTTGCGGTAGGAGATGATCTCCTGCTTCACGCGGTGGATGTCGCGGACGAGCTCCTTCGCGCCCTCGCTCGCCAGGCTGATGTCCTCGTCGATCTGCTCGAGCTTGAAGCCGATCTTGTCGAGGATCGGGAAGCAGTAGTCGTAGAGGTCGTCCAGCACCTCGTAGAGCAACCGGCCCGAGCCGCGTGAGAGGAGCTGCTCGCGGAAGTCCTCGCTCTCCTCGCAACGACGGAAGAGGAGGCTGACCGGTCGCAGCTCGACAGCCGGCAAGGTGACGATGTAGTCCGGGCCGATAAAGGCGTCGAGCTCGCCGGCGTTGAGGCGGTGGACGGCCGCGTCGTAGACCGGGAAGTGGAGGACGGTGAAGAGGTAGCGGCCGTGGCCGGCGTCGTCGCCGGTGTACACGTCGACCTTCGGGCGCTGGCGCCGCGAGAGGACGTCCTCGATGTCGAGCGGGTGCCAGCCGAAGCGGCTCGCGAGCTGTTGCGCCTCCTCCGTCGTCGGCGCGAGGAGATTGACCCAGGTGACGCCGCCGGCGCTGAGCTCAGCGGGCCCGGGCCGCGGCTCCGCGAGGGGCCGACCCGGCGCAGCGCGGCGCGAACGGATGCGCGGCAGGCTGGGCATTGGTACTGAGGGGGTCGGCGGTCGCGGGCATGGCGCGGGAATGCTACCCGCTCGTGGGCACCGGCATGCGCACGGGGACCTCTCCGGCCGGCGTCCGGCGCACCCGCTCCGGCAGGTGCGGCTCGAGCGCGAGCGCGCCCAGTGCGCAGGCGATGTTTACTCCCGCGGCGATCGGCCACAGCAGTAGCGGCCGGTGCTGAAGGAGGAAGCCGCCGACCGCCGGGCCGATGATCCAGCCGATCTGCCACGAGATGCTCGCCGCGGCGAGGTAGCGGCCCACGAGCTGCGGCGGCGCGAGGTCGACGCTGAGCGGAGCGTGGATTGCCCCGTGCAGGCACTCCCCGATCGCGAA
Source organism: Gaiellaceae bacterium (assembly GCA_036007185.1). Lineage (GTDB taxonomy): Bacteria > Actinomycetota > Thermoleophilia > Gaiellales > Gaiellaceae > Palsa-739. The sequence goes on along the minus strand of DASYOZ010000074.1, from coordinate 3,391 downwards.
GACGAGCATCGCGGCGGCGAGGATCGCGAACGCCGCAGTGGCGACCGTCCACGACCCGGCTGCCCAGACGGCGAGGAGCGAGGCTGCCCACAGAGCCCCCATGAGCGCCATTCCGCGCATCCGGCTCCGGCCCTCGGACAGCTTCACGACGGGAAGCTGGAAAAGGACGATGCCGATCGCGTCGAGCGCGAACACGATCCCGACCTCTTGCTCGCTGATTCCGGCGACGTTCTTCCCGAACGCGGGCAGCAACTCGACGACGAGCGAGATCGCCGCGGTCATGAAGGCGGCGTTGAGCAGCGTGTAGACCGTGAAGACGCGGTCGTGCAGCACCGCGCGCCAGCTGCCGCCGAGCCGTCCCTCGTGCAGGGCCGGTGCGCGCACACGTGCGAGGACGAGCATGTAGCCGACGAACGTCACGCAGTTGATCGCGAAGAGGACGGTGAACGTCTCCGGGTGACCGACCGACGCGATCAGGCCCGCGGCGACGCCGCCGAGCGCGACGCCGACGTTCATCGCGAGTCGCTGCAAGGCGTAGGCGGGCGCGCGGCGGGTGGCGGGCGTCAGCGCCGCGAGGAGCGCCGACTGCGACGGCCAGAACGAGCCGCTGCCGATTCCCCACAGCGTGTAGATCGCGAACGCCTCCCACGCCGTCCGGATCGTCGGCATGAGCGCGAACGCGACCGTCATCACCATGAGCGCGCCGAGCAGCACGCGCTTCGGGCCGAGCCGGTCGGAGAGCGTCCCGGCGAGAAAGCCGCTCGCGAGCGCGGCCGCCGACTGCGCCGCCGCCGCGAGACCGGCGACCCCGAACGGGATCCCGCGCACGTTGTGGAGGTAGATGAGCAGGAACGGGAGGGCGACGCCGTTTCCGAACGCGTTCACGAGAGCCCCGAGCTCGAGCACGTAGACCGGGCGAGGCAGGCGCGGGTCGAGCGAGCGGAGATAGGCGTCGCCGGGCGGACGCATCGGGCGAGGCTAGCGGGGCGCCGACGGCGCAGAAGTACGCGCGAGGGTGAACGGCCGCGTTGCGGAGCTTCCGGCACACCGCGAGGGCCTCGCGCCGTAGGCGCTTCGAAAGGTCAGCGCTTTCGTCGCGCGGCCGCGTTGAAGCGAATCTGCCCTTCTCCTAAGCTCCTAGAAGTCGCCTTTCGTGGCGATCGATACGAAGGGGAGGTAGAAGAATGCATAGAAGGCTCGCGACGCTGACCTGTGTAGTCATGGTGGCCGGTCTGAGTGCCAGCGTGGCTCTCGCCGGCGAAGTCACCGGCCGTCCTGGCACTCCGGGTGTCCCGTTCTCGGGTTCAGGGGTGCGCACCGGTGCACCCGCGCACGCCAGCTCGATCTGTGCCTATAACGGGCTGAACGACATGAACCCGGCCCAGGGGCCGATCGACTCCATCGTTCAGACCCCACATACCCAGGGCGTCCCTGGCCAGGCAGGCGCTGGGCCGTCGGGCTCAGGCACCCCGGGTTCCCCGACCTGTGGGCGGGGAAGCAACCCGGAGCTTCCGTAAAGCGTTCGTTGCTTGGCCCCGGCCTGAGCGTCGGGGCCAAGCGATCACGCGTTCCCGAGCCGGGTGAAGAGATTCCACCTCGGCTCCGGCCAGCGGTTCCGCGTCCTCGACCTCGTCCCGTTCGGGGAGGAGGACGAGTCGCCGTTCGTGGGGCTGCTGCAGGTCGAGGCTGCTTAGGTCAATCTTGCCCTCGGGCGAAGCGGGTCGGAGGCTTCGCCTCCAGCCACGCTTTTGCTTCGGCTTCGAGCCTCATTCGCTGCTCGAAGGTTGCTCCTGGATGATGCGTTGATTCGGATCTTCGCGAGCGCCTGTCCGGCGGCAGCCTCTTGTCGGAACAAGGTCTGCGACGCGCGTTAATATCGCCGTATGCCGGCGCCGAGCCGCGACTTGATTCGTGGGGTCCCGCTCTTCGCGGAAACCAACGAGACGTTTCTCGACCGGTTGGCCGAGGAGTTCAACCAGCGCACCTACGCGCCGGGCGAGCTGATTGCCGAGGAGGGCGAGCGTGGCCGTACATTCTTCGTGATCGAAAGCGGCGAGGCCACGGTGCTCGTGCACGGTAACGAGGTGCGAAGGCTGGGCCCGGGCGATTCGTTCGGCGAGATGGCCCTGATCGACAAGTCCGCTCGTAGCGCCACGGTCAGGGCCGACACCGAGGTTCGCGGCTATCAGATGCCAGTCTTCAGCTTTAGACCGATCGTCGACAGCCATCCCGAGATGACCTGGGCACTGCTCGAGGCGTTGGCGCAGCTCGTTCGCGACGCGGAGTCACGTACGTAGAAAGTCCCATTGCCGGCTGGCGACCTCGGCGCAGCCGAGCGGGTGGATTCTGGCACGAGGTTCGGTCGCGCTCGAGGACCGCACCGGGGACCGCACGCGGTCGCCTAAATCGCCCCTATCGCCGAACCCGCTTCGCTCAACCATGCGGGTTCTGGATGGTTGCTGGCCGCTGGATGCGCCCGGTAGGAATCGAACCTACGACCTCGCGCTCCGGAGGCGCGCGCTCTATCCCCTGAGCTACGGGCGCCGGGGAGGGGCCAGTCTAGCGCCGCCCTTCCGTTGGTACGTTCCGGCGGTGGAGGTCTCCGCCCGGATCGTCACACTCGAGCTGGCGGAGACGTTCGTCATCTCCCGCAGCGCCAGCGACACCGCGGACGTTCTCGTCGTCGAGGTGCGGCACTCCGGCGTCTCGGGCTTCGGCGAGGCGGCGCCGGTCGACCGCTACGGCGAGTCCGCCGAGTCTGCGCAGGCGTACGTCGAGGAGCACGCGGAGCTGCTGGGTGACGACCCGTTCGCGCTCGAGGAGCTGATGGAGCGGTTGCCCGCACGCGAGTTCGCGGCGCGAGCGGCGGTCGACGCAGCGCTCCACGATCTGCAGGGCAAGCTGCTCGGCCAGCCGGTCTGGCGTCTGCTCGGGCTGCGCCGCACAGGACCGCCGACGAGCTGGACGGTGTGGCTCGGCGATCCCGACGACATGGCGCGTCGTGCCGAAAAGGCCCTAGACCGGTTCCAGCGCCTCAAGCTCAAGCTCGGCGGCGGCGACGGCACCGACGTGGAGCGCGTCCGGGCAGTTCGTGGAGTCGCCGGCGATCTGCCGCTGCAGGTCGACGTCAATGAGGCGTGGAACCTCGACGAGGCTCTCGAAGCGCTTCCGCGGCTGGCCGAGCTCGGCGTCGAGTACTGCGAGCAGCCGCTGCCGGCCGGGGACGCGGGCGGCCCAGAGCTGAAGGAGCGCTCGCCGCTCCCGATCTACGTCGACGAGGACTGCCATGTGCTCGCGGACGTCGCGACCTGCGCGGCGCGCGCGCACGGGATCAACGTCAAGCTCGCGAAGTCGGGCGGGATGCGCGAGGCGGTGCGGATGGTGCACGCGG
>DASYOZ010000073.1:0-2564 GCA_036007185.1 Gaiellaceae bacterium | reverse complement strand
GCGTCCGCTGAGGCTGACGCGCTCGAGCCGTTCCAGGCTCCTCCGCCGGAGACGAAGTGGCTGCCGGGCAAGGCGCCGGGCCGACTCTCCAGGTGGATGCGGGGAGGGCGTTAGCCCCCAGCACTCGGCTGCTTCGGAGAGGAAGTCGCCCAGGCGAGCGGGCTGCCGCCCGGCGGAACCTAAGCTGCCGCCGTGAGCACCTTCCTCGGGATAGTGATTGCCGCCATCAGCGTCCTTACGCTCGCGGTCGTCGCTTGGGCATTCATCTGGGCGGCGAAGAAGGACGGCGAGGAGGATCGCGCTGTCCAGAGACGACTCGGCATCCGCCGACGCACTCGGCTGGGGCGCTGACCCGACACTCGCCCTGCGCGAGCGCTGCCTAGTCGGGTTACTTCGCAGGCTCGATCCTGGCGGCACCAGCGGCAGGGGCGAATACGGTGCTGCGCCCGTCGTCCCAACGCACGCGGAGGCGAGGCGGCTCCGGTGCCAGCACGTCCTCGACTACTCCCGTACGGGTGGATTGGCCGACCTTCTCCGCCTCGACGACGATGCGGTCACCGACCTCAGCCTTCATCGTGTCCTCCTTCGGGCGCTTCGCGGACTCGCCTCGATTATCCCCCCACTCGCCCTCGTCTAACGCGGTTCGACGCAGACGACCGGCCCGTCAGGCCAAGCCGCTTGCAGAAACGCTTGCAGAACGACCCGGTCCCTCACTGGGTGCTTGCCCGGCCAAAAAAAAACCCCGCCTGAGCGGGGCTTTCTAGAGAGCGGATGATGGGACTCGAACCCACGACCTTCTGCATGGCAAGCAGACGCTCTAGCCAACTGAGCTACATCCGCGTGGGCGGCCAGTATAGCCCCGCTTCTCAGCGACCGGCCGCGTCGAGAGCCTCGTTCACGAGCCGGTCGGCCAGCTCGTTCTGCTCCCGCCGGACGGCCGTGTAGCGCACCTTTCCGACCCGTCGCGCGTGACGTGCAGCGTCGAGCGAGAGCTCCCGGAGGGCCTCGTTCTTGACCCGGTACTCGCCGTTCATCTGCTTCACGAGCAACTCGGAGTCGGAGACGACCTCGACCTCGCCGACGTGCAGCTCCGCCGCCCGCTCGAGCCCGGCGACAAGCGCGCGGTACTCCGCCACGTTGTTCGTCGCGACGCCGATCGCCTCGCCGTGGGCGGCGAGCACCGTCCCGTCCTCCGCCTCGAGCACGTAGGCGTACGCGGCCGGGCCGGGGTTGCCGCGAGCGCCGCCGTCGGTGAACAGCCTGGCCTTCACTCGACCAGCTCGTAGACGTCGAACGCAGGCTCCTCGTACGGGTGCGCCTGCCGGAGCGCGGCGAGCACGTCGTCCTGCAGCTCCGCCGGGAAGACAGTCTCGAGCCGCAGCTCGGCGACGCGCTCCTCGCGGCCCGCCTGGCCCACATTCGGCGACGTCCCCACGCCGCCGAGGAAGGTGCCGGTCCCCTCCGTGTACCAGGAGCAATGCTCGTAGTTGCCGATCCGGCCGGCGCCCGCGGCAAAAAGCGCCTCTCGGACGGCGTTGAGCGCCTCCCGCGGTACGAAGACGACGAGCTTGCGGTTCACGCCGCAAGCGCGTCGTTGATCGCGCGCAGCGTGGCTTGGTCGAGCTCGACGCCGGACGCGGCGGCGTTGTCGCGCACCTGCCCGGGACGGGAGGCGCCGACGATCGGGCTGGCGACGTTCGGCTCGCTCAGGAGCCACGCCAGCGCGAGCTGCGCCATCGTGATCCCAAGCCCGTCCGCGATCGGACGCAGCCGGTCGACGCGCTCGAGCACGTCGTCCCCCAGGTACTCCGACATATAGCCGTCACCGCGAGCGGCGGCGCGCGTCCCCTCGTCCCAGGACTCGCTGCGCCGGTACTTGCCGCTCAGGACGCCTTGCGCGAGCGGAGACCAGGGGATCTGGGAGATGTCGTTCTCTCGCGACGCGGGGATCACGTCCTGCTCGGGATCACGATGTAGGAGCGAATACTGGGGCTGCGAGGCGACTACCTTCGCAAAGCCCTGCTTGCGCGCGAGCGCGACAGCGCGACGGATCTGCTCGCCGGTCCAGTTCGAGACGCCGATGAAGCGGACCTTGCCCGCGTCCACGACCTCGGTCAGCGCGCCCAGACTCTCGTCGAGCGGGACGTCTTCGTCGAACCCGTGGCACTGGTAGAGATCGACGTACTCGAGCTGCAGCCGTCGGAGCGAGTCGTCGATCTGCTTCAGCACCTGCGTGCGCGAGAGGCCCCGGTCGCCGTTCGGCATCAGGCCGCAGGCCTTGGTCGCGACGACGAACGAGTTGCGCGGCCGCCCGGCGAGCGCGTGGCCGAGCGCCTCCTCGGAACGACCCGCGGGCACCCCGTAGACGTTCGCCGTATCGAAGAAGTTGATGCCAACGTCGAGCGCAGCGTCGACGATCGTCCGCGCGACGTCGTCAGTGACCGACTCGCCGAACGTCGTCCATGTCCCCAGACAGATCTCCGAGACGCGGAGATCGCTGTCACCGAGCGTCCGGTACCGCACTACGGCTCGGTGTCGATCTGGGCGCGCTGGAGGCGTCCGGA
>DASYOZ010000072.1:0-38608 GCA_036007185.1 Gaiellaceae bacterium | reverse complement strand
CCCTTCGCCGGCTCGGGGACGACGCTCGTCCAGGCGCTCGAATCCGGGCTCGACGCGACGGGAGTGGACATCGCGGCGTTCAACTGCCTCCTGATGCGGGTCAAGACGGCTCCGTACGATCTCGGGGAGCTGGGGGAGGAGTTGCGGGACGTATCGGCGCGCGTCGAGTCGCTGCCGCGACGCGGAAAGCGCGTGAGCGGGTATCTGCGCGAGTGGTACGCACCGGGGGCGGCTGCGGAGCTCCTCGCCTTCCGCGACCTGATCCCGGAGTACCGGCACGGCGACGTCCTACGCGTGATCCTGTCGCGGGCCGCGCGGTCGGCGCGGCGGGCTGCCCACTTCGACCTCGAGGCGCCGAAGGAGCCGCAGCGGGGCGAGTACTGGTGCCACAAGCATCGGCGTGAGTGTCGGCCCGTCGAGTCCGCCGCCGGCTTCCTCCGCCGGTACACCGGCGACACGCTGGCGCGGATCGAGGACTTCGCGCGGGCCCGCGACCTGGAACGCGAGGCCAGGGTGCTGCACGGGGACGCGCGGGACGTAGCGCTCGGAGGCCCGTTCGACGGGATCCTGACCTCCCCGCCGTATCCGGGACTCATCGACTACCACGAGCAGCACCGCTACGCGTACGAGCTCCTCGGGCTCGACGACCGGCGGGAGCGGGAGATCGGAGCCGCCGCCTCAGGGACGTCGCTGGCGGCGCTCGAGGCGTACCGCAACGGCGTGGCGGCCGTCCTCGCCTGGGCGGCAGTGAAGCTCCGGCCGGACTCTCCCATCCTCGTCGTCGTCAACGACCGGCGCGACCTCTACCCGGAGATCCTCGCGCGCGCTGGGCTCCGGCTCGAGGCTCGTCACCGCCGGCACGTCAACCGCCGCACGGGCCGCCGCGCGGGCGAGTACTTCGAGGACGTCCTCGTCGCGCGTGTGATCTGAGCACCAGCTGTCCTTCGGGCGGTCGAGTGCAGGTCGGCCGGTGACGTCCGCGGGATTAACTTGTTAGATGCAGCTATGACGCAGCCGCAGCCAGGCTCAGAGCAAACCGACTCCGCGGACGAAGCGCCCCCAGTCCAGACATCGCCTTCCGATCTAGATCAGGAGCGGCGCACGTCGATGGCGGCCGAGCGCACCTGGCTGGCGTGGTGGCGCACCGCGCTGGGCGCGACCGCCGGGGCGCTCGCCGTGGGTCGGTTCGCCCCCAAACTGCTCGGCGTCGCCCCGTGGCCTTACATTCTGCTCGGCTGCGGCTACGCATCGCTCGCGGTCGGGCTCTCGATCGTCGGCGCACAACGCCAGCGCGAGCTGGAGCATGCGCTGCGAACCGGCGGTCACGTACCGCTGCGATTCCGCACGGTCGCGTTGTTCACCTTCGGTGGAGTCGCACTTGCCGTGCTGACCATCGTGCTCGTGATCGCGCAGACCTGACGCCTGTCTCCTCAGGGGTCATTCCCGAACACCGGCCCAGGCCACCGTTCTGACTCCTGCGGACGAGGTAGCTAGCGTCCAGCCGTGTATGAAGGTGCTGCGCTGCGCGCTCTCGTTACCGCTGTTCGTGATCGGCGCGCTGTTCGCGCTCTACGGCGTCTTCGCACTCACCTTCAGGGAGGGCTCCGGACGGACCTACATCAGGATCGCCGGTAGTCAGATGGATGCGCACCTGGCGGGCGGCATCAGCCTCGCGATCGCGGCTTTGCTGATCGCCGCGGGTGTCGTTGCCAACCACCGCGGTCGTCGCGCCGGCGGCTGAGAACCGTCAGGGGCCATTCCGGGCTGGCTCAGGCGAACGTCCGCTTCGCTGGACAGCGCTGACCTCATCCCGCCGGGATGAGGTTGCGGATGGAACGGCGACTCACGCTCCGGACGACCAGTGGAAATGCGCGCTCCAGACCTCGACATCGCCCAGCAGTTCCAAACGGTTGCCGAAGTTGCGCTGCGCACGGGCGACTTCGGGCCGGTTGTCGCGCTCCTCGCACCGGATGTGGAGTGCGTCATGCCTCAGCACTCCCTGCATGGGGTCGACGCGATCACCGAGGAGTTGAGTCGTGCGCGGCCGGCCGAGAGTCTCGAGGTCGAGTTCCAGAACGGTGATTGGAAGGGCAGGGGCGGCGGACGGTATTCCTGCGAGATACGTTTGCTCTATCGGTCGAAGGCGACGGGCGAGTTGTCCTACAGTCGAGATCGCAGCTTCGAGCTGACGATCCGCGACGGGAAGGTCAGTCGGTTCGAGATGCGATTCGCCGGCTGAGATGGGAGCCAGGAAGCGCGGCGATGCTCCTCGTCCATGGGCTCGCACGGCGTCCCCCGACTTCTGGCCGGCGAACGATGAGGGCTGGCAAGCCGCGCCTCTAGCTCACCAAAGGTCGCCGCCGGTCAGGACGTAGAGGAAAGGCACGACCGGCACGATCAGGAAGACGCCCCAGGCGAGCTTCTGGCCGCCGCCCAGGTCACTCCGGCCGGCGAGGTTGATCCAGGCGAGCACGACGGCGAGCGGGTGCACGAAGCAGACGAGGATTTCGAGAAGCTTCTTCATGCCTGCGGTTTCCCCGGTTTCGGCGACGGCAAATCCCGTGCTGCTCGCGGCACAAGCCGGTCCACGCCACGGATAGGTCTAGACAGGTCGCAGCTACTCGGCGATCGTCCAGGCGAACTGGCCACCCGTGTAGCCGCCGGCAGAGGAACGGACTGTCACCCAGAGAACAGGCGGGGTGGTCGTGTCCTCGAATCGTGAAGATCAACTCTTGAGCCCATTGGAGTCTCGCCGCGCCGAGCTGCATAGTGCGTTCGGCACCGACGCTTTCGGGCGGATGGCGGAGAAGGCCGCCAGATTCTTCGGCACGCCGCAGTACATCGTGGGCCAGACCTTCGCCGTCCTCGCATGGGTGGTCCTGAACTCCACCCAGCTGCATCTCGGCTTCGCCTGGGATGTCTACCCGTTCATCGCTCTGAACCTTCTGTTCTCGCTACAGGCCGCTTACGCAGCGCCGCTCATCCTGCTCGCGCAAACCCGTCAAGCCGACCGAGACAAGCTCCATTCCGATCGGATCGACAAGAACCATGAACGGATCGAGCGAGCCGCGAGGGCCGAGACCGACAAGCTCCTCGAGTTGCTCCAGTCCAACACAACGCTGACGCAAGAAGACAAGGAGTTGACCGAGCAGGTCGCGGAATTAGCGAAGCAGATCCACGGGCTCCTCACGAAGCAGAGCTAGATAGCCGACCGTCTGCTCCTCTTTCAGGGGTCATTCCCGAACACCGGCCCAGCCCAGTGCTTGGATAGCCGGCGGACAGTCTGAGTTGGTGGTGGGGTCGGGGTACACGATCAAGGCTCTCGATGAGTCGAGCTGGGATGCGTTCGCCAGGTTGGTCGAGGCGAACAACGGCGTCTTCGGGGGTTGTTGGTGCATGGGCTTCCATCCGGTTGACGGCCGCGAGCCGGCGTTGAACAAGGAACGCAAGCTCGCACGGGTGCGGGCAGGTACGGCGCATGCGGCTCTTGTGCTCGAGGGCGACGACTGCGTGGGTTGGTGCCAGTTCGGCGCCCCGGACGAGGTGGCAAAGATCAAGAACCGGGCTGCCTACGAGGAGAGCCTCACGACCCTGCCGGACTGGCGGATCGCCTGCAACTTCGTGGGCAAGGGGCACCGTCGCAAGGGCGTCGCCACGGCGGCGCTCGTCGGGCGCTCGAACTGATCGCCAGTCTCGGCGGTGGCAACGTAGAGGGCTATCCCGAGGACGCGGGTTCGGTTCCTGCCGGCTTCCTCTTCAACGGCGCCTTGTCGACCTACGAAAAGCTGGGATTCTCCCGCGACTGCAAGATCGGCAAGCATCGCTGGGTCGTCACCAAGGTCGTCGAGCCAACGTCGTAGGCGACCTCGCGAACGTCAGTCACTGCTCTCGTAGACGCCGACGATCCGGTAGGAGCGCGTCGCCCGGCGCAGTTCTCCGAATGCCCGCCGAACGGTCGGATCGAGTGGATGGCCTGCGACCACGGCATCGAAGCGGTAGCTCCACGGAGTGGATGGCAGTGGGCGGGAGACCAGACGGAGCAGATCTAGACCGCCGAGGGCAAACGGCTCGATCGCAGCATGCAGGGCTCCAGGCCGGTGGTCGGCCACGAACGTGAACGCCGTCCGCGCGCGCTCGCGGTCGGCGTCGAGCCGGGTGTATGGCGCGATCGCGACGAACCGGGTAAATGTCGGAGCATCGCTGACGTTGTCGACGAGCGACACGAGCCCGTACCGCGACGCGGCTTCCGTGCTTGCAATCGCAGCCGCGCGCGGATCGCCGCCCTCTGCCGTCTCGCGTGCGGCGTCCGCGGTCGTTGCGGTCGAGATGATCCGAGCGTGCGAGAGGCGGTGGAGGAACCGGCGACATTGGTCGAGGGCGCTGGGGTGCGACCGGACGAGACGGATGTCGGCCAGCGGGAGGTGTCGTGGAGCGAGGAGCGCGTGGGTGATCGGGAGCACCGCCTCGGCGACGATTGAGAGCGGGTATTCGTTCAGGAGGTCATGAGTCTCCGGCACCGCTCCGGCAAGCGAGCTCTCGATCGGCAATACCCCGTGTGTGGCGACCGCGCTCCCGACCGCTTCGGCAACCCCTCGAAAACTGCTCACCGGCTCGCGCTCGGCATCCGGAAACATCGCTGCTGCAGCGGCATCCGAATGTGAGCCCTCGGGGCCCGGGTAGACGACGGTCATCACCCCAACCTAGAGGCCCACGGTAGATGGCAGCGTGCAGATCTCTGCGAGTTCGGGGGAGGAAAGATCCCTCATCTCGGGGGAGTCGCCGCGTGCCACCATGTAGGCGTGTCCCGAGTCGTGTGGAGCATTCGCGAAGGCAAGATCGGCCAGCTCGACGCGCCGGAGCTCGTGAGCGGATATCGCTCGACGCATCCGGTGCACGAACCGAGGATCGGCGAGGTCCTGCATTTGCCTGACGGTTCGGGGCCATGGCGGGTTGTCGACTGGACGCTGGCGAACCGCACTGACTCGCCGGGAAACCTCCTCGTCGTAGAGCGCGTCGCCTGACTCGAGAGCTGTCCCGAGGTCAGTCGTGATCACGCATCGAGTCGGAGCACGACCTCGTCCGTCTCCTCGTTGCGCCCATGAGCGAAACCGCGCCCCTCGCCCACGATACGAAAGCCGCACTTCGTCAACACCCGAATCGACGCGGCGTTGTCGCTCGCGGCCCCGGCGTAAAGCGGACGGGTTGCCTCCAACTGCAGGAACTCTTGTAGGGCACGCGTGGCGATGCCCCGGCCCCAATCTTCACGGCCGATCCAATAGGTGATCTCGCGGCGACCCTCAAGGTCGAAGCTCGCAATGTGGCCTACGACTCGACAATCGATCTCGATGACCCTGTTCGTCGTAGAGACGTCGCTCCTCAGCCGCGCCCACCGTCGGTCGAAGCTCGCTCGATCATCGGGATCCGGCGACGTGAACGCGGCCATCCGGATCGCCTCGGGGTCCGTCCAGTGCTCGAACAGCACGCCGAGATCACGATCTTCGATCTCGCGAAGGACAAGCTGTCCCGAGCGCTCCTGCACGGCCGTTCACCCTAACTGCCGCAGCCGCAAAATCGGGTCGCGGAACACTGGCTCAGCCGAGCGCACGTGTCTCATGAGCCCGATTCGCTTGCTCGCGGACTCCAACATCTCTAGTACGCGTGCCCAGTGACGAGCTTCGCGATCCCGAATGAGAGCGTGATCTCGACGGCGATGAGGAGCACGAGCCCGACGACGATCAGCACCACGACGTGCCACGGCACCCCCTCGGCAGGCTCACCCTCCGGCGCAAGCCCGGTCTCCTCGGCCCACTCTTCGGCCCGCTCGAGCAGGCCGTGCGGAGGCTCCGCACGGGAGCGCCGGTACTCGCGCAGCGGCGTGCGCGTGGCCATGCACACCCGATTCCCGCTTCGGCCTCAGATGTAACCGGGCATGCTCGCCGACGCCACGCCGGCCGCGGTCGCTTGGCCCGCGGCCGGCGCGGCGGCTACCGCCGTCTCGGTCTAGACGCCGGCGAGGATCTTGGCCTTCTGCGCGTCGAACTCGGCGTCCGTGAGGACGCCTGACGCCTTCAGCTCGCCGAGCCGCTTGAGCTGCTCGAGCGGGTCGGGTGCCGGCGCGGCGGCGGGCTGCTCGTAGCCGCCGCTTGGAGCTTGTTCCTCCTGGGCCCAGCGATTCGCCTGCCGGCGGGAGACGCGGTTCGAGACTGCCGTCGCGGTCCCGGCGATCACGGCGGTGCGGGCGATTCCTCGGAGCAATGGCATCTTTTGCCTCCTTCCTAGGCGTTCGCGGTCTCGAGGGCCTCGGCGGCCCCCACGAGGTCGCCCGCGGAGATACGGCCGCTCGCGACGAGCTGCGCGCCGCTCCGCGCGACGGCCGCGACGAACGGCCGCGCCCACCGGTTCTCGTAGAGCAGGATCGCGGCGGAGGCGCCCGGCTCGAGCGCGGCGCCCGCTTCGTCGTAATCCTCCTGGCCGAGCAGGCCGGACGACGCGCCCTCGAACTGCACGAGGTCGAGGTCGCCGTCGGAGTCGATGTCCATGATCGCGAGCCCGGACACGCTGCCGTCCTGCTCTTTCCGCACGAACGCCAGGTCGAGCACGCGGATGAGGCCGCGGTCCGTCAGGTCGGCGAGCACCCCGAGCCCCTCGCCGGTGGGCTGCTTGCCCGGCGGCCATTCGACGATCAGGTAGTCGACGGGGCCGAGCTCGGTCTCCTTGTCGGTCATTCATCTCCTCCTTTGGCTGGGGCACCATCGTACGCGCCGAGACATCGTCCCGACGGGGCGATCCCTCCTGGCTGGGGCTCAGGCGCTGCAGGGATAGGAGTTGTGGCGCTCGTACCTCCGGACGCGCTCGCCGCAGCGGAGAAGCAGCCCGTCTAGGACCGGACACGCCGGCTCGAAGTTGGCGTTCTTCGACGAACACGCCAGGTCTGCGTCACGAGTTCGCTCCTAGCCTCGCTGCGTGCTTGCACGCGCGGTCACGCATGCGCTCGTCGGCCTCGAGCCGCGCCGCGTCGACGTGGAGGCGCACGTTCGTGACGGCATCCCCGGCTTCGCGATCGTCGGCCTCGCCGACCGCGCCTGCCAAGAGGCACGGGAACGCGTCCGCAGCGGGATCTCTGCCGCCGAGCTGAACTTCCCGCTCGGGCGCATCACGGTCAACCTTGCGCCGGCAGAGCTGCGCAAGGAGGGCTCCGGCTTCGACCTGCCGATCGCGCTCGCCCTCCTTGCAGCGTCCGGGCAGGTGCCGAGAAGCGCGCTCGAGCGCACCGCCGCCGTCGGGGAGCTCGCGCTCGACGGCCACCTGCGCCGGGTCGGCGGCGTTCTCGCGGTAGCCGAAGGCGCGCGGCGGCTCGGCGTCGAGCGTCTCCTCTGTCCGGCCGACTCCGCGCGCGAGGCAGCTCTCGCCGGTGTCGCGGCGATGCCGATCCGGCACCTCGCCGAGGCGGTCGCCTTCCTTCGCGGTGAGCTCGAGCTGGAGCCCGAGTCGCCGCTCGCGCCGAATGGCCACGGGGCGGCGGCGACACCCGACCTCGCTGACGTCCGCGGGCAGGAACGCGCCCGGCGCGCGCTCGAGCTGGCCGCCGCGGGCGGACACAACGTCCTCCTCGGCGGGCCGCCCGGGACGGGGAAGACGATGCTCGCGCGCCGCTTGCCGGGGATCCTGCCGCCGCTCGACTCCCAGGCCGCGCTCGAGGTGACACGGATCCACTCGGTCGCCGGGCTCGTGGACGACGAGCAGCCGCTCGTCTCGCTGGCGCCGTTCCGCGCGCCGCACCACAGCGCGTCGACCGCCGCGATCGTCGGCGGCGGGCCACACCTGCGGCCGGGCGAGGCGAGTCTCGCCCATCGCGGCGTGCTCCTGCTCGACGAGCTCGCCGAGTTCCAGCGGCCGGCGCTCGAGGCACTGCGCCAGCCGCTGGAGGACGGTTTCGTCTCGGTCTCGCGGGCCGCCGGCCGGGTCGTCTTTCCAGCCAGGTTTCAGCTCGTGGCGACGATGAATCTGTGCGCCTGCGGCGGCCGCGGCGACCCTGCCGCACAGTGCAGCTGCTCAGCGCAGCGGCTCGCTCGCTATCGCGACAAGCTCTCGCGTGCGCTGCTCGACCGCTTCGATCTCGTCCTCGCGATGCCGCGCGTCCGTGGCGAGGAGCTCGCCTCAGCGCCAAGCGAGAGCTCGGTCGCGGTCGGCGGACGGGTGGCAGCCGCACGCGAACGGCTCGGTTCGAGCCCGCCGTCACGCGACGCGGAAGCCGACGCGCTCCTGCGCCGGGCGGCGGACCGTCTCCACCTCTCCGGCCGGGGCTACGCGCGCGTCGGCAGGGTCGCGCGGACGATCGCGGCGCTCGCGGAGTCGGACGCCGTGCGGTCCGAGCACTTGGCGGAAGCACTCTCGTATCGCTCGCCACAGGAGCTCGAGAGTGTCTGAGCTCGCGCTTGCGGTCTTCGCCTCCGAGACGGGGACGCATCTCGTCCGGCCGCCGCGCAGCGCCCGCTGGCGCGCCTTCGAGCGGCGCTTCGACGAGCGCGCCTACCTCGAGCGGCTCGCTGCTGCCGGGCACGGCTTCCTGCCGTGCTCGTCTGCGAGCTTCCCGCCGCTCTTGCGCGCGATCCACGATCCGCCGGCGGGGCTGTTTCTGCGCGGCGGGGCCGAGCCGGAGGTCCTCTCGCGGCCCGCCGTCGCCGTGGTGGGAGCACGCGCGTGCTCCGGCTACGGCGCCTCGGTTGGACGGAGCCTGGGCCGGGAGCTCGCGGCTGCGGGCCTCGTCGTCGTGAGCGGCCTCGCCCGCGGGATCGACGCGGAGGCGCATCGCGGCGCTCTCGAGGCAAACGGGCCGACGGTCGCGGTCCTCGGCTGCGGCATCGACCGCGACTACCCCGCCGCACACGCCGAGCTCGCTCGCCGCGTCGCAGACGCCGGCGTCATCGTCTCGGAGTACGCGCCCGGGGTCGAGCCCGCGCCGTGGCGGTTCCCGGCGCGCAATCGCCTCGTCGCCGGCCTGTGCGCCGCGACCGTCGTCGTCGAGGCGCGCGAGCGCAGCGGCGCGCTGATCACGGCGGACCTCGCCCTCGAGGAGGGGAGGGAGGTGTTCGCGGTGCCGGGCGAGATCACGAGCTCGTTCTCGGCGGGCACAAATGCGCTGCTGAAGCTCGGCGCCGCGCCGCTGACGAGCGCGGCCGACGTCCTCGCCTCGTTCGGGATCGAGCCCGAGCCGGTGCAGGGCGAGGGGTCGCCGCTCCTCGAGCTCCTACCCGCAAGCGCCGACGAGCTCGTTCGCAGGACCGGTCTCGGCGCCGATGAAGTTGCCCGCGCGCTCGTCGAGCTCGAGCTGGAAGGCCGAGTCGCAATGCACGATGGCGTGTACCGTCGCGCTTCGTGAATCCGTACTGGCTCGAGGATCCGGTCCCGCTACGGACCGACATGCGGCAGGAAGGCCGGGTGGACGTCGCCATCGTCGGCGCCGGCGTCACGGGCTGCTCAGCCGCATATCGCCTGGCCGACGCGGGCCTGCGCGTGCGCGTGCACGACGCGCGCGGGATCGCGGAGGGCGCGAGCGGCCGCAACGGCGGCTTCGCGCTCGGCGGCGGCGCCGCGCGCTACGACGTCGCGCGGGAGACGTACGGCGCGGAGCGGGCGGCTTCGTACTGGCGCTGGACCGAAGAGGCGATCGAGCGGATGGCGGAGCTCGCCGGCGACGCCCTGCGCCCTACGGGCAGCTATCGCCTCGCCGGCGACGAGGAGGAGCGTGAGGGCATCCGGCTCGAGTACGAGGCCCTGCGTGAAGACGGCTTCGAGGCCGAATGGCTCGACGACGTTCCCGGGGGAGCCGCCGGCCGCTTCCACGGCGCGATTTCGCATCCGCGGGACGGCTCGATCCAGCCGGCGCGCTTCGTCCGCCGCCTGGCGGCTCTCGCGACCGGCGCGGGAGCCGAGATCCGTGAGCACGACCTGGTCGAAGACGTGGAGGCGCTCGACGCGGATCGCGTGCTCGTCGCGACCGACGGCTACGGGCACGGGCTCGTCCCGGAGCTCTCTGACGCGATCTGGCCGACGCGCGGCCAGGTGATCGCGAGCGAGCCGCTCGAGCGCGTCCTCTACGACCGCCCCCACTACGCGCGCCAGGGCTTCGACTACTGGCAGCAGCTCTCCGACGGGCGAATCCTGCTCGGCGGCTTCCGCGACGTCTCGATCCTCGACGAGCTCACGGACGTGGAGGAGACGACGCCGACGATCCAGGCGTCACTCGAGTCGTTCCTCCACGAGCTCGCCGGCGAGGACCTACAGGTGACGCATCGCTGGGCCGGGATCTTCGGCCTGACGCAGGACATGCTGCCGCTCGTGGGGCCTGTCCCCGGCCGGGACGGTCGCGTCTGGGTCGCGGGCGGCTACTCCGGCCACGGCAACGTCCTCGGCTTCGCGTGCGGCGAGCTGGTCGCGGACGCGCTGCTCGGGCGCGAGTCGCCGCAGCTCGAACTGCTCGACCCGGCGCGCTACTCCGACTAGACGTCGATCGCGAGCGGATGCTTCGGCTCGTAGAGCGGCACTTCGACACGGCCCGGAAGCCGCAGCCGGACCCAGCGCCCGAAGCCCTCGTCGCTCGGCTCACCGACGACCTCGACCCCGCGTGCGCGGAGCTCGTCGGCGGTGGCGTCGAGGTCGTCGCAGATCAGCCAGAGCTCGTGCCTCGTGTCGCCGTCGGACGGGTGGACTCCGAGCTCGGCCGGCGGGAGCGCGAAGATCAGCCAGCCGGGATGCGCCTCGACGAAGTCCCAACCGATCACGTCGCGCAACGTGGCGCGCAGGGCCTCCGCCTCGGGACTGAAGAGGAGGACGTGGGCGCCGGTGATCGCCATCAGAGGTTCTTCACGTCGGCGACGAGCTTGCTGATCGAGTCCTTCGCGTCGCCGAACAGCATCACGGTCTTCGGGTTGTAGAACAGCGGGTTCTCGATCCCGGCGAAGCCCGGGTTCATCGACCGCTTGAGGACGACGACGGCCTGCGCGTCGTCGACGTTGAGGATCGGCATCCCGTAGATCGGCGAGCCCGGGTTGTTCCGTGCGTCGGGGTTGACGACGTCGTTCGCGCCGACGACGACGACGACGTCCGTGCGCGAGAACTCGGGGTTCGCCTCGTCCATCTCCTTCAACTGTGGATAGGGGACGTTCGCCTCGGCGAGGAGGACGTTCATGTGTCCCGGCATCCGCCCGGCGACCGGGTGGATGGCATACGAGACCTGGACACCTTTCGCCTCGAGCAGGTCGGCGAGCTGCCGGACGTCGTGCTGCGCCTGCGCGACGGCCAACCCGTAGCCGGGCACGAAGACGACCTTGTGCGCGTACGCGAGCATCACGGCGACGTCCTCGGCGCTCGCGCTTCGGACGGTGCCGCCGTCCGTGCCCGCAGCAGCCGCCGCCGCGGCGGCCCCGCCGTCCTGGATCTGGCCGAACGCGCTGAAGAGGACGTTCGCGATCGACCGGTTCATGGCCCGACCCATCATCAGCGTCAGCAGCGTCCCCGACGCCCCGACGAGCATTCCGCTCACGATCAGGACGTTGTTCTCGAGCTCGAAGCCGCTCGCGGCGACGGCGAGGCCGGTGAATGCGTTCAGGAGCGAGATCACGACCGGCATGTCCGCGCCGCCGATCGGCAGCACGAACAGGACGCCGAACAGGAGCGCGAGGCCGACGAGCACCCAGAGGAGCCACTGCTGCTGCACGCCCGACACGAGTGCGAGGCCGCACCCGAGCGCCGCCAGGAACAATGCGCCGTTGACGAACTGCTGGGCCGGGTAGGTGATCGGCCGTCCCTGGATCAGCTCCTGGAGCTTGGCGAACGCGATCATCGAACCGGCGAAGGAGATCGCGCCGATCAGCGCCGAGAGGACGATCGCGAGCGAGATGTCGATCTTCGGCGCGCCCGGCGGGGGCAAGATGCGATGCAGCTCGGCGAGGGCGATCAGCGCGGCCGCGCCGCCGCCGACGCCGTTGAACAGCGCGACCATCTGCGGCATCGCCGTCATGTGCACCTTGCGCGCTGCGACGGCGCCGAAGCCGCCGCCGAGCAGCATCCCGAGCGCGATCGCCCACCAGCTCGTCGTGCCGATGCGGATCCAGGTGACGACGACCGCGAGCACCATCCCCGCCGCGCCGATCTGGTTGCCGCGCCGAGCGCTCGCCGGGTTGGAGAGGTAGCGCAGCGCCAGGATGAACGTGACGATCGTGATCAGGTAGAGCAGGTTGGCGGCGTTCGAGCTCACTACTCGTCCCGCTGCGGAGGCTCGCGCTTCTTGAACATCTCGAGCATCCGGTCGGTGACCACGAAGCCACCGACGACGTTCGCGGAGGCGAGCACGACCGCGAGGAAGCCGATCACCCACGTGAACGTGTCCTTGTGGTCGACGCCGAGCACGATCATCGCGCCGACGATCACGATGCCGTGGATCGCGTTGGTGCCCGACATCAGCGGCGTGTGCAGCAGCGTCGGCACCTTCGAGATCACCTCGAAGCCGAGGAAGATCGCGAGAACGAGAATGGTCACCTCGAAGACGAGCAAGGTGTTATGGCTCACGCTGCGGCTCCTTCCTTCTTCCCGGCGACGCAGGCGCCGTTCGTGATCTCGTCGCTCCAGTCGAGCGTGAGCTCGCCCTCCGGCGCGAGGTGGAGGAGAAGCGCCTGGACGTTGCGCGAGTACAGCGTCGAGGCGTGGTAGGGCATCGTGCTCGCGATGTTCGTCAGCCCGACGAGCGTGACCCCGGCGCGCTGGACGATCTCTCCCGGTTCGGTCAGCTCGCAGTTGCCGCCGGTCTCGGCGGCCAGGTCGACGATCACCGAGCCGGGCCGCATCGCCTCGACGGCCGAAGCCGGGATGATCTTGGGGGCCGGCCGGCCGGGGACGGCGGCCGTCGTGATCACGACGTCGAAGTCCGCGATCCGTCCCTCGAGCGCCTGCTGCTGCGCTGCCATCTCCTCCGTCGTCAGTTCGCGTGCGTATCCGCCTTCCGCTTCGCCGCCCGTCACGCCGAGGTCGAGCCAGTTCGCCCCGAGGCTCTCGATCTGCTCGCGCACGACGGGGCGGACGTCGAAGCCGGTCGTCACCGCGCCGAGCCTGCGCGCCGTGGCGAGAGCCTGGAGCCCGGCCACGCCCGCGCCGATCACGAGCACCTTCGCTGGAGGAACCGTGCCGGCGGCCGTCATCAGCATGGGGAAGAAGCGCGGAAGGTGCTCCGCGGCGAGGAGTGCCGCCTTGTAGCCGCCGACGGTCGCCTGCGACGAGAGCGCGTCCATCGACTGCGCGCGTGTGATCCGAGGCACGGACTCAAGTGCGAACGCCGTCACGCCGCCCGCCGCGAGCGCCTCGACCCCGGCCGGGTCCGAGAGCGGCTCGAGGAAGCCGATCAGCAACTGGCCGGAGCGGAGCCGCCCGAGCTCGTCGGCGGAAGGCTTGCGCACCTTGAGGAGGCCGTCGGCTTCCCAGGGGTCCCCGAGCGTCGCGCCGGCCTCGGTGTACGCAGCGTCCGGGAACGAGGCGGCAGCGCCTGCGCCCTCCTCGACCACGAGCTCGAAGCCTCCCGCAGCAAGCTTCCCGACGGTCTCGGGAACGAGCGCGACCCGCCGCTCGCCCTCGGTCGTCTCGCGCGGGATCCCGACCCTCATCCGACAAATAGCCTACGCACCTTGACGCACTTCTTCACGAGTCACGGGTTGCCGCTGCTCTTCGCCGTTGTCGCCCTCGAGTCTTTCGGCCTGCCGCTACCGGGCGAGACGGCTCTGATCGCCTTCGGCGTGCTCGCGTCGCAGGGCCATTACTCGATCGTCTCCGTGATCGTGGTCGCCGCGGCGGCGGCGATCGTCGGCGACAACCTCGGCTACTGGTTGATCGGCCGGCTCGGCGGGCGCCGCCTCTTCGAGAGCTGGGGGCCGCTACGTCGCTACTCGGAACGCTTCCTCCCTGCGGCAGAGCGGCTGATGGCGAAGCACGGCGGCAAGATCGTCTTCTTCGGCCGTTTCGTCACCGTCCTCCGCTACACGGCCGCCTGGGCGGCAGGCATCGCCCGGATGCCGTGGTGGGACTTCCTCTTCTGGAACGCGGCGGGCGGAATCTGCTGGGCGACGGCGGTCGGGCTTGTCGCCTACTACGCCGGCAACGCCGCCGCCGATGCGATCCAGCGCTACGGGATCTATGCCGCCGCCGGCATCGCCGCGGCGGCCGTGATCGGCTTCTTCGTCACGCACTACGGTAAGAAGTGGCTCGAAGGTCGGCTCTAGCCAGGGGGCTCGCGCTCGCCTTCGTGCTTGCGAGCGTCACTTCCGGTTGCGGCGGTAGCTCGGCCGGTGCCACCGCGCCGACGATCGCTCCGCCGTCGGTGCGGGTGCCTCGCTTCACGCATGTCGTTCTCGTCGTGTTCGAGAATCACGAGGCGACGGCGATTGTCGGCAATTCCTCCGCTTCAACCTTCAACGCCCTCGCACGCCGTTACGCGCGCGTGGCCGACTACGAGGCCGTCGCTCACCCGAGCCTGCCGAACTACCTCGCCCTCGTCTCAGGCTCGACGCAGGGGATTTCGAGTGACTGCACCGACTGCGTCGTGCACGCCCGCAGCCTGGCCGACACGCTCGGCGCTGCCGGCAAGACGTGGAAGACGTACGCGGAGGACCTCCCGTACCCAGGCTTCACAGGCGGGTCGGCTGGCCGTTACGCGAAGAAGCACAACCCGTTTCTGTACTTCCGGAACGTCGTCGACTCACGCGCACGGCGCGACCGCGTCGTCCCCTTCACGCAGCTCGCCCGCGATCTCGCCGGGCACCGGTTGCCCGACTTCTCCCTCGTGATCCCGAACCTCTGCGACGACATGCACGACTGTTCCGTGGTGACCGGCGATGCCTGGCTGAAGGCACACGTGGTGCCGCTGCTGCATTCGCCGGAGCTACGCGGTGGTGTGGTGTTCGTCGTGTTCGACGAGGGAACGAGCGACGCGGGCGGCGGCGGTCGCGTCGAAGCGCTCGCGCTCGGCCCGACGGTGCGGCGCGGCTCGAGGTTCCCGCGGGCGACGAACCATTACGGCCTGCTGCGCACGATCGAGGACGCGTGGGGACTATCGCGGCTCGGGCTCTCCCGGACGGGGACCCCGATCGGCGGCATCTGGAAGAGGTAGGAGTCCGCGTTTAGGTGGGGAATCCGTCCAGGCATGCTCCACTCGATCGCCCGCGCACTCGAGCAGCGCGACCAGACCCTCGGCCACGGCGACCGCGTCGCGGCGCTCGCCGAGCCCGTCGCCCGGGAGCTCGGGTGGGACCGGGAGCGGATCCGGACGCTCCGCTTTGCTTCCCCGCTCCACGACATCGGGAAGGTGAAGGTCCGACCACAGCTGCTCGGCAAAGCCGGCCCTCTCACACTCGAGGAGATGGCGGAGATCCGCGCCCACCCGAGCGCCGGCGCCCAACTGGTCATGCCGCTGCGCAGGTTCCGGGTGGCGCTTCCCTACGTCCTTTTCCACCACGAGCGCTGGGACGGCGGCGGTTACCCGGCGGGGCTGAAGGGCCACGCCATCCCGATCGAGGCGCGGATCCTCGCGATTGCCGACGCGTTCGACGCGATGATCTCGCCGCGGCCGTACCGCCGCGCTCTCACCCACGAGCACGCGCTCGCCGAGGTGGAGCACGGAGCCGGAACGCAGTTCGACCCGCTGGCAGCGGAGCTGTTCGTCGATGCGTGGGCAGATGGCTGGGACGTCTGGCACGCCGCTGCCTCTTAGCTGAGGACACACGGGGGCTGACGCAAGGTTCGGGATCGCACTCCCGTCGTGGTGAAGGTTCGAGAGCGCGTGAACGAGAACCCGGCGAAGGGCCGGAGGCTAAGACATCCGCGTAGCGGGGGCTTAGCCGCAGGCCGGACTGCGCTCGTGCCGGCCTCTGCCGCGCGCGAGCGCACCGGGCAGCCCTCTCGTCTAGAGCATCGAAACCAGAACAGCACGGAGCCGCCGGGAGACCGCGCTCTCCCGGCGGCGGAGTTCGGTCTCCCAGCGAGCGAGACCGCAGGTCTCGCGAGCTAGAGCGCCGCCCAGACCTCCAGCTTCGCGCGGACGCGGTCGATCACGTCGTCGGTGAACTCGCGCGTGCCGAGGTGGCCTCCTAGATCGGCCGTGCGCGCGCCCTGCCCGACCGCCTCGAGGCACGCCTCGCGGATCGCGCGGCCGGCGGACTGCGCTTCGTCGCCCGCATGCGACAGGAGCGCCGCTCCCGCGAGGATCATCGCGATCGGGTTCGCGACGTTCTTCCCCTGCAAGGACGGCGCTGTCCCGTGGGCCGCCTCGGCCATGATCGCCGCGGGCTCGAAGTCCGATTCGAAGGCGACGAGCAGCGACTCCGAGCCGGCGATCGAGCCGAAGAGCGGCAGGACGAGGTCCGAGAGGATGTCGCCGTCGCGGTTGAGGGCGGGGATCACGAGCGGGTCGCCGGCGGAGGAGAGGAGGAGCGCGAACGTCGCGTCGATCAGTTGTGGCTCGTAGGGCACGTCCGGATGGCGCTCGGCGGCTGCGTCCATCTCCTCTTTGAGCATCCCCTCGTACGTCGGGCTGACGGTGTACTTAGGGCCGCCGAACACTTTGGCGCTCATCCGCTCTGCCTGGCGGAACGCGAACTCGGAGACGGCGTGACAGATGCGGCGCTCGATCCGCTCGGTACGAAAGGCGACCTCGTCGTCGCCCTCGCCCTCGCGCCATTCCTTCGCGCCGTAGGCGTCGCCGACCGCCATCCGCACGATCGAGATCGGCGCGTGGACGCCGCCGAGCGGCGCGACGCCCGGAATCCGCCGGCCGGTGCGGACGATGACCTTGCCGCCGATCTCCTCGCGAAGGATGCGATTCGGAGATCCGATGTCGCCGCGGCCCTCGGGCGTGATCGTCGCCGCTTTCAACCCGGGCCCGTGCTCGCGGATCGCCGCCGCCGCCTCGTGGACGACCCCGTTGTCGGTCTCGCGGCGGCGGTCGAGGGAGAGATCGAACCGCGGGAAGTCGAGCTCGACCCCGATCACGCCGGGCTCGAGAACGCGCAGGCCCTCCTCCAGCAGCTCCTGTCCCGTCTCGTCGCCCTCGAGGACGACGATCGTCCGCTCGTCGCGCATCGGATTCGATCCTAGTACCGGTTTCGCATCCGCCGGTGCGGTCCACAATCCGCGGACATGTCGGAGGAGCGGAACAGGCCACGCGGCGGCTGGCTGCGTGCCGGAAGCAAGGGGCGGTTCCGCTATCTCGACCGGAACCGCAGGCGCATCGGCGACGAGGAGCGGATCACTCGAATCGAGTCGCTCGCGATTCCGCCGGCGTGGACCGACGTCTGGATCTCGCCGCGCCCCTACGCGAAGCTGCAGGCGACCGGCTACGACAAGGCGGGCCGGAAGCAGTACCTCTACCACCCGGACTACCGGGCGGCGCAGGAGGAGGCGAAGTACGACGGCCTGATCCGCTTCGGGGAACGCCTGCCGGAATTGCGCGCCGCAATGACGGAGCACCTCGACAAGGACGAGCTCGACCGCGAGCGCGTCTCGGCCATCGCGCTTCGCGTCATCTCGCTCGGCTGGTTCCGCGTCGGCTCCGAGCGATATGCGCGGGAGGGAACCTACGGCGTCACGACGCTGCTCAGGCGGCAAGTCCATGTCCGCGGCAGGCGAATCAGGCTCTCGTTCCCGTCGAAAGCCGGAATTCGAGTGCGCTCCGAGCTCGTCGACAAGGACCTGGCGGACGAGATCCGCGGCCTCCTGCAGGTCAGGGGGTGGCCCGCGGGTCTTCAAGTACCGCTGGGAGGACGACCTCTACAACCTCACGAGCAAACGGCTGAACGACTACGTGAAGATCTAGCTCGGGGAGGAATTCAGCGCCAAGGACTCCCGGACGGGGGGCGGCACGCTCCTCGCCGCGATCTACTTTGCGGAAGGTATGGACCGGCAGGGATTTCCGCAATCGGAACGGGAGCAGAAGCGATCGATCACGTCTGTCATGCAGCGTGTCGCGAAGCAACTCGGAAATACGCCTGCCGTGACGCGAGAGTCTTATGTCTCGCCTGCGGTTGTCGAGCAGTACCTCGAGGGACGAACGATCGACGATTTCCGGCCCCGCCATTTGCGGGTGGTCAAGGCACGGGATGCCGCGCTGTTGCCCGAAGAGCAGGCGATGCTCAGTCTGCTTCGTTCTTGGCTATCAGGCGCGCACGAGACGCCGCATAGTTGCACTCGAGTTTCTATAAGGTTTCCACGTAAATCGCCCCATGCGAAGGAGGAGAACGGTGGCTCGGAAAACGGTGCTCGTGTGCGACAGCTGTGGCAGCGAGGTCGACGAAGGAAAGGGTGCGGTGATGCGCGTCACGTACACCGACGCGCGCCGCGGGGCGAAGCAGGCCGACCTCTGCGACCCGTGCGCCGGCAAGATGCCGGGCCGCGCCGCCGCCCGCCGCGGCCGCCGACCCAAGTCAGCCACAGTCTGAAACGATACGGCGCCACCGCCGCTTCAACCAGAACTAGGCAAAGGGCCGGAGGCTAAGACATCCGCTTTAGCGGGGGCTTAGCCGCAGGCCGAACTGCGCTCGCGCCGGCCTCCGCCGCGCGCGAGCGCACCAGGCAACGCTCTCGTTCAGAGCATCAAAAACCAGAACAGCACGGAGCGTGCCCGAGATCGCACTCTCGGCGCGCGGAGTTCGTTTGTCCCAGCGCGTGAGACCGCAGGTCTCGCGCGCTAGCTTAAGCGGGTGCCGCTGCGCCTCATCGCGGGGCCCGCCAACGCGGGCAAGGTCGAGCTTCTGCTTGGCCGCTACCTCGAGGCGCTTGAGTCTCCCGGCGGGGCCGAGCCCGTGCTGATCGTGCCGAACCGGGCAGACGTCGACCGCGTCCAGCTCGAGCTCCTGGCGCGGCGGTCGGCGCTCCTCGGGGGCGCGATCGGCACTTTCGACGACGTGTTTTCACGTCTCGCCGACGGCGCCAGAGATCTACGGCCGCGGCTCGGGCAGACGGAGCGAACGCTGCTCGTGCGTCGCGTCGTGAACGGCGCCGAGCTCGCTGGTTTCGCCGGGTCAGCTGCGCGTGTCGGCTTCGTCGACTCGCTCATACAGGCGCTCGACGAGCTCGAGTCGGGGCTGCTCGCTCCGGGAGAGGTCGGGGGGGAGCTCGGCACGCTCTACGCCGCGTACCGCGCCGAGCTCGACCGGCTCGGACGGTGGGACCGCGGCCTCCTTCGCGACCGCGCGGTCGAGCGTCTCCTGACCGATCTCGACGCCTGGCACGACGAGCCGGTGTTCGCCTACGGCTTCGAGGATCTCACCGGCGCGGAGTGGGCGCTGCTCGAGGCGCTCGCCGCGCGCACCGAGGTGACGGTCTCGCTTCCCTACGAGCCGGGCAGGCCGGCCTTTGCCGCGCTCCGCCGGACGGCCGAGGATCTCGCCGGCCTCGCGACGTCGGGGGCCGAGGAGCTGCCGCCGCGTTACGCGGCGATCGCGCCCCCGGCCCTCGCGCACCTCGAGCGTGCGCTGTTCGCGGACGAGCCGGGGGCCGCGCCGCCCATCGACGGCGCGATCCGCTTCTTCGAGGGCGCGGGAAGCCGCGGAACGCTCGAGCTCGTCGGCGAGGAGGTGCTCGCGCTCGCCCGCGCCGGCATGCCGCCGGAGCGGATCGGGCTCGTGGTGCCGGGATACGACCGGCTGCGTGGTGCGCTCGAGACGGCGCTCGGCTCGTGCGGCATCCCGTACGCGATCGACGGCGAGCTCCGGCTCACGCAGACGCCGCTCGCGAACGCGCTCGCGGCGATGTTGCGCTTCGCGTGGGGAGGAGGGACGCGGAACGACCTCTTCCGCTTCCTCCGCTCGCCGTTCTCGGGGCTCGAGCGGCGGTCGGTCGACTTCGTGGAGGGGCGCCTGCGCGGCCGCGCCGTGCAGATGCCGGAGCGGGTCGTCGACGAGGCCGAGCGGCTGCGCGACGCGCCGCTGCCTGCTCTCGCCGAGCTGCGCGAAGCGGCCGACCCGATCGCGGCGGTGTGGGAGCTCGCGGAGCGGATGCTGCGGAACGCGTACGGCGTCGAGCGGCCGCCTGCGGATGCTGCGAGCCGGCTCGACCTCAGAGCCCACGAGGCCTTGACCCGGCTGCTCGCGGAGCTCGAGCGCTGGCGCGACCTCAGCGGAGACCTGAGCCGCGAGGACGTGCTCGCCGCGGTCGAGCGGGCCGCGCTTCGTCCGCGACTGGGCGACGAGGCGGGTCGCGTCGCGGTCGTCGACCTCCTGCGCGCCCGCACGCGGCGCTTCGACGCCGTCTTCGTCCTCGGCTTGGAGGAGGGGAGCCTGCCGCGCCGCGGCGCCGGCTCGCCGTTCCTCGACGACGAGGCGCGGCGAGGGCTCGACGAGCGCGGAGCGCGGCTGGCCCGGCCCGACCGGGTCGCGCGGGATCGGTACCTCTTCTACACCGCCTGCACGCGCGCCTCGGAGCGGCTCTATCTCGTCCGCGAAGCGGCCGACGATGACGGCAGCCCGCGCGAGGCAAGCCCGTTTTGGCACGACGTGCAGGCGCTCTTCGACCGTGACGACGTTCGGCGCTGGACACGCCGCCGCCCGCTCTCGGCGCTGACCTGGCCGCTCGAGGAAGCGCCGACAGAGCGCGAGCGGCTGCGGGCGCTAGCCGAGCTCGCCGCCCGCGATCCGGCCGCGGCGGAGGCGCTCGCCCATGCGAACGGGTGGGAGCGGAGACTCGACCGCGCCCGCGCGGCGTTCCGGCGGCCGACGAGGATCACGCACCCGCTCGTGCTCGAGCAGCTCGCCGCGCGCACCACCTTCGCCGTGACCGAGCTCGAGCGCTTCGCCGACTGCTCGTCCGCCTGGTTCGTCGAGCGGTTCCTCTCACCGAGGACGATCGACGCGGAGCCCGACGCGAAGCAGCGCGGCAGCGTCGCGCACAACGCCCTGCACCGCTTCTTCTCGCGGGTGCCGGCGGAACTCGGGGTCGAGAAGCTGGAGCCACAACACGTAGAGGCGGCGACCGGGCTCATGCGCCGCTGCCTCGACGAGGCGCTCGCCGGCGTGCGGATGGACCTCACCGAGATGCAGGAGCGGGAGCTCGACCAGACGCTGTGGCGCGACCTCTCCGCGTTCGTGGAGGAGGAGTGTGAGTCGCAGCTGCAGCTCGTGCCCCGGCGCTTCGAGGTCTCGTTCGGCAGCGACCGCGCTGCGCCGGAGTTGCAGCGCGGGCTCGAGCTCGCGCCGGGCCTGACCCTCTCCGGCAAGATCGACCGGATCGACGTCGACCCGTTCGGCGCGCGCGGGATCGTCCAGGACTATAAGTCCGGCAAGACCGCGCACTCGGCCCGGCAGATCGAGAGCGAGCTGCGGCTCCAGATCCCGCTCTACATGCTCGTTCTGCGCGACCTCGTCGGGCTGGAACCGCTCGGCGGCCTCTACCGGCCGCTCGCGGGGGCGCGCAAGCCGCGAGGCCTCGTTCGCGGCTCGGAGGCCGAGACGCTGCCGGGCTACGTCTCGCACGATTACCTCGACGAAGAGGCGTTCTGGGGCGCCGTCGAGTCGGCGCGCGAGACCGCGACCTCGCTCGCAGAGCGGATGCAGGCGGGCGATGTCCTCCATGACCCTCTCGGCGGCGAGTGCCCGAGCTGGTGCGACCTGTGGCCGATGTGCCGGATCGAGCGCCCGTGAGCGGGTACGAGCTCAACGAGCAGCAGCTCGCGGCGGTCGAGGCCGGGGGAGAAGTCTTCGTCTCCGCCGGCGCCGGTACCGGCAAGACGGCCGTGCTCGTCGAGCGGGTCGTCCGCGCCGTCTGCGATCGCGGTCTCGACGTCGACTCGATCCTCGTGATCACGTACACCCGCCGCGCCGCCGGGGAATTGCGCACGCGGATCCGCGCAGCGCTCGCCGAGCGCGGCCGGCACGACCTCGCGCGGGAGCTGGACGGCGCCTGGATCTCGACGATCCACGGCTTCTGCGCCCGGCTGTTGAGGGCCTATCCGCTCGCGGCCGGGCTCGACCCCCGTTTCCGCGAGCTCGACGAAGCCCAGGCGGCGGTGCTCCGCTCGGAGGCATTCCGGCAGGCCCTCGCGGAGTTCTGCGCCGGCGAGGATCCGCAACGGCTCGAGCTGCTCGCCACGTACGGGAGTGACCGGCTGCGCCGGATGCTGACGAGCGTCTACGAGACGCTACGCGCCGCCGGCCGCGAGCTCGACCTCGCGGTGGCCGCGAGGCCGGAGCTGGCCGAACGGGTCGACGAGTTGCTGGCCGCCGCGACCTCGCTCGTCTCCGACGCGGACGCGACGGAGCCTCAGCAGCGGACGGCGGCAGAGTTACTCGAGCTGCTGGAACGGGACCGTCGCCCCGACCGGCTGATGAGCCTGACCGGCTTCAAGGTGCGCGGAGACCGTGCGGCCGGGTACTGCGAGGCGCTCGCGGCCGTGGAGCAGGCCGCTCTCGACGAAGCCGCGGCACGCGACCGTGCCCTGCTCCAGGAGCTCCTGACGCTGTTCGCCGCGAGGTACGCGGAGGCGAAGGCGCGCGAGTCGGCGCTCGACTTCGAAGACCTCCAGCTCGAGGCGCGCGACCTGCTCCAGTTGCAGCCGGATCTGCGTGAGCGCGAGCAGGCGCGCTTCCGCTCGATCCTCGTGGACGAGTTCCAGGACACGAACCGGCTGCAGACCGAGATCGTCGACCTTCTCCGCACCCCGGACACGGAGCTCTTCTTCGTCGGCGACGAGTTCCAGTCCATCTACGGCTTTCGCCACGCCGACGTGCAGGTCTTCCGCGAGCGGCGCGAGGCCGCCCAGCAGCCTCTCTCGCTCACGCTCAATTACCGATCGCGCCCCGAGGTGCTCGCGGCGGTCAACGAGCTCTTCGGCTCCCACTTCGGCGGCGAGTTCCAGGAGCTTGCGGCCGCGGTCGAGTTCCCGGACCCGGTCTTCGGCCATCCCGTCGAGCTCCTCGTCACCGACAAGGAGAGCTACAAGGACGGCGGCGTCCACTGGCGGCGTGGGGAAGCGCGCGCGGTGGCACGGCGCGTCCGCGAGCTCGTGGACGGCGGGGCCGCGACGCCGGGCGAGATCGTCCTCCTCTTCGCCGCCGGCACGGACGCGGAGTGGTACGAGGACGAGCTGCGCCGAGCGGGGCTGCCCACGTACCGGACGACCGGCAAGGGCTACTTCGGCCAGCAGCAGGTTGTCGACCTGCTCTCGTACCTCCGCCTGTTGCAGAACCGCTACGACGACGTGGCGCTCCTGTCGGTGCTCGCGTCGCCGTTCGTCGGCGTCTCGAACGACGCGCTCGCGCTTCTCCGCCGGGTTGCGTCCAGGCGGCCACTCTTCTCCGGCCTCGAGCACTCGCTGCCGCCAGGCCTCGGGGACCGCGACGAGAGGCTGATGCGCGCCTTCCGCCAGCGCTACGAGCGGCTTGTCGAGGCGATGCCGCGGATCTCGCTCGAGCGGCTGTGCGAGCAGATCGTCGCCGAGCACGACTACGACCTCGCCGTGCTCGCGCAGTGGGACGGGCGTCGCCGCTACGCGAACATGCGGAAGCTCGCGCGCCTCGCGCGCTCGTACGAGGAGCTCCGCGGCCCGGACGTCGAAGGCTTCGTCCGCTTTGTCGCCGAGCAGGAGGCGGTCGGCGCGCGCGAGCTCGAGGCGCTCGCCGAGGAGGAGGGCGCCGACGCGGTACGCCTCCTCACGATCCACGCCGCGAAGGGGCTCGAGTTCAAGGTCGTGATCGTCGCCGACGCGGGGCGCGACCGCGTGCCGCCGTCGCCCGACGAGATCCTCGCGCTGCCCGACGGCCGCTTCGGGTTCCGCGTCGCAGATCCCGTGACCGCGCGGCGGCGCGGCGCCTTCGACTACGAGGCGGTGAAGGAGGCGCGGCAGGAGGCGGAGCGGGCCGAGCGCCTGCGCCTCTACTACGTGGCGATGACGCGGGCCAAGGAACGGCTGATCATCTCCGGCTCCGTCGATCTCGGCTCGGAGCGCGAGGTGCCGACGCCGATCGCATGGGTGCTCGACCGGCTCGACGCCGACGAAGACCTCGCGCGGGCCGGCGAAGTGCCGATCGAGCTCGTCCGCGGCGATGCGCGGTTGCTCGTCCGCCTCGACCGCTACCGGCCGGAGCTCGCAGAAGCCGTGGCCGTTGCGGCCGATGAGCCCGAGCCGGGGCAGCTGGCACTCTTCGCGGCCGTCGAGGAGGTCGCCGCTCCGCTCGCCGGGCCTGCGCTGCCGCCGCTCGTGGCGCTGCCGGAGCCGCCGCTCCTCCGCGTGCGCAAGCTGTCCTTCACCGCGCTCTCGACCTTCGAGCAGTGCGCGTACAAGTACTTCGCCCGTTACGGGCTCGGGATGAGCGAGCGGCCCGTCGAAGGCGACGGAACCGCCGAGATGACGGGGACCGAGGTCGGCAGCGCCGTCCACGCACTGCTCGAGCAACTCGACCTCGCCGAGCCGATCGTGCCCGAGCTCGAGGACGAGCGGATTCGCGGCTTCGTGGCCGCGTACTGCCAGTCGGATCTCGCCGGCCGCGTTGCGGCCCTCACCGGCGTCCAGAAGGAGCGCCACTTCACCTTCGAGCACGACGGCGCGCTCGTACACGGTTATTTGGACGCGTTTCATCTCGCTGACGGCCGGGCGCTCGTCGTCGACTACAAGACGAACCTGCTGGGCGACGCGTCGCCGGAGGAGATCGTCGAGCAGGACTACCGACTGCAGCGGCTCGTCTACGCGCTCGCCTGCTTCCGTGCCGGCGCCGAGGAGGTCGAGGTTGTCTACCACTTCCTCGAGCGGCCGGAGGTGCCCGTCGAGGCCGCCTTCGTCCGCGCTGACGTCGTCGAGCTCGAGGCGGAGCTCTCCGCCGCGATCGCGCGGATCCAGGCCGGCGAGTTCCCGCCGACGCCGAGCGACTTCGCCTGCGCGGCATGTCCTGCGCTCGACCTCGTCTGTGCCGGCCCGCGCCTGCGTCCGCGTCTGCCGGAGGCCGTTGCCTCGTAGCTACCTGAACGAGGCCCGCCGGCGCGTCGGGCCGAAGAAGAACCGGATCGGGCCGATCATCGAGCGGCTCGCAGCCGAGCACGCCGACGCCGCGATCGCGCTCCACTTCCGGAGCCCGCTCGAGCTGCTCGTCTCCGTGATGCTCTCGGCGCAGACGACCGACGTGAACGTCAACCGGGTCACGCAGGCACTGTTCGAGAAGTACCGCAGGCCCGAGGACTATCTCGCGGTGCCGCAGGAGGAGCTCGAGCGGGACATCTTTGCGACCGGCTTCTACCGCCAGAAGGCGAAAGCGGTGCGGGGGACGATGCGGCTGCTGCTCGAGGAGTTCGACGGCGAGGTGCCGCGGCGGCTCGACGAGCTGATCCGGCTGCCCGGCGTCGCGCGGAAGACGGCCAACGTCGTCGCGGCCGAGCTCGGAGAGCCGCAGGGCATCGTCGTCGACACCCACGTCCGGCGCCTTTCGCAGCGCCTCGGGCTCACGCGGCAGGATGACCCTGTGAAAATCGAGCGCGATCTTGTCCGGCTCGTGCCGCGCGCCGATTGGGGCCGCTTCCCGCACCTCCTGATCTGGCACGGTCGCCGTGTCTGCGACGCGCGGCGTCCGCGCTGCGAGGATTGTGTCGTCAACGACCTCTGCCCCTCCAGCCGTGCCTGATCGCGCAACACGCTCCCGCAGCTTCGATACGGCCGCGGCGGAGTACGAACGGCGCCGGCCGGACTATCCCGAGGAGGCGCTCCGCTGGGCGGCTGAGATCCTCGGTATCGCGCCCGGCGACCGCGTCCTCGACCTCGGGGCCGGGACGGGGAAGCTGGCGGGCGGTCTCGTCGCGCTCGGCTTCGACGTAATGGCGGTCGAGCCCGGCGCGCCGATGCTCGAGCAGCTCCGGACCGCGGTGCCGGAGGCGGAGGCGCTCGAGGGGCCGGCCGAATCGATCCCCCTTCCGGACGCGAGCGTCCGCGCCGCCTTCGCGGGGCAGGCGTTCCACTGGTTCGACCGCGCCCGAGCGGTGCCAGAGCTGCACCGCGTGGTCGCTGAGGGAGGCGGCCTTGCCCTGCTCTGGAACTGGTGGGACGAGCGCGATCCGCTGCAGCGCGAGCTCGGCGAGCTCATCGGCTACGGGGGCCACGAGCCGTATGTCCAGGAGGAGCTGCCCGGGGCGCCGTGGTTCCGCGAGCTGGGCCGGACGATCGTCGACAGCGTGGACGAGTCGAGCCCGGATGCGCTCGTCGGTCTGCTGGCCACGACGAGCCGCTTCCTGACCGCGGCTCCCGCGGACGGCGAGAACTGGCTGCGCGAGGTGTACGCGCGCGCCGCCCGCTACGGCGATCGGTTCCCCCTGCCGCGCCTCACCTACGTCTTCGCCTTCGCGCGCGTCTGAGGCTCCTGGGCCGCGCATCGCTCCCGGCCGGCGAAGCCGGCCTCCGCGATGCGCTCTCGCCGCTGGCGGCGCGATCTCTCGTTCGCTCGGCTCACTTGCCAGCGACGAGCCAGAAGCCTCAGGTCAGTTGACGCGGGGGTCCTCGGGCATGCGGGCGACGAGCTCGTAGATCCCGCCCTTGCGGCGCAGCACGTCGCGCCACAGCTCATCCGGATCTTCCGTGAAGGCGTCGTCGGGGAGCGCGGGCTCGAGAATCCAGTCCTCGTCGGCGAGCTCGGACTCGAGCTGCCCCTCTCCCCAGCCCGCGTAGCCGGCGAACACCCGCCGTCGTGTCGTCGCCGGGATGATCTCCTCCGGCTCGTCCAGCGAGGGGAAGCCGAGCGCGCCGAAGAGCGGCACCGCGGCGTCGTCCGGATCGAGGAACTCTCCGAGCACGAGCACGGCCTCCGGCTGCACGGGGCCGCCGACCCAGACCTGGTCGCCGTCGTCGACGACCGGCTCGAGTTGCGGTACCGCGCCCGCCACCTCGACCGGCGACGGGCGATTGAGGACGAGCCCCGCCGCACCCTCCTCGGTGTGCTCGGTCACGAGGATGACGGCGCGGCGGAAGTTCGGGTCGAGCAGCGACGGCGATGCGACGAGAAGGTGTCCGCTGAGCGAATCCACGGTCCCATTGTGCCCGGTACGATGGGGCCGTCGTTCGCGGGATGAGGCTCCCGCCTAACCGCCCCGTCCGGGCTGATGGCCTCTGAAGACGAGACCACGCCTGGAAGGAGAACGCGGTGAGCGACCTTGCATTGGCAGCAGTCCTGGCCGGAACGATCCTGCTCGCCTCGACCATCTCGGTCGAGCTCGGGCTCTCCGTCGCGCTGATCGAGCTGCTCGCCGGCGTGATCGTCGGCAACGCCGCCCACGTCGTCATCCCGAGCTGGCTGAGCTTCATCGGCGCGTTCGCGGGGATCGTCCTGACGTTCCAGGCCGGGGCGGAGGTGGACGTGCCGCAGCTCGTGCGCGAGTGGAAGGCGTCGGTGTCGATCGGGCTCGTGTCGTTCTTTGCCCCGTTCGCCGTCGTGGCTCTAGTGACGTACTACGCGCTCGACTGGTCGCGGCGCCAGGCCGAGATCGGCGGCCTCGCGCTGTCGACGACGAGCCTCGCGGTCGTCTATGCGGTGCTCGTCGAAACGGGACTGAATCGGGAGCTCGTGGGCAAGCGACTCATGTCCGCAACCTTCGTCACGGACATCGCGACCGTCACCGGGCTCACCGTCCTCTTCCTCAAGCCGACGGTGTGGATCATCCCGTTCGCCCTGGTCTCGATCGGGCTCATCTTCGGGTTGCCGCACGCGGCGCGGCATTTCTTCCCGCGCTACGGCAACCGCGTGATCGAGCCCGAGATCAAGCTCGTCTTCGCATGCCTCTTCCTGCTCATGTGGCTGGGATCGCGCGCGAACTCGCAGGCGGTCCTGCCTGCATTCGTCCTCGGGCTCGCGATGTCGCAGTTCTATGCCTCGCACCGCGTCGAGCAAGACCGTCTGCGCGTCGTCTCGTTCGCGTTTCTGACGCCGTTCTTCTTCCTCAAAGGCGGGCTCAGTGTGTCGACGAGCGCTCTCTGGGCGAACCTCGGGATTCTCGGCTTGCTTGTCGTCTCGAAGATGGGCCCGAAGCTCCTCGGCGTCTACCCGCTCGCGCGGAGGTTCACGGCACCACATGCGGCGTTCACGACACTCCTGATGTCGACGGGACTCACGTTCGGGACGATCACATCGCTCTACGGCCTCACGGCAGGGATCATCGACAGAACACAGTTCTCGCTGCTGATCGCGGTCGTTGTGCTCTCGGCGATTGTTCCGACCGCAATCGCGCAGCGCTTCTACCAGCCGCGGTTGGCTACCCACCGCGATCTCACAGCGCCCGTGGCGCCCGCGCCGTCCGAGTAGGCCGGACCGACGCTGCTAGCTGAGCGCTGGGGTCAGCGCGACGAGCAGGCCGCCGTCGTCGTCGAGCGCCGGGAAGAAGTCGCCGATGACGCGCTTCACCTGGCCGCCGCGCGTGCGCAGCTGGAGCTGCTCGTTCAGGCGGCGCACGCCCCATTCGAGCGAGAGCTTGACCGGGTTCTTCTCCTCCTCGAAGCCGGCGAGGCCGAAGGCGGCGACCACGTCGGCGCCGAGCACCTCCTGCTCGCTCCAGCCGCTCAGCTCGAAAACGCCGCGCCCGAGCGCAAGGATGCGGCCTTCCTGGTCGCAGGTGACCAGGCCGGTCGTCGGCGCCGGGTAGTAGTCGTCCATCAGCTCGAAGAGGAAGCCGAACCCGCAGTGGTGGCAGGCGACTGCCTCGTCGAACATCCCCTCCTTGCGGTCGATGTCGACCGAGCGCTCCTTGCAGTTCGGGCAGATGAAGTTGGGCACGCGGTCAGGGTACCCGGGTCAGAACCAGTGCTTGCGGCGGAACCACCAGAGCTGTAGCGCGGTCGTGACGATGATCACTCCCCACACGAACCCGTAGCCGAAGTGCCAGCGCAGCTCCGGGATGTCCCGGAAGTTCTGGCCGTAGAGGCCCACGATGAACGTGGGGAGGAGCAGGAGCGCCGCGATCACGGTCAGCCGCTTCATCACGTCGTTCTGGTCGTTCGCGATCTTCGCCTGCTGGTAGTCGCGAACACTCGCCAGCAGGTCACGCGCGAGGTCGAGCCCGTCCGATGCGCGCAGGAACTTGTCGTAGGCGGCGTTGAAGGCGACCTCGACCTCGTGGGGGAAGACCTCGGGGCCGTTCTCGACCTCGACCGTCCCGTCGATCACGCGGCGCACCGCGTCGCGCATCGGGCTGAGCGTGCGCCGGATGTGGAGTAGGTCGTGCCGGAGCGTGGAGATGCGGGCGCGGGTGACGTCGGCCTGCTGTGTCTCGACCCGGTCCTCGAGCTCGTCGATCTCCTCGTCCAGCGCGTCGACGAGGTCGAGGTAGCGCTCGGCTATCTCGTCGAGGAGGCGATACGCGAGCAGCCCGGCCGAGTCCTTCGGCTTCGCGGTCTTCTGCACGGCCGCGACGTCGCAGGCCGGCCGGCCCGCGGGCGGCGTCTTGCGCACGGTGAGGAGCGTGTCGTGCGTGATGACCAGGTCGATCTCCTGGTAGTAGACGCTGTCCTCCTCGGGCGCGGCGACCGCGACGAGGAAGACGCCGAAGATGTAGTCGCCGTGGCCGATGAGCGTCGGCCGCGGCTCGTCCTCGTGCTGCGGGGGCGCGAGGAGCTGGCCGATCGCCGTCTCCTCGAGCTCGCGCGGCGCCTTCTCGCGTACTTCATCCGCGGTCGGGTCGAGGAGGTCGATCCAGGTTGCAGCCATCGCGGCGCGATTCGCCGCGCACGTGCCTACACCTTTGTCGGCTCGGCCTCCGGCCTCGGAGCGGTCAGGGCGGTGCCGGTGTGGCCCTCCTCGGCGGCGAGGAACCGCTCGGCGTCGAGCGCCGCCATACAGCCGCTGCCGGCGGCGGTGACCGCCTGGCGGTAGACGTGATCCTGGACGTCGCCCGCCGCGAAGATGCCGGGCACGTTCGTCTCGGTCGTTCCAGGCTTCGTGACGAGGTAGCCGTTCGGGTCGTGGTCGAGCTGGTCGAGGAAGAGCGTCGTGTTCGGGTCGTGGCCGATCGCGACGAAGAGCGCGCCCGCCTCGACCTCCTCCGTCTCGCCGGTCTCGGTATTGCGGAGCCGGAGCCCGCTGATCGACTCCTCGCCCAGCACCTCGTCCACGACGTACGGCGTCTTGAACTCGATCTTCCCGTTGTCGCGCGCCCGGTCGATCATGATCTGCGAGGCGCGGAACTCGTCGCGGCGGTGGACGAGCGACACCTTGTAGCCGAAGCGCGTCAGGAAGAGCGCCTCCTCGAACGCCGAGTCGCCGCCGCCGACGACGATGATGTGCTTCTCGCGAAAGAAGGAGCCGTCGCACGTGGCGCAGGCCGACACGCCGCGGCCTTTCAGCCGCTCCTCGGAATCGAGGCCGAGCCAGCGGGCGCTCGCACCGGTGGCGATGATCACCGACTGCGCCTGATACTCCTCGTCCTCGACCCAGACGCGGAACGGCCGCTCGGAGAAGTCGACCCGCGTCACGTTGTCGGTGACGAAATCCGTGCCGAAGCGTTCCGCCTGGCGCCGGAACTCCGCCATCATCTCCGGGCCCATGACCCCGTCGGGGTAGCCGGGATAGTTCTCGACATCGCTCGTGATCATGAGCTGGCCGCCCCAGCTGAAGCCCTCGATCACGAGCGGCCGCAGATTCGCGCGCGCAGCGTAGAGCGCCGCGGTGTAACCCGCGGGCCCCCCGCCGATCACGATCAGGTCACGTACGTCGCTCATGGATTCCTCTCTCCCAAACGTGTCTGCTGTATTAAACGATCTGGGCCGGATTGACGTTCCCGAGGTCGCCGGTCCGGAGGCATAGAATCCGCGGTGAGGGGGAGACGGGCGCCGTGGCCGGATCGATCACCTGGGAGCAGCTGCGCGAGCTTGCGGCTTTCCGGGCGACGCACGGTTGCGCCGTGAGCGTCTACGTCGGTCTCGATCCCCGCATCGTGCCGACCGCGGGGGATCTCGCCTCGCATACGCGGTCGTTGCTGGCGCGTGGGGAGCGACAGCTGGACGAGCGACGCGCGTCGCTCTCGCATGACGAGCGCAAGGCGCTCGCGCGCGATCTCGAGCGGATCGAGACCTGGTTCGACAGCGAGCTCAACCGCGAGGGCGTTCAAGGCGTCGCGGTCTTCGCCGCCGAGCTCGACGACCTGTTCCAGCCGCTGCTGTTGCCGTGGCCGGTGGACGACGACGCCCGCATCGCGAATCAGCTCTATCTCGCGCCGCTCGTTCGCGTCGTCGGGCGCGGCGACGGCGCGCTGGTCGCCTATGTGGGCCGGGAGCGCGGCGACGTCTACCGGCTCCGCGCGGGCCGGCTCACTCCGCTCGTGGACGAGTCGGCGGACGTTCCGGGCCGCCACGACCAGGGCGGCTGGTCGCAGTCGCGCTACGGGCGCCACATCGAGGAGATCGTCGACCGGCATCTGCGTGACGTTGCGGATGCACTCGACCGCCGCGTCCGTAGGCTCCGGAACGTCCGCGTCGTGCTCGCCGGGCCCGAGGAGACGCGATCCGAGTTCGAGAGCCTGCTCTCGCCCGAGGTTCGGGGCGCGCTCGTCGGCTGGGTCGCGGCCGAGGCACACGTCGACGCGACGCGGCTGCTCGAGGCGGCCCGGCCACTGCTCGACGAGTGGCGTGCCGGCAGGGAGGAGGACCTACTCGCCCGCTGGCGGGAGGAAGCCGCGCGGAACGGCCGCGCCGCCTCCGGCTGGGAGGAGACCCTGCAGGCCGCGTCCGACGGCCGAGTCGAGCTCCTGCTCGTGCAGGAGGGCGCCGACCAGCCCGCGTACGTCTGCCCGGCCTGTGGCCGCCCGCAGGTCGTGGACGGAAGCTGTCCGCTCGACGGGACGACGCTGCAGCCGGCGGATACCGGCCTCGATCTCGTCGTGCACCAGACGTTGACGCACGGCGGGACGGTCGAGGTGATCGGCGAGGAGCATCGCGACCTCGATCCGGTCGGCGGCGTCGCCGCACTCCTTCGTTTCTAGGCGGCGTCGAGCGCTCGCGGCAGCGCCGGCGGCTCGGCCGGAGCGGCGTCGACCTCGAGGTCGGCGGCGCGCTCGAGCCGCGTCTCGAAGCGGTCGAGGCGCTTGTCCGCCTCCGCGTACTTGCTCTGCGCCCGCGAGAGGTGCGTCCCGACGAGCTCGAAGTCCTCGCGGAACTTGCCGAAGTCCTTCTGCAGCGCTGCGCAGTAGGCCATCACTTCGTGTGCGGTCTCCTCGATCTGGAGCCCCTTGAGCCCCATCACGATCACCTGGAGATACGCGGTGAAGGTCGTCGCCGAGACCGGGAAGACGCGCCGCTCGTGCGCGTAGGTGAGGAGCTGGCCGGTCTTGCCGGAGACGAGCTCGTAATAGATCGCCTCCGCCGGCAGGTACATGAGCGCGAAGTCGTACGTGCCCTCGTCGGGGAGGATGTACTTCGCCGAGATGTCGTCGATGTGCTTCTTCACGTCGCGGGCGAAGGCCTTCTCGTGCAGGTGGCGCTGCGCCTCGTCCTCGGCTCCGATCATCAGCTCGAAGTTGTCGAGCGGGAACTTCGAGTCGACCGGGACGAGCCTGTCGACCCGGATCACGGCGTCAACGCGGTCGCCGGTCGCAAACGTGTGCTGCATCGCGTAGGCCTCCGGCGGCAGCCGGTCGCGCAGGAGGTTCTCGAGCAGGAGCTCGCCGAAGCCGCCTCGCGCCTTCGGGGGACGCAGGACCTGCTCGAGTCGCCCCAGATCCTTCGCGCGCTCGTTTACCTCGGCCATCACCGTCGTGACCTGGCCGAGCTTCTCGTGGATCTGCGTCGCCGTCTGGCCGCTGCTCGCGAGGCGGCGGTCGAGTGTCTCGGTGACGTCGGCGAGACGGCGGTCCACTTCGGCGTTCCGCTCTCCGAGCTGCCGGGCAGTTTCCACGCGCAGCGACGCGAGCTGGGCTGCGATCATGCGGGGCAGCCAGACGACGGCCGCCCCGAGCGCGAGGAGGACGAGAACGATGAGGAGTCCGACGATCATTGGGGCGCAGAACCCTAGAGATCAGATCGG
The DNA here is from genome assembly GCA_036007185.1 of Gaiellaceae bacterium. Lineage (GTDB taxonomy): Bacteria > Actinomycetota > Thermoleophilia > Gaiellales > Gaiellaceae > Palsa-739. The sequence continues at coordinate 5,603 of DASYOZ010000072.1, read as the reverse complement.
ACGGACCACCAAAACGCCGGCCCCGACGAACCCGTAAGTCCATCGGAACCGGCTCGCAGAGCCTACTCGGGCGTCTCGTCAGCGGTCAAGAGAGAAAAGCGCGCTCTTTGCGGAATTTCCGCCCGTGGGCGCGGGCTAGCTCTTCGCGAGCTGGCGGTCGAGCGCCTGCTCGGTGATCTGCAGGGTCGGCGCGAGGCCCGGCTGGATGATGTCGTGCAGCTTGCCATTGGCAGGGCCGACGAGGACCGTCGGCGTGCCCTGGACATTCGCCTTCGTGGCGAGCGAGTCGACCTGGCTCGCGATCGCCTTCGCTTGCGAGCTGTTGACGTCCGACCACCACCGGTGCAGGTTGAGCCCCGTCACGCTTGCGGCGATCATCGCCATCTCCCGGTTGGTCAGCCAGCCCGTGTTCTCCGTCTGCTGATTGTCGTAGAGCACCTTCGCGTACTCGTAACCCTTGTTCTGGAACGAGGCCGCGATCACACCGAGCCGACCGGACGTCGATTGCGGTCCGAGGAAGGCCCACGGCTGCACGTGCAGCTGCACCTTTCCCGTCTTGACGTACTTCTGGACGATCTCCGGCAGGTTGCTGACCTCGTAGTCCCGGCAAATCGGGCACTGGACGTCGATGAACATCTCCATCTTGACCGGCGCGCCGGGGTTGCCGAGCACGATTCCCTTCTGCGGGATGCGATTGAAGAGCGCGTTCGCGTCGGGCGCGCCCTGGAGTGCCACCGGGCTGTTCGCGTTGCCGACCGACCCCAGGCCACCGAGGACGCTCGACGGAGAGTTGCTGCCGTTGCCGCGTCCGAGCACCACTCCGAGCACGATGGCGATCACCACGACCGCGACGATGCCGCCTCCGATCGCGAGCGCGCGCGGCGACGCCTGACGCGGGCCGCGTCCGCCCATGCCCTTCGAGCGCACCGGCGGAGGCGTCCGTGGCGCGGTCGCGGCCGTCCGCCGCTGCTCTCTTGCTCTCTTACCGCTCGGCATGCGCGGGAAGGGTAGCCGTCTCCTCGGTGGTCCCGGTGGTCGCGAGGACCAAGAATCCGATGAGAAGAAGGAAGCCGGTGAGAGCGAGGGTCGGAATGGAGAGATAGCCGAAGGACGCATCCGGGTGAGAGGCGATCCAGTTCGTGCCGCAGCCCGCCGGCGCGCCGATGAAGCACCCTTTCGGCTCGGTGATGGCTCCGTACTGGATCAGCATGTGGTAGATCGAGACACAGGCGCCGGCGACCGGCAGCGGTAGGAGGTAGCGCGCCGCGCGGTTGTCGCCGTGCCAGGCGACGAGGAGCGTGAGGATCGAGAGCGGGTACATGCAGATCCGCTGGAACCAGCAGAGCTCGCACGGCTGGAAGTTCGCGATCTGGGAGTAGAAGAGGCTGCCGCAGGTCGCGATCGCCGCGACGACGAATGCCGCCCACAGCTCATAGCCCCAGAGCAGCCGACGGATCCCGTCGAGCGGTCCCCGGACACCCGCGAGCGCGAGCAGGCCGGCGACGATCATCACCGCGACAAGCACCTGCCCGACGACGCCGAGGACGGAAAACAGGTAAATCGCGTCGCGCGTCATCGGGCCGCAGGGTATCCGGCACGGCAGTCGGCAGTTACCCTCACCGCGCCGGGGTGGCGGAACTGGTCAGACGCGCCCGACTTAAAATCGGGTGGCCCTCGGGCCATGCGGGTTCGAGTCCCGCCCCCGGCATGCAGGACACGCTGATGAGCTCCGCCGGTGATGACGCTGGCTCAGCCAGGGGCCGCGCCCGGGTAGTTGCGATCTCTCGGCGCGAGGAGCAAACTCAGAGCGATGTCAGAGTTGGAGAACCTCGGCGGCGAGATCGAAGACGCGATGGAGCGGGTTCGAGTTCCGGCCTACGTGATCGACCGGCACGGGATCATCCGGTGGCTCAATCCGGCAGCACGGAAGCTGGTCGGGGACGTTCGAGGCCGCCAGCTGACCTCGGTCGTCGCGCCCGAGGAAACGCGGCGGGCGCGGGAGATCTTCGTCCGGAATCTTGTGGGGCCTCGGTCGGGGTCGGACAACAAGGGCGTCGTCCTCGACGCGAATGGCGAGCGCCTGTCCGTCGAGGTCAGCGCAGTACCGCTCCGAAGCGGTGAGCGGGTGATCGGCGTCTTCGGCCAGGTCAAGCACGTCGACACCCGCGAACGGCCCCTGGCGCCGCACCCGAGCCTCACGCCGCGACAAGCACAGGTGCTGACCCTGCTGGAGGAGGGCCGCTCGACCGAGCAGATCGCGGATGAGCTCCATCTCAGCATGGACACGGTGCGGAACCACATCCGCCACATCCTGCGTGCGCTCAACGCTCACTCGCGGCTCGAGGCCGTTGCAATCGGGCGGCGGGAGCACCTCGTACTGAACTGATTCTCGAGAGGTAGAGCAGCGAGGGGGTCAGAGTCCTGTCTCGGCCTGGATGCGGCCGTCGTCGACGGCGGCTTGTAATGCCTGGTAGTCGCGTTGGTTTTGGTCGGCGTACGTTTCGGCGAAGGTGGCGATCGCTCGGTCGAATACGTCGGATTTGCCGAGGTAGGCGGCGATCGCGACGCGGTCGCCGGAGCGGGCGTGGGCGCGGGCGAGTGTCCAGCCGCAGGCTTTGCCGTAGGCGGCGGCGCCGGGTGGGGCGGCTGTTTCGAAGGCGAAGGAGCCTTTCCAGTCTTTGAGTTGGCGGATGTAGAAGTCGCGCTCTTGGCCGTCGAGGCCGGCGTTGACGTGTTGCCAGCCGAGGAAGATGTCGCTGACCGCCTGCATCAGGCGTTGGCCGGCGACGACGCGTTGGCCGCTGTTGCTGTACTCGCTCTTGCCGACGAACCGCTCGAGGACGGATGGTTGTGCCTCCTTGATCTGGAGGAAGAGGGGGTCTTGCTGGTCGGCGCCGAGCATGAGCGCGATCCAGGCGCGGGTGCCGACGCTTCCGACCCCGACGACTTTGCGGGCCAGGTCGACGAACCGGAAGTCCTCGAGTAGGTGGCGGCGGTCGGTCTCCAGTGTCCGTCGGTAGGAGCGGATCAGGTTGCGCATTTCCTCTTCGAGTGCTTCCCGCTCGGTCGCCGCGGGAGTGAGTTCGTCGATGGGCACGATCAGTGGCGGGTCGCTGATGATGCGCGGTTCTCCGTCGACGAGGTGGGTCAGCTTCTCGAAGGCGTGCATGCTGTCCTTGGTGCGCGACTTCTCGATCACGGCCTGGGCCTTTTTCAGGCGTTTGGGGTCGACGCCGGCGCTGAACTCGGCCATGGCCTGATCGACGGAGAGATGCGCGTACCAGACGTCGAGGTTCCGCATCTGCGCGAAGGCGGTCATCGACTCCCGGTAGGCGCGGAGCGTGTCGAGGACGACCGCTCTGCGCTCTGTCTCGCTGAACCCGTTCTCGCGCCCTCCGACGGCGAAGCTGGCCGCCAGGCGTTTGACGTCCCACTCCCACGGACCGGGAGCGGTCTCGTCGAAGTCGTTCATATCGAAAACGAGGTTCCGCTCGGGAGAGCCGAAGACGCCGAAGTTCGAGAGGTGCGCGTCGCCGCAGAGCTGAACGCGAAGCCCCGAGCTCGGGGTCGGTGCCAGGTCCGCCGCCATGAGCAGCGCGCCGCCGCGGTAGAACGCGAACGGGGACGCGAGCATCCGCCCATACCGGATCGGGACGAGCTCGGGCACCCGAGAGACAGCCTGCTCCTCCAGCAGCCCCACAGGATCGCGAGGCTCGGGGAACTCGATCCCGGCGTGCGCCGAGCGCGGCACGTCCGCTCTCGCAGCCCTCCCACCGGCAACCCGCTCGGCGCGCGTGGGGTGCGGAACCGGTTTGGGACTCCTTCGCGCGGTCTTGTTCTGCGCGGTGCCCATCTAGGCCTGCCCGGGTCTGGCGACTTCGGTCTGCAGGTCGCCCTGGGCGGCTGCGGACCCGGCCTTGCCGCCCCCGGCGCCGCGGAGGACGTACGCGAACCCGACGGCGATGGCAGCGCCGAGGAGTGGACCGGCGACGTAGACCCAGTAGCCCCCGAACTCGCGGGCGACGAGGTCGGGGCCGAATGTGCGCGCGGGGTTCATCGAGGCGCCCGAGATCGGACTGCCCCACAGGCCGGCGAGCGCGATGTAGCCGCCGACGCCGATCGCGCCGAAGATGCCGATGTTCTGCGCGCCCGAGGCGGTGCCGAGGATCACGCTGACGAGCCCGAGCGTGAGCAGCGCTTCCATCAGGAATGCCTGCCAGTTCGAGTAGCCGCTCGCCGGGTAATTGGAGCCGTATCTGGCCGACACCTTGATCACCTCGCGCAGGAACAGCGCCGCAAGCGTCGCGCCCACGAGCTGCACGACGATGTAGCCCGGGACCCGCCGCCATGGGAAGTCGCCGCGGAGGGAGAAGGCGACGCTCACGGCGGGATTGAGGTGTGCGCCCGAGATCTTGCCCATGAACATGATGATCCCCATCACCATCAGGCCCGGCGCGACGACCGCGGCTGTGCGACTGATCGTGCCCGGGAATGCCTGGCCCATCATCCCGCCCCCGGCGGCCACGATCACCAGCAGGAAGGTGCCGTACAGCTCCGAGAAGAGCCGTCGCCACTCCTGCGCGGGGTTCTGGAAGTCCGCGATCGGCTCGAGGATGTCCTTGTCGATCCGCTCGGCGAGGACTCCTTCAACGTGCTTCGCCGTTGCGCTCATCGCCTGAACGCCTAGTGGTGGAAGCCGGTCGCCGCGGTCTCGTGAACCGGCTCGGGTTGCTTCTGCAACTTCGGCAGCTGGCGCTTGATGTCCTCGACGAGCAGGTTCGCCATGTCCTGGCCGAAGCCGCGCTTGACCACGACGCGCAGCGCCGCGAGATCCTCGCGGTTTTTCGGGAACGTGTACGCCGGCAGCAGCCAGCCGCGCTCGCGGAGCGCGTTCGAGACGTCGAAGACCGAGAAGTTGTCGATCCCATCCGCGAGCGTGAACGCGAACACGGGCAGCTCGTCGCCCCGCGTCAGCAGCTCGAACGGCCCGAGCTCGGCGATCTGCGCCGAGAGTGTCGTCGCCACATCGCGGGCATAGCCCTGTACCGCCTTGTAGCCGTCGAAGCCGAGGCGGAGGAAGTTGTAGTACTGGGCGACCACCTGGGCGCCCGGCCGGGAAAAGTTCAGCGCGAACGTCGGCATGTTGTCGCCGAGGTAGTTGACCCAGAAGATCAGGTCGGCCGGAAGGGCGTCTGCGTCGCGCCACACCACCCAGCCCACGCCGGGATACACGAGCCCGTACTTGTGGCCCGACACGTTGATCGAGGCTACGCGCGGCAGCCTGAAGTCCCACTCGAGGTCCGGGTCGACGAACGGGGCGATGAACGCGCCGGACGCACCGTCGACATGCACGGGGACGTCGAGCCCCGTTTTCTCCTGCAGGTCGTCGAGGGCGTCGCAGATCTCCTTAACCGGCTCGTAGGAGCCGTCGAATGTCGAGCCGAGCACGGGAATCACGCCGATCGTGTTCTCGTCGCACAGCTTCACGGCCTCCTCGGCGTTCATGTGGAAGCGGTCGCCTTCCATCGGCACGAGCCGCATCTCGATGTCCCAGTAGTTCGCGAGCTTCTCCCAGCACACCTGGACGTTGATCCCCATGACGA